>CAYPPX010000002.1:0-177612 GCA_964412775.1 uncultured Pseudomonadales bacterium | reverse complement strand
GTTTAATTCGATACAAAGCGAAAAACCTTACCTGGGTTTGACATGTACCTGCACGTTCTGGGAAACCAGAATTTCTTCGAGAGTGGTACACAGGTGATGCATGGCTGTCGTCAGCTCGTGTCGTGAGACGTCCACTTAAGTGTGGTAACGAGCGCAACCCTTGCTGTCAGTTACAAGTGTCTGACAGAACTGCCCCCGCTCTGCGGGGGAGGAAGGAGAGGACGACGTCAAGTCAGCATGTCCCTTACATCCAGGGCTACACACATCCTACAATGGAGCCGACAACGGGTCGCGACGGAGTAATCCTGAGCCAATCCTAATAAACGGCTCCTCAGTTCAGATTGAGGGCTGCAATCCGCCCTCATGAAGCCGGAATCGGTAGTAATCGCAAATCAGCAGGTTGCGGTGAATACGTTCTCGCTCCTTGTACACACTGCCCGTCAAGCCAGCAAAGTCAGCAACGCCCGAAGCGGGTGACCGTAACTCGAAAGAGAGCGGCTCTTCTACGGCGAGGTTGGCGATGAGGACTAAGTCGTAACAAGGTATCCGTACTGGAAGGTGCGGATGGATCACCTCCTTTCTAAGGAGAATGGGTAGGGGAAATCACGACCCCTTTCTCCCGAGATTAGTAATAATCTCGAAACAACCAAGACCTATGAACATGTGTCTAGGCCGTTTTCACCGCCGTGTTTAGCTCAGAATAAACTGTTGTTAATGTCTTACAACAATAACCCTCATTAATTGAGGGTTTTTTTGTACCAAGATTTAAAAATAATCTGATAAATCAATAATAATTTATTATAGACAATTTAACTATAGGTTTTTAGCAGAGGCATAAAAAGACTGCTAATATACTAAATAGAAAATAAACATTGATTTATCATTCTTTTTTATATGATATATTAAGATACTATTTGATATTTTCAAATATATTTTAACAACAAAAAGGACTTTGTTTTCCTTATCATTTTTGCACTTGAACATCTTTTTAGCAAAGTTATATAATGACTGCTAATTACTTAATTATTAAATCTTAATTAAGGAGTTAGTCTATGAATCTAAATAGTTTTACTACTAAATCCGCCGAAGCTATCCAAGGCACAATGCAACTAGCTGGCAAACTCAAAAATCCAGCCATGCACCCCCTACATTTACTATTAGTTTTGGTTGAACAACCAAATGGCCTCATCCCATCTTTACTGCAAAAACTTGAGCAAGACTTACCAAGTTTAAAAACTAAGGTTCAAAACGAAATCAGTAAACTGCCAACCACTGAGACAGCTACTCAAGCTTATGTCTCGCCAGAACTACAACAAGTTTTTGCTAAAGCCGAAACTGAAGCTGGTAAACTCAGAGATGAATACATTAGCACTGAACATTTATTTTTGGGCTTGCTAGATAACAAAGAGATTCAACACTTAGTTGAGGTCGATAAAAAATCAGTCATAGAAACCCTTAAGCAAATTCGAGGTAACCAAAAAGTCACTGACCCAGATCCAGAAGGTAAGTACCAAGCCTTAGAAAAATATACCCAAGATTTTACTGAACTTGCCAAACAAGGAAAAATTGACCCAGTCATTGGGCGCGATGAAGAAGTTAGAAGAATTACCCAAATTCTATCTCGTCGAACAAAAAATAACCCTGTTTTGGTCGGTGAACCAGGAACTGGTAAAACAGCCATCGTTGAGGGTTTGGCTAAAAAAATCATTGACCAAGATGTTCCCGATGTTTTGAAAAATAAAAAAATCCTCAATTTAGACATGGGCGCTTTGATTGCTGGAGCTAAATACCGTGGTGAGTTTGAAGATCGACTCAAAGCGGTGATCAAAGATATCGAAGCTGCTGAGGGAGAAATTATTCTCTTTATTGATGAACTCCATACTATTGTCGGTGCTGGAGCCCAAGAAGGTTCGACTGATGCCGGTAACTTACTCAAACCAGCTTTAGCTCGTGGCAAGTTGAGAACCATTGGTGCAACGACTTTAAAAGAATATAGAAAATATATTGAAAAAGATGCTGCTCTGGAAAGACGTTTTCAACCAGTCATGGTTGAAGAGCCATCTGTTGAAGATACTCTTTCAATTCTAAGAGGTATCAAAGAAAAGTATGAAACTCACCATGGAGTTAAAATCAGAGACAATGCCTTGGTGGCTGCAGTCAAACTATCTCACCGTTATATTGCCGACAGGTTTTTACCAGATAAAGCTATTGACCTGATGGATGAAGCTGCTTCGGCGATTAGAATTGAAATCGAGAGTAAACCAACTGTAATTGATACTTTAGAGAGAAAAATTCGTCAGTTAGAAATTGAAAAAGCAGCTTTAACCAAAGAAAAAGATGAATCTAGTAAAGAACGATTAAAAGAAATCGAAAAAGAAATTGCCGAACTCACTGAAAAACACAAACAACTAGATTTGCACTGGCAGGCAGAAAAAAATGCGATTGCTAAAATCAAACAATCTAGTAAAGACATTGATGAACTCAAAGAACAAGCCATCCAGGCAGAAAGAAACTATGACTTACAAAAAGTAGCTGAGATTAACTATGGCAAGATCCCAGAGTTAGAAAACAAAATTAAACAAGCCAAAGTAGAACTCAAAAAAATTCAAACCAACCAAAAAATCCTCAAAGAAGAAGTCTCTCAAGAAGATATCGCTCGAGTTGTGGCTCGTTGGACAGGCATCCCTGTCGAAAAAATGTTGACTGAAGAAGGTGACAAGCTAGCTAAACTAGAAACAGAAATCGGTCATAGAGTTATTGGTCAAACTACTGCCATTAAAGCTGTCGCCAATGCAATTCGCCGTAATCGAGCCGGCATTAGCGAAGAAGGCAAACCAATTGGCTCGTTTATCTTCCTTGGACCAACTGGGGTCGGTAAAACTGAACTAGCTAAAACTTTGGCAGAAGTATTATTTGATGACGAAAAAATGATAATTAGAATCGATATGAGTGAATATATGGAAAAACACTCGGTGGCTCGTTTAATTGGCTCTCCTCCTGGTTATGTTGGTTATGAAGAAGGTGGCCAACTCACTGAAGCAGTCAGACGCAGACCATACTCAGTCATTCTATTTGACGAAGTAGAAAAAGCCCATCCAGATGTTTTTAATACACTCCTGCAGGTACTTGACGATGGTCGACTCACTGATAGTAAAGGTAAAACAGTTGACTTCAAGAACACCGTGATTATCATGACTTCAAATCTGGGGAGTGAGCTAATAGCTGAGTACCAGCAAGACACTAATAAACAAGAACAAGAAATTCATAAATTACTAAAACAAAGATTTAGACCAGAATTTTTGAATAGGGTAGATGACATTATTATTTTTCAACCTTTGACTGAAAAAGAAATCAAAAATATTGTTAAAATTCAAATTAGAATTTTACAAACCAGACTTAAAGAAAACAAAAATATTGATTTAACTGTTTCAGAAAAAGCCATCACTTATTTTGCTTCAGCTGGCTATGACTCAATTTTTGGAGCTAGACCACTCAAAAGATTAATTCAAAAAGAGTTACTAGATCCTTTATCATTAGAAATTATTCAAAATAAGGTTAAAGAAGGAGATAAAGTAGAAGCTGACTTTGATGGAAGAAAAATGGTTTTTAGCTAAAATCAGCAGTTAACCTATTAAACCTTTTTTGGCAATTTGTTTTACATCATTGCTCAAAAATTCACTATCTCTAATTTGCCTTAAAAAAGAGAAGTTGTTGGCTGGATCGGTTGCTAAAACTTTAGTCATACGAATTGCTAAACCTTCAGGAAAATTTCCAGCTACCATTTTACTAATTGCTAACTCAAAGAAAGCATCTTTGGTTTCTTCACCTTTTCTCCTTCCCAATAATATAACCAAATTAAAGGCACATTCCATGGCTTTAGCAGTCAATCTTTGGTCAATTGAAGCATGTGGTTGTAAATAAACATCTAAAATTTTTAATGTATCGGTTGTAAGTCTATTGCCATTATTATCTAGCAAAAACTCTATAACCTTTGCTTTAGCCTGTAGATTAGCTTGAGACATTAGCAAAATTCGATGTAAAGTATTGGTCAACACCTCCCGATTTCTGTAACCATAAAGATCGAGCAATTTACTAACAAATTTGTAATCAATCCCTTCACCATCAGCTGGACCTTGAGATATTTTTTCTAAAACAGACTCAACTAAACTCTCTTGATAAGGCTTCAAACCTTCTTTACCAATAATACTCAAGGCCTCGTTAAATGAATCAGTCCATTTTTCTTTTTCAGCTGATTTTAAGTCCATAGCTAATGATTCGTATTTGGCAAATTCTTGTTCTTCTTCACTCATAGTAATCTCTTTGCATATAAATTAACAAAGTTAGTCTAGTTTAAACTAGTTGTTTTTTCTATTAGAAAAAAAACTAGAGCGTGCTACAATACTGGTTATCTTTTTTATGGGTGTATAGCTCAGATGGTTAGAGCGCTGTCCTGATAAGACAGAGGTCCTACGTTCGAATCGTAGTACACCCACTTTTTATTTCTCAAAACTAAAAATTATTGTTGTTTTTTTACTAAATACTTCATTGGCCAAACCAAGATAAATTGCAACAAAATAAAAAATATTGGTAACACTCTCATGGCTACTTCTAAACCAAAATAATTCATGGCCACAATAAAACTCACTAAACCAATAATTCTGCCTAAATTAAAAAAGATTTCGTTATCGAAAACATAAGCATAACCAGCATCATCAGTTTGTTTTGCCAATTCTTGATCCATAGCGTTCATCACTAAAGTATAACTACTGTTCCAACGAGCTACCTCAAAAAGAGTGACCACAATAATGTAGATAATTGCGGTAACCAGTGAAAAATTCCAACCAAGTAAAATAAAACTAACCAAATAAGCTAAATGAGAAATAGTCATCAGACTAATAAATTGACTAACTTTCATTTTTCTAGCCAGCACATACAAGCTCATAGCTGCTAACAACTGGGTAACTGCTTGTAAAGTGCCAACAATCCCTTCCTTAGCACCAAAATATAAAATCAATACTGCTGGATAAAAAATATTAACCCCATACAAAGTGCTATAAACAAAATTTATCATTCTGGCCATTTGCCAATTTTTTGATTTCTTAGTCACTAATAATTTAGCTGAGCCAATATCTTCAAAATTAGCTAATTTCATGGTTAAACCACTAATAAATAGTAGGCCTAAAGCTAGAATAATCATTACTTTATAAGCAAAATCAACCGAGTAAAAAGCTAGTTGCTCACCAGCCACAATAAACCAACCAACTAGTAAAGGAATCACCACCCCAACAATCAATCTAATCGAAGTCTCAATCGAGTTATAGTAAAGTCGATTTTTATTTCTACTCAATAAATAGCTTAAAGAATTTTTGTTGGCCCAAAAAAATGCTGCCGTAAAGCCAAAAATTAAGCCATAAACCAAAATTAAGCTGGGACTCAATTGTTTAGAAAAAATAGCTAAAGCTGCCCCAAAACCCTGAAAAACCACCCCAAAAAAATATAAGTTTTTAACATGAAACTTTTTTAAAATAAAACCATTAACTAAAAACCCGACTGGTAAACCTAACACCCAACCAACATAGTATAAAATTATTAACAAGACACCATTAGCCTGTCTCCATAAAAAAGTATTCATGAATACGTCTAAAAGTGGCCTAGCCATTAAGTAAAAAGTATAAGATAAAGTAAGCCGTTGTAAATTTACACCCATTTCTTGGAAGTGGCTAAACTCAATGGCTAATCTAGTTAATAAACGATTTTTCACAACGACCGATTTTACAGCTTAATAATTAAAATTACGCCAGCAAAAGTAACCAAAGCACCAATTAGTTTTTGCCATAAATGTTTTTTTTCATTCAATAAAATAGCACTGAGTAAAACCGTAAAAATCACACTTGTTTGAAAAATTGGGGAGATTAGAGATGCCTGTCCACCCCAACGATAAGCCGTAAAGTAAGCAATCGTTGAAAAACAATAAAAAACAATTGAAGCAAACAATAAATTAACAGCTTTAAAAGTACTAAAATAAAACTTTACTTTAACCAAAAGAGCTGGTCTAACCAATAAAATGGCTAGTGCCGGCAACAAAAAAATCATAAACATATAGGAAGCAACTGATGAAAACAAATTCATAATAAAAATATCGTTAGTAAAAGCGATACCATAGAAAAAAGAACTCACTAAAGCAAAGACATGGCCCTTGTTAAAACGCCAACTGGTCTTTTCAAAATAAGTAAACATAATGCCAGCAATCATGATGGCAATCCCAGTTAATTGTTGAGTTGTTAATCTTTCACCTAGAAAAATCAACGCTGTCACCACTGACCAGATAGTACTGGTTGGAAATAAAATACTAGCTTCAGATGCCTCAGCAAACTCAAAAGCTAAAAATGACAAAATATTACCAGCTGCATAAAGCACTACCATCAAAATCACATTAAGCCAAACGCTACTCAAATCTGGAATAGCAAAAGTTTTAGTGACTAAACTGTATAACAAAAAAATCATTGCTGCAGAGAACTGAAACAAAAAACTCAGGGTAATTGAATCATGTTTAGGATTCGCTATCACTTTTTTTTGAAAAATTCTGGCAAAGGCAGCCACTATAGCCGCTGCTAAAACTAGTAAAAGCCATGGTTGAAACATGGCGACTATTATAGATACACTAGTAGAGAAATGCGCAAGCAAAATAAACTAAACTTTTCACTTTTTGTTGGCTTCTGGACCACACTTAGATTAACTATTGTTACTACTATTTGGATCTGGCATCCACTTTGGGGAGCATTACTAAACATCATTATTGATGGAGTTGATGGCCATTTATTTGAGTCACTTGGTGTTAAAAGAACCACTTATGAAGTTTATGATAAGTGGCTTGATCTGTGGTTTTATTTTGCTTTATTTATATACACCATTCAACACCTTCAAACTTCACCACTTTATTGGTTACTAATTACCTTATTTATTGTTAGATTATTGGGAATCTTAATTTTCACTAAAACTAATCAGGAAGCACTTTTATTTGCCTTTCCTAATTTATTTGAACCAGTTTTTTTAGTAGTAGTTGGCTGGCCAGAACTATTTAATATCTATGGATATGTTAAAGTACTCGTTGTAATTTTTATCATTAAAATGTTTATTGAGTGGTGGATACACTTAGCTAAATTAGACCTGACTAGCCTTATTCTGGGAAAACCAACTGGGTGGTTTAAAAAATCATAAACCCAATTTGAACCTTGCCATTTAGCAGACCAAAATATAGAATGCTAATCCAACTCAAAGAAGGAACTCTCTCATGACTGGTATTTCTGAAAAAACTATCTCAGATAACAATCAATCAACTCAAAAAACTGGGCAACTTCCCACTAATCAACTAAAGTTACCAGTAGTCCCACTCAAAGAGGGCTTACTATTTCCAGTAACCGAATCTGTTTTAACTTTTGGCAGAAAAGTTTCACTGGCAGGCCTCAAAGCTGCCAACAAAAACCCCCAGAAATTAGTCATTTTAGTTGCTCAAAAAAACTCAACTATTAACTTACCAAGACCAAAAGATCTTTATGAAGTCGGGACTCTAGCTGTAGTCGAAAGAACCATCAATACTGATGAGTCGGTGAATGCTTTAGTCAGAGGAATTGGCCGGGTTAAAATTCAACAATATACCCAAGAGAAACCTTATCTTGAAGCCACGGTTATTCGCTTGCTTGATATAGAAGTGAATGATGATGAAACAAAAGCTCTAGCTAGTCATTTACAAAAATCTTTTAGAAAAACTGTCCAAATGGGTAAACAAATCGAGTTTTTAAACTTCATGAAACTCCTTGGTGGAGTTAAAGCTGGAGAATTAGCTGACCAAATTGCCAGCACCTTAAATATTTCTACTTTAGAAAAACAGACTATTTTAGAAACTATCGATGTCAAACAAAGACTCAAAACTGTCGCTGACCACTTGGGCAGAGAAATTAAAGTTTTGGAAATTGAAAAAGATGTAGTTTTTAAAACCCAAGAAAAATTTGATAAACACATGCGTGAAAGCATCTTAAGAGAAAGATTGAGGACCATCCAAAAGGAACTAGGAGAAATTGATGATGAGGATGAGCTAGCCGACGCCTACTTTTCCAAACTTAAAAAACTTAAAGTTAATAGTGAAATTAAAAAAACTATTAAGAAAGAAATTAAAAGGCTCAGACAAATGTCACCTAATAATCCAGAGGCTGGCTACATCCGTTCCTGGTTAGATATTGTTTTTGAGCTACCATGGGGAAAAACTACTCACGAAAAAGTTGATTTAAAATCAGCTCAAAAAGTCTTGGATCAACACCACTATGGTTTGGCTGATGTGAAAGATAGAGTTTTAGAATACATCGCCGTTTTACAATTTAAACAAAAAAATAAAGCTACTGACAAAGAAACTACCCCCACAATTTTATGTTTTGCTGGACCACCAGGTGTTGGTAAAACCAGTATCGGCAAGTCTATTGCAAAAGCTTTGGGGAGAGAGTTTGTTAAAGTTTCACTTGGAGGCATTAGAGATGAAGCCGAGATTAGAGGTCATAGAAAAACTTATGTTGGAGCAATGACTGGTAAAATCATTGCCGGCATCAAACAAGCCAAAACTATGAACCCAGTTTTTATGTTGGATGAAGTTGATAAAATCGGCAATGATTTTCGTGGTGATCCCGCAGCTGCTTTGCTAGAAGTTTTAGATCCAGAACAAAATAAAGAATTTGTCGATCATTATCTCGACTTGCCATTTGATCTCTCAAAAACTATTTTCATTACGACAGCTAATACGCTAGATACCATTCCACCAGCTTTGAGAGATCGCTTAGAAATTATTAACTACTCCGGTTATACTCCAGAAGAAAAATTTAACATTGCTAAAAAACACTTAATTACTAAAGTCATTAAAAGTAATGGTTTAACCACTGATGAAATCGAGATTACTGATGAAGTCATCAAAAAAATTATCAGTGGCTATACAAGAGAAGCTGGAGTAAGAGGTCTAGAGAGAACTATTCATACCTTGGCTCGTAAAGTGGCTAAAAACTTAATTCTTGATCATAAAAAGAAAACCATCAAAGTAATGACCAAAGATCTCAAAAAATTGCTTGGTCCACAACGCTTTGATGAAGGACTAGCTGAAAAGAAAGACATGGTCGGAGCTGCCACCGGTTTAGCCTGGACAGCAGTTGGTGGTGATGTTTTATTTGTTGAAGTAGCTCTAACCCCAGGAAAAGGTCGAATCCAAATTACTGGTCAGCTGGGTGATGTGATGAAAGAGTCAGCTCAAGCTGCTTTTACTTATGTCAAAGCTAATCTCAAAAAACTAAAAATCAGCGAAAACAAAATTAATAAAACTGATATTCATATCCATGTACCAGAAGGAGCTGTGCCAAAAGATGGCCCTTCAGCCGGAGTTACACTCACAACTGCCATTGTCTCTGCTTTCACTAAAATCGCAGTTAAAAAAACAGTTGCGATGACTGGTGAAGTGACGCTAAGAGGTAAAGTCTTGAGAATTGGTGGCCTCAAAGAGAAATCAATCGCCGCTTATAATGCTGGCATCAAAACCGTGATTATCCCTAAAGATAATGAGCGAGATCTAGAAAAAATCCCAGCATCTGTTAAACAAGCCATTACCTTCAAACCAGTCTCTTCTGTATCAGAGGTACTAACAATTGCACTGGCAAAAACTCTTTAAAAGTCTGGTACACTATCACTCAATGAGAAAAGTAATTTTTATAACTTTTTTATTACTTTCCAGTTTAGTTTTTGCTGGCTGTAATCCTTTGGAATGGAAACAACAAGCTGGACTTCAAGTTATTACTCAAGATGTCCCAGCTAGTTTGTTTATTGATGACCAATACTTAGATAAAACCCCTTATGTTAATAAAAAAATCAAACCTGGAAACTATACTCTCAGAATCGTACCTGATGACTCTAGTTTAGTCCCTTATGACATTCCAATCGTGCTACACAAAGGCACGATTACAGTGATTGAGTGGCAACCAAATATTAGTTTAGAAACATCTGGTGGAACTATTTACGAAATGACCAAAGCCAATGAAACAAAACTTGAATTTCAAACCATTCCTAACAACGCTATTTTAACTATTGATGGGGGAGTTAAGCAGTTTAGTCCGTTAGTAATTAATGATATTGCTGAGGGCAACCATGCTTTTGAAGTCAGTCTACCTTCTTATGTTACTCAGCAAAAAGCCGTTAACGTAATCAAAAACTACCACATTACTTTGACTGCTATCTTAGCCAAAGAATTCAGTAACCCACCTGACCAAGAACCAACCCCAGAACCCACTGAAACTATCGCTAGTGACTCAGCTCAGCCTACTAGCTTGCTCGGGAAACAAAGTCAAAAAACCGTGCAAATTCTAAAAACAGACTTTTTTGTTAATGACCAGGAAGTACTAAGAGTGAGAAAAGAGCCAACTAGTGTGGCCGAAGAACTCGGCTTTGCCCAAGTTGGTAAGTTTTACCCATATAAAGAAGAAGTTACAGGCTGGTTGGGGATTGAGTTTAATGGCCAACTTGGCTGGGTTACCACTCAATTTAGTCAAATTGTTGACACCGCTAGTGCCAGTGCCGAAACTAACTAATTCTGCTATATTAGAAGCATATGCAAATGGACACAATGCCTTCACCAGGTGGTAGAGTGGTTAAACCACTTATCCCAGCAATCTTATTAATTGTCGTTTTGGGTGTCTTTATCACTCAAAAATTTGGTTTTTCCTGGGGGTCTCTCCAATTGAGTAGCCCTAGTACCATCACGGTTACCGGCTTTGCCGATGGCTCTCAATTAAATCAAAAAGCTCACTTTTACGCTACTGTAAACACTGAAAATGTTGATAAAGATCAAGCAGTCAAAGAGCTAACAGAAAAGACTAATAAATTGGTTGCTGAAGTTAAAAACTTTGGTATCGAAGATAAAAATATCAAAACTCAAAATCTTCAAGTTTATGAGTTTGAAGATATTGTTTATGAAGGCGATGAAAAAGTTGATGCCATGATTGGTCAAGAAATTGACTTAATGTATCGACCTGATAGACCATATAAAACCGTCAAAAAATGGCGAGCAACCAACTCTTTGGCTATTACTGTCGAAGATGCTGCTAAGGCCTCAGAGTTGTCAACTTTATTAATTAATTCTGAAGCAACCGATGTTAACGGTCCAAGTTTTGAAGCCGGAGATACTGCTGAGCTGGAAAATGAACTACTCGCAAAAGCGATGGAAAATGCTCAAGAAAAAGCCGAGATTATTCTTCAAGGCTCAAAACAAAAAGTAGTCAAAATCCTTCAGGTCAGTGAAACTGGTTCAAACCAATATTACCCAATGTACAAAAATATGATGTACGCCACTGGAGCTATGGCTGATACTGTTGAAAGTATCAATCTAGAACCTGGCTCTCAAGAGGTAAGTAAGACTATCAACGTCGTCTTTGAAATTAGATAAAAACTAACAAAAACACAAAAAACTCCCTAACTAGTTTAGGGAGTTTTTTTATTTTATGACTTAATTACTTTATTTATTACCAACTTGGCTTTACCAAGAACTCGCTTATGAATTGGTAATGGTTCTGGATCTGAACTATGAACTAAAGATATGAGTGATAAAAAACCAAAAGTATTGGTAGTATACCAATACATAATTTTTTCACCAGAAAAAACTGGCTCAAATAAAATGAAAAGTACACCATGAACAAAAAAGAAGATACCAACAAACAACTTCATTAATTTTAGAAAACGAAAGTCACCAAAGTCAGATAATTTAAAAGCTTTAAATACTGCTAAAGCTAAAATAGGGGTTGTTAATAAAATTAAATAAAAAACATTTTGTGAAATATAAAAAATTGAATCTAACCAAATATTAGAGCTAGAGATTAAAGTAATTAATAACATTAGACCAATAAATAAACTTGTGTGAGAAAACCAAAGGTGATAATACTCTGAATGTTCAAATAAATCATATAAAGGATCCTTTCTTCTTTTCAATTCAAAACTCTTGGTAAGTGAATGAATAACTACAAAAGCAGACAAAAATAAAAAGAAAACAGAATAAACAGTATCCCAAAAAAATAACTCATTTTGAGAAATAAGACCACCTAATTCATTCCTGAGTAAAGTAAATAGAAACCATTTAAACCAAATATAAACTGTCGGCATAAGAATAAAAGCATAAAAAAACTGTACCATATCAAAACGCAGAATTTCTTTTTTGCCATTCTGCTTATAAACCAAAACACTAGCTAACATTGCTAAAAGTGGAATTAGACCAATAATAATTTTCATCTTAAAACAACTGAATAATCAGCGTTCCGTTACTATTATAAATAACATTTCCTAAAGACGATAGTTGGTTAGTTGAAAGTTGATAAACCTCTTTTTCCTGACTACCCACAAAAACATATTTCACTTGGTATTTTTCAAATAGAAGTTGAGCCTCAGCTGATCTAGGTTGCTCAAACATTGTTTTGACCTCGGTTGTTCTTTGACCAGGAATAGCAAAACCACCCCGCCATAACCACTCATGCACTCGCCAACCTAAAACTGTTGGCATACCAGTAAACACAGACACTCTCGCTTTTTTACTATAACTTTCACCTACAGCCTCCAAAATAACCGCTTTATCATTTAGCTGTCTAAGCCATAAAATTGCCTCATAATCACCTGGATAACTTTTCTGCATCCAACTCAAACCATTCCAACCTTTATTCTCTTTGAACTGGCCATAATAGCTGGGGTAACCAAGAAATGGATAACTCAAAAAACCAAGCATTACTGCCAAAAATAATATCAAAACTGGATATTTAATAAGCTTTTGTAAGGTTTTATTCTGCAAAAATAGACCAAAACCAACACTGACCAACAAACTCATGATAATAAAAGCTTGAAAAGTAAATTTAAACATGGTGTTGGCCCGTGGGTGATTGGGATAAATATCTTTGAAAAAAATTAATTCTGGCAAAATCAATAAAAACAAAGCTGTCAACAATAGAGCTATAAAAAATAGAGCTTGGTAAAGTTTTTTATTCTTTCTAAATAGCTTATAAATTAAGCTAACACTCAGTAAACTCAGACCAAAGTGGCCACTCCATAAAGCCACTAATTGCCAAAAAGGGGAGTGCTCATAGGCAAGCTTAATCCCTTGTGAAATTGAAGTAAAGTTTAATAACCACAAACTCACAGTCACTCCAGCACTTAAGCCAGCAACAACCCCAGCAACAATAAACATTAAGATTTTCTTTGGCCAAAGGATTAGCAAGAGCCCACCCAAGATAGCCAAAAATAAACCATAAATCATCATATCCCAAGTGCTAGTCATGGCTAACACCCCCAAAATTACACCCAAATAAATCGACTCTAAAAACCACTGTTTCGTTATTAATTTTTTGAAACTTGGCAGTTTCTTTAAATCATCCTCAACCAAACTATTCATCCAACGCCAACAGAAAAAAACCATCAATAGTACCAACGGCATTCCCCAAACGTGAGCATGCAAATCACTCACAATGTAGCTATAAGCCGGAAATTCATGAATAGTTCGATCAATAAACCTAGTTGCATCTGGATACCAATATTTCTCAAAAGAAAAATTGTTAGTCAAAAAATACCAAATTGGATGAGTATTGCCACCAAAGTTGACTAACAGCAAACCTACTAAACCAGCAACTCCAAAAATAATATTCTTGTTAGTTGTTTTAGCTAAAAAAGGAGTTAGAAAAATCCTCACTAAAGAATAACTTTCTACCACCATCAAACCCAACACTAAAGCTAGCAAATAGTTGTAACCAAACTCCATCGGTACATGCCAAAACCGAATCATTAAACTACCCAAAAAATGGCCAAAAGTATAGTAGTTAAAGGTTTCACCAGCTAGCCACATGTCTTGAATTGGCAATTTTGGTGAAGTTAGATAGCTTTGCATCAACCCACCATCCATAAATTTTTCCAAATCCAAAACATGAGGGTTATACATTCTTACTAAACCAAGAAAAATAAAGCTTAATAAAAAGATTAATTCTTTAAAAAGAATCGCTCGTTTATTTTTACTAATTAAAGTTTTGAGTTGTTTAGTAATTGAAAATTTACTAAAAAATAACACTACAACTAATAAAGAAAAGACTAACCAAAAACCAAAGTCTGTATTAAAACTAAATAGATGACTAGTAAACCAAATAATTAGACCCATAACCAACCAACCAATTACTCTACCAAAACCCCAATCATCAACACTCAATTGTTTTTTATTAGAAAGTAAGAATAGTAAACCCTGACCAATGATTTGAAATAAAATTGTAGAAAAAGCTAAAAAAACTAGATAAATAACACTAAAAAACATAGCTTTAACTATACCAAATTAACCAGGAAAATCCCAAGAGAAAAAACCAGTTAAATTGCCTATAATGACTGCTGTGAAGAAGTTTCTTACCTTACTTTTAATTTTGGCGATTGGCTTGGCGATTAGAGCCATGGGGCTAAATTGGGATCAAGGAACTTTTTTGCATCCAGATGAAAGATTTCTAGTGATGGTTGTTCAGGAACTAAAACTACCTGATTCTCTAGCTAGTTATTTTTCTACCGACTCACCACTTCAAGTCAGAAATACGAAACACAGCTTCTATGTCTACGGAAGTTTTCCCGTTGTAATAACCAAACTGATTGCCCATTTGACCATAGAACAAGAATCTTTCAAAAATATAACTCAACTGGGACGTTGGCTCACCATAATCTTAGAAACACTCAATATTTTCTTGATCTTCAAACTGACTGAGTTTCTAATTAAACGCTATCAATTACCAACAGAAACTTCTTTATGGAGTAGCCTTCTTTATGCCCTGTTAGTTTTACCAATTCAACTCTCTCATTTTTTTACGGTTGATCCATTCGCGGTATTTTTTGCGTTGCTAAGTTTAGTTTTCATTACCAAAATTAATGATCGCTTTAACAAGCTATGGCTAATTTTGGCTGGAATTAGTTTGGGACTAGCTTTAGCTAGTAAACTTTCGATTATTTTTATTGGCCCAGTTTTAGCTGTTTTTATGCTAAGTTTGTTACGGAAAAAAGATAAAAAATTGTTTTCTAATTTGGTTTATTTATCAACAAATAGTTTAATCTTTACACTAAGCCTTTACCTTAGCTTGAGGTTCTTTAATCCAGAATATTTTGCCTTTGGTTCGTGGTTAAACCCAACTATTTCGCCAACATTTATCAAAAGTCTGGAAATGCTCCAACACTGGAGCAGCCCAACAGCTTCATTCCCACCATCGATGCAGTGGCTGAATCGAACTCCCATTTTATTTAGTTTAAAAAACATCTTGTTTTTTGGTCTTGGTGTTTGGTCAAGTTTGATTGTCTTAATCGGAATTTTCTTTAGTTTAAAAAACAAACCCAAATCACTAATTTCTTGGATTATTATCTGGTTAATTTTCTATCTTATTTGGCAAGGTCAACAGTTTGTGCAAAGTCTCAGATACTTTTACTTACTTTACCCATTTTTTGCTCTTTTAGGAGCCATTGGTATCAGTTACCTCAAAACAATCCCCAAAATCTATCAAAAAGAATTTATTTTTAACCTAATAACAATTGTGATTTTGCTGATTTGGCCACTAATGTTTATTAATATCTTTACTGTAGACCATAGCCGGGTTCAAGCAACTTACTGGATCAGAGCAAATATCGAACCAAATAAAAAACTTTTATATGAATACTGGGATGATGCACTACCACTAGCTTATGCTCCTGGTAAAAATATTAGATTTGAAACAACTCCAATCGCTATTTTTGACCAAGATACAACCAAAAAATGGCAAACCATCAATCAACAACTTAACACAGCTGATTACTATATTTTATCTTCTAACCGGGGTTGGGCAAGTTTGAGTCGATTGCCAGAAAAATATCCAATTACCAGCAAATTCTATGAAGATTTGTTCGCCGGAAAAACTAACTACCAACTGGAAAAAATATTTCAATCATCGCCATCGCTGAGTTGGTTGGGAATTAATTTTAGTTTGGACGACAGCTGGTCAGAAGAAGCCTTTACCGTCTATGATCATCCAACTGTTTATATTTTCAAAAAAAACTAAAGTTCTAACCAATTGCTAAGTCGATGGAAATTTTTTTCATAATCAAAATATTTTTTTACATTTGGCAAATATTTTTTATAACTATTTTTATTTTTAGCAAACAAATCAATTTTTTCTGCCAAACTAGTTGGATTTTCTGAATCAGCTACTTCACCAAAGTGAGTTGTTCTAACCATATCTCTACCACCAATAATATTAGTCACAATTACTGGTTTATCATATTTAACTGCTTCAGCTTGAACTAAACCAAAACAATCAGAGCGAGATGGCATAACCAAAGCATCAAGGGAAAAATAAAAACTCTCCAATTCATCACCAGCCAATAGTCCTAAAAAAGTAATCTCTTTTTTTACCTGGTTATAAAGTTGTTGATTTTGACTAAAAAAATCTTCATAGCCCATGTTTTTTTCTCCAGCAAAAACAAAATGAATATTTTTATTTTTAATTTTAGGAATAGCTTTGAAAAGCAAATCAAAACCTTTTTCTTCAACAAATCTTCCAGATAAGCCAATAATTAATTGGTGCTCTTTTCTCAATTCAGTAATTTTGGTTAGACTTTTTGTCACTGTTGGTGTCATTGGTATCGGCACGATAAAATTTTTTGATTTGTTAACAAAATATTTAAGCAGTCTGGAATTGACTACATAATCATTAGTATAGGTAGCCAAACCATCAGCCAAAGAAAAAGCCATAAAACTGGCAATATTGAAAACTAATTGAATAATTTTATTAATAAAACCAGTTGGTAAAGTCAAATCCCCTTGGTGAAAAATAAAAACTTTTTTCCTTAATATCTTTGCCAAAATTGTTGCTGGTAAAACAAAAGTAAATGGAGAATTGATTACCACCAAATCCTGATTCAAAACTAACTTTAAATAACTAAGTAAAATTGCTGGAGCAAACTTTGCTCGGCTAAAAGAAAACCAATAATTCACTCTATGAATAAAATGCTGATCATTTTTTTCAATATTCTTTAAGTCTGGGTGATGTTTGATTGTTAAAACTGAGCAAACAGCTTTGGTTTCTAAAGCCCCAACCATCAGGTTGAGAGATTTCGACAGGCCAGTCCAGTGAGGAAGATAGTAGTCAGTTAAAAATAGAATTTTTTTTTTAAAATTAAGTGAATCAATAAAGCTTTTAAGTGTAAAAAACTTGCTATGATAGTTGATTTTACGATCGCCGAAGTTACTAATCCAAGATATTTTAGTTGCTAGTTTTTTTTGAGATAAAAAATTAACAATATCCCAATTATCTTCTACAAAATAGTCTAGTTTTAATTCTTCAATTTTTTTCAATTTAAACAAATGAGGTTGTTCGTCTTGCTCATTCATAAATGAAGCTTTAAAAATATTTTTCTGAGAAAATTTATTAAACCAATATTGAGTATCTGCTTTCAGGTGGGCAAATCTAGCAGTGACAATGTAAGCCTCAACCTCACCACTTGCCACCAACTCAGCCAACTGATTTACTGCTGGAGAAACAAATAAACTACTTTTATGAAATAATCTCCATAAAAACTGTTGTTGTTTAGTTTTAGGGACAAAAAACTGTAATTCACGGCGTTGAATTACTTTTTTCTTTTTTAATAAAGAAATAATTGGCCTTATAACCCTTACTGGGTTATAAAGTAATACACCATCTAGATCAAAGCCAATTCTTAATGGTTTTTTTGACATATTTCCTTAGTATTATATATCTTGATTAGGGAACTAGAACCACGATCTCCTATTTCTAGTGGCTGACTAAAATGATAAAAAGCTGCTTGATCAACAGCATAATCTGTTAAAAACTTTTTCTCATTCATATCTAAAACTAGATAATCTATTTTTTGTTCAGTTACCAATTGACACCAACTCTCAACCTCAACTTCACTGCCAAAGATTTGCTGTTGAGTTTTTCTTCTTTCCTTATCTGGGTAACCCATTGACCAAGCAAAATAACCATAGTCTAAATATAGTTTTCTGCCAGTCAAAGAAACCGGATTATATAAATAATTATTAACTAAAAAAACACTATTAGGTGAGGTAGTGACAACCCAACGACCGAACTCTGTCTGATGGTAATCTTTTTTAGTAATCAAGTGATCATTTATAATTGGAAAAAGGTCAACTACTCCAGAAAATGTTAGGATTAATAACACAACCATAGCACCAATAATTTTAAAAATCTTTGAGCTGGAAAAAAGCTTAACTAATAAACTAGCAACTACTAAGTTTAAAATTAGTAAAAAAATAGTAATAAACTTATGATTGTTAATCATATCTGGGGAAAATCTAAAAAGGTGAGCCAAAACAAAAACAACTAAACCTGATAAATAGAAAACACTTACTTTTTTTAACTCTTTTTTTCTCAGAAAAATTAGTAACAAAATAAATGGAATAAAGAATACATATAAACCAAAATTATTTAACCAATAGTTAGTTAAGCCAAAAAAAGTTTTATCTTTAGCTAAAAAGCCCAACTCAAAAGTTGGTTGATAAGAACTACCCCAATATTGGTAAATAAGTAATGAAAATATACCCGTTAAACTAAAAAACAAAACAGAATTTAAAGTAATTTTTTTATAACTAGTAATTGATTTTAATAATAAATAAACAAGCAAAAAGGCAAATGAAGCTTGGTGTAGAATCGGCAAAACAAACATCAAAAAACCAATACTAAAAAATTCAAATTTAGAAAATTTTAATTTATTTAAAAATTTTTTTTCAAAAAAATAAATTAAATAAAACAACCAACCAAGACCAAAAGCTAAATGGCGTTGATTAGTAAAAATATTTAAGTTCCAAAAGGCACTAATTACTCCACCATCCCAAGGACCAAAACTAACAAAACTTTTTAAGTTAATCAGTTTATTAATGAATTCACTAAAATTAATAAAACTATTTGTTTGAAAAAACTTCAAAAAAGTTAATGACCCATTAAATAAAAAAAGTAAAACTGCTAATAAACCTGTTTTAAAGTTAAAGTAGAACTCTCCAAGTTTAATTAGCATTGTTAGCAATAAAGCAAAACCAAAGGCACTTAATAAGTTTATTGCTAAATCAATCCTAACACCAATTTTTTCTAGAAAACCAGCTAAAAAATAAAAAAGAAAATGGTAGTGAATTTTTTCTCCAGCAAACATTGGATACTGAATCGGTGAATAGTTTTCTCCCAAACTAAACGACCTAACCAGAGGGATATGTGCTGCAAAATCACTCCAAAGTTTACTTTTAATAAAAAATGTTTGGTCTTTATACCAAAAAGTTGATTGGAAAAAAATAAAACTTAATAAAAAAAATAAACCAAAAATAAAAAAATATTTTTTAGTTAAAATAATATTTTTAAAATTTAACAAAATAGCTTTTTTAGTCATCTTTTAAGTAACTGGTAATTAAACGACCAAACTTGATCGCATAATTAATGCCTCGATCCCATGGATAAACGTGTTGCATACTTAACCAATAAAATTTATTTTTAAGCAATTCCACCTTGGGCAATAACTTAGAGTGGTTTTGGTAAACTAGTGGTTGAGCAAAATCAGCACTAAAAAGCCACTTATTAGTCACATGATCTTTCCAGCCAGGCGAGAGTTGCTCTAGGTAAGGTGAATACTTTTCCAAAACCTTATCTAAACTTAGTTTATAAAACTCACTTTCTCTAGGTAAGTATTTACCAACATAAACCATGTTTTTACCACCATAATGAGCTTTGTTGACCAAATTAGTATGTTCGACAACCGCCAAAAAAGGCCAATTTTTTTCGTGAATACTCAACCAATAAGTCTGGTCACTAAAAAATGGAGCATCAAGTTCCAATACTAAAGTTCGAGCTGCCAAACCAGTAAGGTTGTTTTTTTCCAGTTTGTAAATTTTGCTCAAAATCGGGTAGGGCACAGTCGCCAAGACTTTTGCAAAAAACACTTGTTTGTTATTGGTTAAAACTAACTTAACTTTATTTTTATCATCAACAATTTTTTGAATTGGTTGGTTAAAATGAAAAGTAACACCTGATGCTTTTAGTTTTTCTACCATATCTTCAGCTAAGCCAAAAAACCCACCACGGTAATAGCCTAGTTGTTGTGATCGAGCAGCAATTCTAGCCCAAAACCAAGCCATATTAATTTTCTCAGCCTCACTAGCAAACTTACCTACAAACAATGGCTCCCATAATACTTCCCAAGCTTTTTCTCCCATAGCCATAACAAGAAAATCCTTAGCGGTATATTTTTCCAAAAATCTACCATTTGGTAATAACTTCATTAAGGCAATCACGACACCAACTCTAAATCTAGTCAAAATAGAAAGTGGAGCAAATTTTAATAAACTAATTGGAGAATCAATTGACCAAGCTTGACCATGAAAAAATGATCTTGTATTAACTGTTTTGAAGAAAAGCTTAGGCTGTAACTCCATTTCTTTCAAAAGTGAAATTAAAGCACTATCTGTTTTAAAAATATGGTGATAGTGGTATTCAACTGCCCATTGCCAATTTTTTTCTTTAAAACCAGCTGCCAAACCGCCAGGTATTTTACTAGCTTCAAAAACCTCAACATTATAACCCTGCTTCATCAAATCCCAAGCTGCTGCCAAGCCAGTAAATCCAGCCCCAATAATTGCAATTTTTTTCTTATTTACCATTTAAACTACCAATTTTTATTTTTAAGTATAAACTAAGTGCTTCAATACCAGCTTTAATAATAACCTTAATATTATTACCAGTTGGAGAGCCAAATTTCCGTTTACTGTGGTTAACTGGTAACTGAATAAATTTTTCACCACGTTTTTTTAACTTATACAAAATTTCTGAACTAGTAAATGCTCCAGTTGATTCTAAGTGTAATGATTGCAAGGTTTTTCGGTGAAACAACTTAAAAGCACAGTCAATATCTCTAACTCCAACTCTAAAGAGAAGATCAATATAAAGTTTAAATAAACTAGCATTAAATGCTCTCAATTTACCTTCAGCTCTTTTTTTTCTGTAACCAATAATTACGTGATGCGTTTGAGTATAAGGAATAAAATTAGCTAACTGATTCAACCTAAATTGCAAATCTCCATCAGTAAAAAAAATCCAATCATATTTGGCAACTTCGAAACCAGTTCTTAAGGCGGCACCATAGCCACGATTCTCTTGATGCGAAACTAACTTTACCATAGGAAAATTCTTTACTAAGTCTTCAGCGACATCCTTAGTTTTATCAGAACTACCATCGTCAATAATAATAATCTCAAACTTATCTGCCACTTTTGGTAAAAAATTAATTGCCTCATCAACGAAAAAAGGAATATTCTTTTCTTCATTAAAACAAGGAAAAAAAACAGATAAAGACTTTAGTTTATTAGTCATAAATTATTTCCAACTAGGCAATAGCAAGTATAACGCCTGATATAAATCTTGTGAAACGGGTAATCCAACCCACAAAGGGTAATAAAGCCAAAAGAAAGCAACCAACAAAGAAATGTTAAACAAAAATAAAAACATACCTTGAAATTTATTATTAAAATATAAGTTTTTAATTACTATAGCTGTCATTACAGCTAAAAATGGAATAGCCGGTAAATAGTGATAATAGAATAAAATTCTCGGACTAATCAGCCAGCCAGACCAACTTAAAATATAAAAAAATAATAAGTAAGTTAGTGATAACGATTTTTTATTTTTGATTATTTCAGTAACAACAAAAAATAAAGAAAACAAATAAAAAATGACTAATAATGGATTATTTAATAGGTAAATATTCTGAGTTTGACCATTAGTCCAATACCAAACAGACCTTAGATTCAAGATCCACTGCCAAGGCAGTGATTGGTAAAAATGTAAGTTATCTCGATTAAACTGATAATAAAAAATATTTTTATGCAAATCAACTAAAAAAGAAAGTGATTTACCACTCAGTAAAACTGGTGCGTAACTAAAAATATAAACAAAAAACGGCAGAACTAACAAAGAAAAAATAACTAATGGTAATAACTTAAAGTTTTTAACTTTAAAAATATTAATTATTTCAAAAAATATTAATCCTAAAATAAAAAAAAGAGCTGTCCATTTGGTAGCTAGAGAAACTCCTAATAAAGAACCAGTCAGTATTAGTAAAAATGGTTGTCTGCTTTTGAGAAATAACAAATAACTAATACTCACTAATAAAATAAACACACTTACAAAAACATCATTCATGGCTATTCTAGACTGAACTAACCACAAACCGTCTAGACTTAGTAATAAGGCAGACAACAAACCAACTAATGGACTATTAGTCAGTAAAATTGCTAAAACATAAACTAAAATAATTCCCAATAAACCAAAAACTACTGAGCCCATCCGCCAACTAACAATGGTGCCGTGACCTAAATTATAAAAACTTGCCTGAATATATTTAGCCAGTGGGGGGTGAAGCCAATCATGGTTGTCAGAACTATAAATTGGTCGATGCCACCACTCGAAAGCTCGCTGATCACCTTCAGCAATCAACCTAACGGCTGGCACATGATAAGTTTCATCAAAAACATATTCTGCCGGAAAACCGAGATTAAATAATCTCACTAAAGTTGAAAAAAACAAAATTGCCAGTAAAGATATTACGTAAGGTAAAGCAAGGAACTTTTTCATGAACCCTCGGTATAATCACCTTGGGCAGCTTTTAATACTCTAACAAATTGCTGAGCATCCAGAGATGCCCCACCAATAATTACACCATCGCTAACTAGCAAATATTCAGCTACAGTAGTTTCATTAACACTTCCACCATAGATGTACCTTACATTACCTATTTTTTCCTTAACTTTAATCTTAAAATTTTTGACATCCTCGATTGAGGCATTTTTACCAGTGCCAATTGCTGAAACTGGTTCATAAGCAATGACACATTGTTGTAGATCAAGTTGATCAACTTTTGATAACAATTCCATAAAGCTACTTTCATCCACACAAACAACTGGCTTAAGGTTATTGAGTAGAGCTTGAGTAATTTTTTGACTAATTAAATCTCCGGTTTCTAAAAAATATCGTCTTCGCTCAGAATGACCAATAATTACATAATCAACTCCAAAGTCTTGAAGACTATGGGCAGCTACAGCTCCAGTATATGAACCAGCCGAAAATGGACTTATATCCTGTACACCAAGTTTCAAAGCAATTTTCTCGAATTTGTATAGAAAAGGGTAGGGCGGAGCAATCACTGCTTCAACCTTACTAAAATCTAAGCCTTTAGTCTTATTTACAAACTCACTCAACCAACTATCAACTTCTTGATCTGTCTTATTAGACTTCCAGTTACCCAAAATTAACTTTTGCATATGACAGCATCTTACCACTAAAAAATCGCAAAAACAGTCATCATCAAATCAGATGATAAGTGCTACTATCTACCATGTGTTAAAAACAGATCTCTTGGCTTCACTAAATGCACAACAACAACAAGCCGTCCTTCACCAAACTGGACCTGCCGTTGTATTAGCCGGAGCTGGCAGTGGTAAAACCAAAGTTTTAACTACTCGGGTAGCTCACCTGATTCAAAACCAAATTACTAATCCAGAAAATATCTTATTAGTTACTTTTACTAATAAGGCTGCTGGAGAAATGAACAAACGGGTGCTAGAACTTACCGGTCAAAAACTAAAATATTCAGGTACTTTTCATAGTCTTTGTGCCAAAATTTTAAGAAAACATGCTCATAAAACCAGCCGAGATATCTCTTTTACTATTTATGACAGCAACGACCAACTAGCTCTGATTAAAAATATTTATAAAGAACACAGTTTTGATCCCAAAAAATATAAACCGCAGGTTATAAAATCACTAATTTCTCAAGCCAAAAATGAAATGCTACTACCAACAGAATATAAAGCCTTAGCTCACGATTCAATCCAAGAATTTGCCGCCAAAATCTACACTCTCTATCAGTTATCACTTGAAAAACTCAATGCCTTTGACTTTGATGATCTACTACTAGAAACGGTCAGTTTACTACAAAAAAATAAAGATGTTTTGGGTTTTTATCAAGACAACATTACTCATGTATTGGTTGATGAGTATCAAGACACTAACAAAGCTCAATATTTTTTGACAAAATTTTTTGCTGAACCGCATAACAATCTCTATGTTGTCGGTGATTTTTCTCAAAGTATTTATGCTTGGAGAGGGGCTGATTACCGAAATCTGATGAGACTAAACCAAGATTTTGAGAAAATTGCTGAATACAAATTAGAACAAAACTATCGTTCTACTCAAACTATTTTAGATGCAGCCACCCAAGTTATTTCTCAAAATAACTCTCACCCTGTTCTAAGTTTATGGACAGAAAACACCACCACCGAACCAATTTACATTGTTGAAACCAATGATGAAACCATGGAAGCAGAAAAAGTCGCTCAATACATTAAACAAGAAGTTAGTTACTCATACAAAGACTTTGCTATTCTTTACCGAACCAATGCTCAATCTAGAGCTTTTGAAGAAGTCTTTGTTCGCCAACAAATACCATATAAAATAGTTGGTGGTATCCGCTTTTATGATCGAAAAGAAATCAAAGATATTTTGGCCTATGTCAGACTTCTAATTAACCCAGCAGACCTGATTAGTTTTGAAAGAGCAGAAAAAAATGGTAAAAGGAAACTAACTAAACTCTTAGCTTGGAGAGAGAACCAAACTCAAGACATTACCAAGTCAACACCAATTGAACTAATTAAAATTGTCCTAAAAGAAACAGCTTACTTGGATGGTCTAGATCGTAAAGATCCACAAGATGCTGCTAGAATTGAAAATATCGAAGAACTAATCAATAATGCTGCCCAATTTAATGACCTTACTTTATTTTTGGAAAACGTTGCTTTAGTTCAAGATGGTGCTTTTCATGATGTCCCCCAAGAAATTCAAGATAATGCCATTACTCTAATGAGTTTACATTCAGCTAAAGGTTTGGAGTTCCCAGTTGTATTTATTGTTGGTATGGAAGAAGGACTACTACCACATCAGCAATCTCTTTGGGATAAAGCCGAAATGGAGGAAGAGAGAAGACTTTGCTATGTTGGTATTACCAGAGCTAAAGAGAAACTTTATTGCCTTTATGCTCAAAAAAGATGGAACTTTGGTAAAGTTACTTATTCCACTAGAAGTAGATTCTTATCAGACATAGACAAAAATCTAGTCAAAGAAATTGGTGTTTCCACTTCGAACTACCACAAACCAGCTAGCTCTGGCAGGAAAATTATTGATGATGACACTTTAGATGCCTTATTAGATGGCGAAATAAATATCAAAGAGTTCCTAAATTCTTGAACTAGGTCAAAAAAGCTCAACTTCAAGATGACAAGGATGTTAAAAGACCATATAATTGAAAACCAGCTATGCTGATCAGATCATTCAGAAATGATGAAAAACAGTTATTTAACACAGCTGTTCAACACCCACTTCAAACCTGGGAATGGGGTGAGTTTCGTAAAAAAACTGGTGTTAATGTTGAACGCTTTGGCTTGTTTGAAAACGGCAAACTCAAACAAAGTCTACAAGTGACTTTTCATACTATTCCCATAATCGGTAAAACAGCTGGCTATCTACCAAAAGGCTTTATGCCTGATGAAAATCAGTTGTCTATTCTGAAAAAAATCGGTTTAGAAAATAATGCTCTATTTATTAAACTTGAACCGGATGTTTCACAACCAATCGCTTCGGCCAATACTGGTCACAAAGCTATTAGAAAATTTTTACAAGATCATGGTTGCCAACCTGGCAGACCATTATTTACAAAATATACTTTCGAACTAGAACTAAACAAAACTGAAGAAGAACTATTCTCACAACTATCTAGTAAGACTAGATATAATGTTAAACTAGCCAGTAAAAAAGGCGTCCAGATTTTTGAAAACTCAACAGACGATGGCTTAGAAACTTATTTAAAAGTCTTAGCTGAAACAACAACCAGACAAGGTTTTTATGCTCATACACCAGATTATTTTAGACAAATGTGGCAAGAACTAAAAACTAGTGGCATGATGAGAATTTTTAATGCTGTCTACGAAAATAAAGTTTTGGTTTCTTGGATTATGTTTATCTGGAATGGTAAGCTTTACTACCCTTATGGTGCATCTAGCGATCAAAACCGAGAAGTGATGGCTAGCAACTTAATGATGTGGGAAATGATTCGCTTTGGTAAAAATCAAGGTTGTAGTAAATTTGATATGTGGGGCGCCTTGGGAGAAAATCCAGATCCCAAAAATCCCTGGTTTGGTTTTCATCGATTCAAAAAAGGCTATGGTGGTGAACTCAAAGAATTTATCGGTACCTATGACTTAGTCTTGGACTCAACTACGTATAAACTTTATCGCCTTGCTGAAGATTGGCGTTGGAAATTTTTAAGGTTAAGAAAAAAATTAGGAATATAAAAAAAAGAAAGTTTTTTATGACCAAATCTCGTTTTAAACGCATCTTACTCAAGGTCGGTGGTGAATCGATGATCGGAGATAGGGAATACGGCATCGACCCAAAAGCTGCTCAAGAAGTTGCTCAAAAAATTAAAAAGATTAAAGATATGGGTATAGAAATTGCTGTGGTAATTGGTGGTGGCAATATTTTTAGAGGCATGTCAGCCAGTAAAAATGGTATTGACCGAGCAACAGCTGACTATATGGGCATGCTAGCAACAGTGATGAACGGCTTGGCCTTGCAAGACGCTTTGGAAAAAGTGGGTGTTTCGACCAGACTTCAATCAGCTCTAGACATGGCTTCTGTTGCGGAACCATTTATTAGAAGAAAAGCCATCAGACATATGGAAAAAGGTCATGTGGTAATCCTCAGTGCTGGTACTGGTGTCCCATACGTCACTACTGATACTGGCGCTTCTCTTCACGCCCTAGAACTTTACTGTGATGTCCTCATGAAAGCAACCAAAGTTAATGGTGTCTATGAAAAAGACCCAATCAAATACACTGATGCCAAACGTTACAAAACTCTTGACTTGAAAGATGCCATTATGATGGATGATGTTCAAGTTATGGATACGTCTGCTCTAGCAATGTGTCAAGAAAATAATCTACCAATCATGATCTTCAAGTTGTTTGAAGGTGATAACTTAGAAAGAGCTGTCGCTGGTGAAGATGTTGGTACTTTTGTTGGTAATAATGTAAAAACAGAGCTAGCAAATTAAAAGGAATCGTATGAATAAAACATTTGGCATTAATGGTTTCGGTCGAATTGGCAGAAATGCCTTGAGAGTGTGGTGGCAATACCACCGTCAAGCAATCGAGCTAAAAGCAGTTAATACTTCTGGTTCAATGGACTTAGCTGGCTGGGCACATTTGTTAAAATATGACTCCCACTACGGCATTTTCCCAGGTGAAATTACTTTTACCGAACACCAAACTAAGGATGAAGTTTCTGATGCAGATCCAATTTTGGGAACTATCAGCATTGATGGTTATGTACTAACAGTGACTGCTCAAAGAAGTCCAGATAAAATTCCTTGGTCAAACCTAGGAGTCGAAGTCGTAGTTGAATCAACTGGAGCTTTTAATAAAGAAGAAAAAGCTAGTTTACACTTTGCGGGTGGAGCTAAAAAAGTCCTGATCTCTGCTCCAGATAAAGGCGGGGACTTTGCCGTCACAGTGCTAGGTGTTAATGAGGTTAATAGTGATAAAAAACTTCATTCTAGTGCATCCTGTACCACTAACTGTGTGGCGCCAGTAACCAAAATAATTAATGACAGTTTTGGAATTGAAAAAGCTCTACTAACAACCGTTCATGCTTACACAGATGACCAAAATCTCCAAGATAACTCTCACAAAGACCTGAGAAGAGCTAGAGGAGCAGCCGAAAATATCGTCCCAACCTCTACTGGAGCTGCCAAAGCTGTTAGTAAAGTTATTCCAGAACTAAAAGGCATTTTTGATGGTTTGGCAATCAGAGTTCCCACTTCAACTGGATCTTTATCTGATATTACTTATGTCACTAAAAAAGATGTTACTGTTGAAGAAGTCAATGAAGCCTTGACTAAAGCTGCTAACAAAACCGAATGGCAAGGAATTCTAGCTGTAACCAATGAGCCAATTGTTTCATCAGACATTGTTGGTAGAAGAGAATCATCAATTGTTGATCTACAACTTACTCAAGTGATAGGTGGCAATTTACTCAAAGTTGTTAGTTGGTATGACAACGAATGGGGCTATAGTAATAGACTAATTGAAACAGCAATTAAAATCAGCTGATTTATTTTTTAACCAAGACAACTAAACCAACACCATTTTTGGTGTTGGTTTTTTTTACCAAACTATTTGGCCAACGCATAATAGCTGCTAATAAATTAGCTAACTTACTAGGTTTAGTAGTTTGAAACCTGTTCACAGCTAAGCCTGGCATTTTCTCCACAATATTCTTGCCAATTCCATAAAGTAAAAAGTGAGTAAAAGGCCAACACCAAAAAATATTTTGTTCCAATTTAATCAACTTAAAGTTATTAGTTTTAAGGACATTTTGCAGTTGATGTTTAGTGTACAAACGCTGATGATCAGCCCAAATACCAGCAATAGTCCACCAATCTGCTCTTACATGAGTTTTAAAAACCTTCATCAAAAAAAAGTTAAGAGGATCCCAAAGAAAAGGAAAATCATGGTGAGGGACAGAGACTAGTAAACCGCCACCTTTTTTTAGAACTCGATAAATTTCTTGTAAAGCCAAGTTTTCATCCTCAAGATGTTCTAAAACTTCAGACAAAATTACATAATCAAATGAGTTATTAGCAAAAGGTAACTTATAAACATTACCTTTTTGAACTTTGATTTTTTTATTGCTTAGGAAGCTCCTGGCTTTCTTTAAATACTCATCTTTAGCCTCAACGCCAATCAAAGTTTTAACAAAACTATACCCAGCCAAAGTTTGGAGATAAAACCCACGACCACAACCAACATCTAAGATTTTTGCTGGTTTATCTTTTTCTATCTGGGAAAAGATAAATTCAGCTCTTTGAGCAAAAGCTGGATCTATTTCTTTTTTTAGAAGCTCAGTAACCCGACTGGATAGTTTCATATTTAAAGTGGTTTGATCGTAAATTCAGTTCCACCAGCAGGGAAACCAAACCTAACTGCAGCAGTTTGCTCACTCATGTGATGAACTCTCAAAAATAGTTCAACAAATGGATCATCATAACCAGATGAACCCAAGTTAATAGCCAAAACACCACGTTCGACAGCAAAACCACCAATCGCTACCACGCCAACCATACTAACATCATTGAGAATTACCTGAACTTTTTCTCCTGGTTTCAAACCAAGTTTTTTAAGATAGGAAGCTCTGGTAGTAGTTTTGATATTACCAAAACCATCAGTCCAAGCCACCCTATTTGGTTCAATATCAGGAATATCATCAATATTTAACTTGGTAGTCAAAACTGACAAATCACCATTCATGATTTTAGCTACTCTTTCTGGAAAAAAGTCACGTGATCTAAATTGAGAGCCAGCTGCTGGACACTCAATATCCCTAAACTCAACAATCTGCTCTTTCATAAATCCAAAAGCATATTCAGAGTAAACATTGACTACTTCAGTGCCATTTTTTAGTCTGGCATACTTAATCCCTTGACCAAAGTTGTCTTTTCTAGCTTGTTCATCTTTATCTCTTCTAGGAGCAGCATTACCATAAACAACTCTTTTACCAATAAATGGGGCTAAAGCGTATTGAGCAGTAACAAAACCCAAAGCAGCGGTATCTAGTGGTGGTACTTCAGTGGTATGAACCAAAACTTCAGCTGGTTGGTCTAAACCAGCAAATATTTGGGTATTAATCTCACCGAATTCCATTCCACCAGCCTTGTAATCACAAACGACATGAAGTAATTTTTTTTCTTTGGTCATGTTTATCTCCAACATTTTTTGGTTATTAAGAGGCCTCTATTGTACCAAGCCTGGTATATCTTGCAATCTGCGATATAATCAGCCAATGACTAAAAAATCTACCACTAAAGCAACAGAAACGAAAACAAAAAACAATAAAAAAGCAGAGAATGAACTGTCTTTAATTGCTCCAAATAGTCAAGTTACTATTACCCTCAAAAAAGATAAAGTTGCCCAAAAATATAAAGTTGTTTTGCAAACTTTAGCCAAAAAACTTTCTCTCCCAGGCTTCAGAAAAGGCAATGTCCCAGCCAAAATTGCTGAAGAAAACCTTGGTGAAGAAAAAGTTATTCAATATGTTTTAGACGAGTTAATTCCAGAAGCCTATGCTTCAGCCATCAAAGAAACTAAAAAAGCCCCAATTACTAGACCAGAGTTTAGTATTATTTCCGTAGAAAAAGGTAAAGATTGGGTTTTGGAAGCATACTTTGCAGAACTCCCAACCGTTTCAGTTGCTAAATATGAAACCTTTGTTAAAACTGGTGCCAAAGCAGGTCTTAAAGCTATCGAACAACTAAAAAAAGATCAACAAGATAAAAAAGAGGGAGCTAAAGAAATTACTGAAGACCAGGCTAAAGAAGTCAAACTTCAACATATCTTTAAAGAACTAGTCACCGGTCTCAAACCAAAAGTACCAGAGATGTTACTTAAACAAGAGACTCAACATGAATTCGAACATATTAGTGATCAACTCAAACAACTCAATATGTCCGTTGATGATTATCTCAAACGCAGAAACATGACTATCGAAGATCTGTCTCAAGATTTAGCCGTTTCAACCTTGGGTAAACTTCAATTAGATCTACTCCTTGGAGCAATTGCCAAAGATAAAAAGATTGCTGTCACTGACCAAGATAAAGAAACATATTTTGCAAAAATTGAAGACAAAAAACTTCGTGATCAACTCAAAGCTGATAAACATTACCTTGGTCATCTAGAAACAAACCTTCTCAAACAAAAAGTAGTAGACCATTTATTAACTTTTGCTTAAAATTACAGTTAGTCAATTAAAAAAAGCTGCCCAGACTTTTTTCTTGACAAAATAGGCTTTTTAGACCTATAATATAGACCGAATGAATACTATCGGGCAACCTAAAAAACCAGCCGTCCAAAATTCGGGAATTAATCCTTTCGCTCAGGCATTGGTTGAACACGGTTCCAGATCAGATAAAAACACTAATCAGACAAAATCAGATAGTCAACTTTTCAGTGAGGCCTTGGCCAGAACTGGCGGTAATCTTGGTGAAAGTAATAAAACTTCTGCCAATAAAGATTTAGCCAAGCAGCAACAAGAACTCAAAAAACAACACGAACAAGATCTTCTCAGAAAGAAACTTCATGATAAGGTCAATCCTGTTGACAACCATGCAGTTTTTGAGGCCAGAAAAGAACGAGAACTCAAAGAAATCGATCAACTTAGAAAAGAAGTTGCTCTACTCATGGCTGATATTGGTTCACTACAAAAAGAAGCCGAGGTCACCCTGATGACCCAAATTGCTGATCCTGGTCAAGAAGGTAGTTACTTTAAAAACTTCTTCCTAAACTTGAGAAGTTTTATCATGTTGCTTCGACAAAAAGTCAAAAGTGCCAGAACTTGGGCCAAACAAATGCAATCTAGAAAAAAGAAAATGGCCAAAAAACGAGGCGGTGGAATGGTAACAGATACTCAAGAAACTAAATTTGTTCAAGATACTATGCATCATGAAAAATCTACTGCTTATAGTGGTGCTTAAGGTGAATTTACTTTCTGCAAATCTTCATCAAGAGTTTATTAACCAAAATCTTTTCTATCAACCTCTTAAATTTCATTAAATATAAACTAAAAAAGATCCAAAAATGGATCTTTTTTTACATTGTGAGCTTGAGAGAACTCGAATCTCTGACCTCTTCGATGTCAACGAAGCGCTCTAACCAACTGAGCTACAAGCTCTCACTTATGAAGTGGAATTATACCCAAATAAACTGCAATACACAATCCTCAAGAAAATGATATAATCAACCTTCGTTATGAAACGTTTTTTTCTCAGGTGAGTAGAAAATGTTTCTTAGCAAAAACAGTATTAAGTGGTAAAAAAAAAGAGTGATCAATAAACCTTACATCAAAAAACAAGAATACGGTAATAAAAGAAGAGATTTTGTCCAAGCGAACTACAATATTCGCTTCCCACAGGTTAGAGTCCTAACCGAAAGAGGAGAATCATTAGGCGTGATGTCTTCTCAAGAAGCTTTGCAAAAAGCTCGAGAAGCAGAAACCGACTTGGTCGTGGTCACAGAAAAAGCCAACCCACCTGTAGTCAAGATTATTGAATTATCAAAATTCAAATATCAACTCCAGCAAAAAGAAGCCGAGCAAAGAAAAAGTGCTAAAGGCCAAGAATTGAAAGAAGTTAGATTTACTCCTTTCATGGGTGACCAAGACTTTGAAACCAGATTAAAAAAAGTCACTGGCTTCATTGAAAAAGGCAATAAAGTAAGATTGAGTTTGATGTTCAAGGGTAGAGCGATTGCTAGCCAGGATCTTGGCTACGAGATCTTTAACCGAGTTTTTACTCGAACTAGTGAAATCGCAAAGATCGAGATTGAGCCTAAATTACTAGGGAAAAAACTAATTGCTCAACTCTCACCAGAAAAGAAAAAATAATATTGAGGTATAAATATGAAAAAAATTAAACAAAAAACCAGAAAAGGTGCCGTTCGTCGATTCAAAATCACTGGTACCGGTAAAATCCTGCGTAGAGTGCAGAACCAACGCCACTTACTCAGAAACAAAAGTAAAAAAGCTAAAAGAAATTATCGCGTTATGGTCCAAGTCAAAGGTAAATGGGCCAAAAAAGTCAAGAAAATGCTTGGTTTAGCATAATTTAGATAGAAAAAAGGATCAAACATGCCAAGAGTTAAAACAGGTGTTGTGCGCAGAAGAGCACACAAAAAAGTTCTTAAACAAAACAAAGGTTTTCGTGGAACAAATAGTAGACTTTATAAAAGAGCTAAAGAAGCTAATCTTCACGCTGGTAAATACGCCTATATCGGTCGTAGACTCAGAAAAAGAGATATGCGTAAGCTTTGGATCTTAAGAATCACTGCTGCTTTAAATAAGTTTGGGAGTGCTATCAACTACTCCAGATTTGTTAATGGTTTAAAGAAAGCCAATATTGCCCTCAATCGAAAAATGCTTTCTCAATTAGCTATTAATGATGACAAAGCTTTTAAAGCTGTTGTAGAACAGGTTGAAAAAGCTAAATAAATCTGTTAAGGTAATACTGTTGTGAAAACTTTTTGTTTGTTTACTAATCATTCTGCTAAGACCTTTATTCAACAAGGTTTTGGGGTGGTGAAGTAAAAACATTTAGTTTAAGTATAAATAAAAGAAAAACCACCCCGCTTCAACCAAGCGGGGTTTTTGGTTTTTCTAAGGAAGGTAAAATGAGAGAAAGAATGTTCTATTTCTCCAAAATGGCAAGTCAGCATAGTTTTGACCGCCTCCAAGCCCAAGAAGACTGGGAAAGAGCTGGTCTATTGGAAAGAGCTCATCAACAAGCTAAGAACATTCAATTGATTAATTTACAAAAGGAAAAGAAGAACCAAAACTAAAGAAGTTGCTGTTAATTATTTTCTTTAGCCTGGTAGAATAGAAACACTATGTCGGATAAGTCTTTAGAAAATTTGCGCCAAGCAATTGCTAAAATCAAAACTCAATTTAGCCAGAATTCAGCCTCAATTGAAGAAAAAAAGACTACTTACCTAGGTAAAAAAGGTATCTTCAACGAAGTCTCTAAAGAAATTAGAAATGTTTCACCAGCAGACAGAAAAGAAGCGGGGTTACTGCTCAATCAACTCAAGAATTTTTTACAAGCTGGGCTGGTGACTAAAGACAGCCAAACTCAACAGTGGCAAGATCTCACTATCCCAGCTGTTAAACCAACTACTGGCCATCTTCACCCCATCTCTCAAGCCATTGAAAAAATTTCCCATATCTTTCAAAAAATTGGTTTTACTCGAGTTCGCTATCCAGAAGCTGATTGGGACTACTATGCCTTTGAAGCCCTGAATATGCCCAAAGACCACCCAGCTCGTGATGAATGGGAAACCTTCTTTATTAAGGCAGATATAAATAAAAAAATGGGCAAAATGGTCCTAACTCCACATACTTCTAACGGTCAAGTTCGAGAAATGGAGCGACTCAAAAGTAAACCACCAATTAGAATGATTAATATTGCTCGTTGCTATCGCAGACAACAGGATGTCACTCATACTCAAATGTTTCATCAATTTGAAGGCTTGGTCGTAGATAAAGGCATTAATATTCAACACCTCAAGGGAACTTTAGACTATTTTGCTAAAGAATTTTATGGCCCAGGAACCAAAAGTCGCATTAGACCATTTCACTTCCAATTTACTGAACCATCATTTGAAGTAGATTTTAGTTGTCACTTGTGTGAAGGTACTGGTTTTATTAAAGACGAACATGGTGACAAACAAAAGTGTGGTTTGTGTAAATCTGGTTGGCATGAAGTTGGAGGTGCTGGCATGGTTCACCCTAATGTCTTAAAAGCTGGTGGTATTGATCCACAAGAATACACTGGTTTTGCTTTTGGTTGGGGAGTAGAAAGAACCTACACCTTGCAAAAAGGCTTAAACATTGATGATATTAGATATTTTTACTCTGGAGAAACCAGATTTTTAAAACAATTCTAGGAACAAACTTATGAACATTCTCATTCCTCATAAATGGTTGTTAGAACAACTCCAAACAGAATTAAAACCAGCAAAAATTCAGGAATATGTCTCTCTCTGTGGCCCTTCAGTTGAAAGAATTTACCAACGTGGTAATGATCAAGTTTATGATATTGAAATCACTACCAACAGAGTAGATAGTATGTCTGTCCGTGGAGTAGCTAGAGAAGTAGCAGTCATCTTAGAACAATTTGGCATTAATGCAAAACTAAATAAACTAACTACCAAAAAACTAAAAACTAACCCCAGTGTAAATTTACCACTGCCAAAGATTGTGGACAAAAATAAACTCTGTAAAAGAACGTTATGTGTTGTCCTTAAGGATGTCCAAAGAACTAGTACCCCTAAATGGTTAGCTGATAGATTAACCCAAATTGAACAAAATGTTCATGAAAGCATTATTGATATTACTAACTATGTTACCCATGAACTAGGTCACCCAATCCATGCGTTTGACTACGACAAAATTATGGAGCTAGGTGGTGAAATTCATGTTACAGAAGCTATTAAAGGGGATAAATTTACGACTTTAGACGGTGAAAACTATACTTGTGTTGGTGGAGAAGTGGTCTTTAAAAACCAAGATGACACCATTATTGATTTACCTTCAATTAAAGGCACTGCTAATTCATCAATTAATGGTGAAACAAAAAATGTTTTGCTCTGGATTGAATCAATCGAACCCAAAAAAGTCAGATTTGCCTCAATGACCCATGCCATTAGAACTGTCGCTGCACAACTATCAGAAAAAGGGATTGATCCTAACTTAGCTGAACCAACCTTCATGCGAGCTATCGAACTTTACCAAGATCTTTGTCAAGCTCAGGTAGCTAGTGAAATTTATGATCAATTTACTCAAGCTACAAACCCAAAAACAATCATTGTTGATTTGGCTAGAATTTATGAATACTTGGGTATTGAAATACCCAAACAACAAATTATCAACATTTTGAAAAAACTAGAATGTAATGTAACAGCAATTAATAATACTTTGCACATTGTTCCACCAACCTTTAGAACAGACCTCAATATTCCGGCTGACATTGTCGAAGAAATTGCTCGTATTTATGGTTACCATAATTTGCCAAGTGTCTTGATGCCCACGGCCATTCCTCTAAAAAAACCGACTGATCTTAATTTTGAATTTGAAGAAAAAATTAAACATTTTTTGGCTACTTTAGGCTGGTTTGAAGTCTATAGCTACTCAATGGTTAGTGAGGAACTAGCAAAACAAAGTGGTTACCAACTCACAGAACACCTAAGTTTAGCAAATTCTTTAACTGAAGATAAAGTTTACTTGAGAAGGTCATTAGTCCCATCACTATTAGAGATTGTGGCAAATAACACTCAGGAAAATAACTTGGCTATTTTTGAGCTAGCCAATGTTTACCATCCTCAAAATAATGAGCTACCAAATGAAACCCTACACCTAGCTATGGTCTCACAAAAACCACTCCGTGAAACTAAAGGTGACCTCTTAGCTTTGCTCAATAAGTTTTACCTAACTGAGGTTAGTATTGACCAAACCCCTGATGAAAACCAAGGTAAAATCTTGGTTGGAAAAACAGTCATTGGTAAACTCTGGCTAGCAAATAACAGTATTTGTCTAGAAATCGAGATTAAACAGTTACTGCCACTAATCAAGTTTCACCCGACTTATCAACCGCTACCAAAAACAGCCAGTGTCAAAGAAACCTTAACTTTTACTCTCACAGAAAAAACCTTGGTTGGAAAAATAGTTGAATCGATCAAAAATCTTGATCCAAACATTCAAAGTGTTGATCTAGCTGATATCTACAAACAAAATCATACCTTTAGTATCGAGTACTGGAATGCCAAACAAAATTTAGCCAGTGATGATATTAAACCAATTAGACAAAAAATTGTTAAAGAAGTAGAAAAAAAATACTCTGCTAAATTAGTGGGTAAGATATAAAATAAAGCCATAAATCTTTATGGTTAAAATAAACAAAATCTATAGCTGGCTATTAGCCGCCACTATTTTTCTGGCACCATTAAACTTATTTTTTAGATGGGGAGAAAATGAAGCCTATCTCAATGGTTTATTTGTTGATTATTTAATCCCCAAAATTTGGTTGGCTGAACTACCAATTATTTTAATTTTATTTATTTGGCTGATTGAGTTAATAAAAAGCAACCAATTAAATTTTTTTAAAAATAAGCTATTTTTTTTATTTTTAGTAATAATTTTTTTACGCCAGTTTTTCACTGCAAATAGTTTGATCTCATCAATAAATTTTTTCAGAATTTTAGAGCTTGTTAGTCTTGGATTTTTTCTCAAAAACAACTTCAATAACCTTAATAAAAAACTAATTTACCTAGCTATATTAATTAGCTTTGTTATTCAATTATTGTTAGCAAATTTGCAATTTTTCAAACAAAGTAATTTGTTTAGCTATCGTTTTTTAGGTGAAACCACTTTAACTAACTCGATTAATATTGCCAGAACTCAATTCAAAACTGGTTTGACTATCAATCCATATGGATCAACCGCTCATCCCAATATTTTGGCCGGCTTCTTGGTGGTTTATACCATTGTTTTACTCAATAAACTGGAACTCCAAAAAACCAAACCCAAGTATTTTGGTTGGCTATTAATTTTTTTAGCCAGTTGGACGATTTTTTTGACCCAAGCTTATAGTGCCATAATAGCTCTAACTATTTATTTAACTCTGAAAACTTTTCCTCAACTTAAAAGTAAATTATCAATCAGTTTGTTTTTAGCTTTAACTATTGCTGGATTAATTTTATTATTTTATCTAGATAAATATTTTTCAGATTTATCACTTAAAAGAAGAATTTTTCTCAACCAACAAGGCTTAAAAATTTGGTTAGAAAACTTTATTCTTGGCACTGGTCTTAATAGTTTTCTTTACTCACTCAAAAGTAACTACTCATCTGAAGTAGTTAGATTTATCCAACCAGTTCACCATACTTTACTGTTGTGGTTTACTGAGACTGGCTTAATCGGTCTTGGTTTAATAGCTACCATCAAAGCTTGGTTGATGAAAGAAAAAACTCTAATTTTATTATTCACATTCCTACCAATCATCACACTAGACCATTATTTACTGACTCAATGGGTGGGTGGTTGGCTAATCCTGGTTATGGTGTCACTAACGGAATAATAATTGTTGGACTAGGAATTACGGTTGGCACTGGAGTAGGGGAAGGCGTCGGCGTTGGTTCTGGGTCTTTCCAATCAGCCCCGCCAGAGCCCAACTTAATCACATTACTCTTAGCCTCTTTACCATCTCTAGAAAATGCTTTGGCATAAAGCTCATGCTTACCAGTTGGGAAATTCAACCAACCACGATATTTACGATCATTAATGACTTCTTTCTTTTCACCATCCAAGTAAACCTCAATCCTATCTATCCCTGAATCACTGCCAGCATCAATATGCACTTCAATGTTGGTGTCATCATAGGACTTCTCGTTTTCTGGTTTAGTAATTTTGACAAAGACTTCGTTAGTATCACCACAGTATTCAGTAGGAATCTTATATCTAGAGTCATCCTGACCTCCAATCCAAGCATTAATGCCATCTTGCCAACGATTAACTCCATCCTGACTAAATGGGTCACTTTCTTTTAAGATAATAAACTCACGTTCCTTAAAGTCACCCGCACTAATTTTAGCCTCAGTTGCTAATTTGCCCTCATCACCATTGCAAACTTTAAGTTTGGCATGAATTGGATCTGGTAAAACCGGCACAGTCCCTTTCAGGAAATAATCAGTTCTGCTGGGAAACTCATCGTGAGCTCTATAACCAGAAATTGCATCTACTTCGACTTGTTCTACATCTGCTGGCATCACCCAGGCTGGAGTACCGTAACCCATATCCAAAGCCGCAAAAATTACCCGGCGCCAAATAGGTGAAGCACCAGTTACACCAGAAGCCACTTTGGTCATCGGGCTGTTATCATTATTTCCCACCCAAGTGCCAACAATTACTTCCTGGCTCCAACCAATCGTCCAGTTATCACGTTGATCATTGGTCGTACCAGTTTTGACGGCAATGGCTCGACCAGTGTTTAGTAACGAATTAGCTCCAAAAGCAAGCAATCTAGCATTATTGTCTGACAAAACGTCATTGATTAAAAAGGCCTCGCCCTCAGAAATAACTCTTGGACCTTCTACAAACTTGTGCTCGTAAATAGTTTTGCCATCTTTGTCCTCAACTTTTAAGATCGATACTGGTTCAACTTTCAAACCACTATTTGCAAAAGCACTATAAGCAGTAACTGTATCCAACAGATGAACTTCAGCACCACCTAGGGTTACAGCCAAACCAAATCTCTTCATGTTGTCATCAGTCGGCTCTAAAGTATTAAAACCAAGATCATAAGCAGTTTGTAAAAACTCTTTAACTCCAACTATAGCCACACCTTTAACTGCTGGAATATTCAAAGAGCTACCCAAACTATTTCTCAAACTAACTGGGCCTCTAAACTGGCCATCGTAGTTTTTGGGTTTATATTCATCGGCACTTTCGTTTGGTTTGAAAACCGTTTCCACATCAGCCAGCATCGTTGCAGGGCTATAACCACGTCTAAAAAGTGATAAGTAAGTAATTGGCTTAATCGACGACCCTGGTTGTCTTAAACCATCAGCTGCAACATTGAATTGGCCATCAATATCTTTATCAAAAAAATCTTTACTACCCACCATGCTCAAAATTTCACCCGTTCTTGGATCCATTACCACTGTAGCCCCATTAGTAATGTTGTAAGTCTCAACACTCTCAACTTCTTCTGCAACGATGTTTTGTGCTTGATCATGGAGTTCAAGGTTGAGCGTAGTAGTAACTTTTAAACCACCCTTTTCAACTAAATCAACGCCAAACATTTCTTCTAATTGATCACGAACATAAAACACAAAGTGAGGTGCTTTAATATCAGTATCTGTCGAGTTAAAAGCTAGTGAGTCTAAACCAGCAATCGATTCCTCCATTTGGAGTTTAGTAATGTAACCATTCTTTTCCATAGCTCGAAGTACACTCTCTGTTCTAATCTTCCAATAGGGAATACCATCAGCATCTTTTTTACCAGAGAATGGTGAGTAGACGCTTGGCCTTTGGGGTAAACCAGCCAAAAAAGCTGATTCGATTAAAGAGAGTTCAGAGACAGGCTTACTGAAATATAATTCAGCAGCAGTCCCAACTCCCCAGGCAGTTCCACCATAAGGGGCCTCGTTTAGATACATTTCTAAAATTTGATCTTTAGTAAATGTTCTTTCGATTTGAATTGATAAAACCAATTCTTTAAATTTTCTAGAAAGGGTTCTTTCATTGGTCAAAAGTGCATTTTTGACTAACTGTTGAGTTAGGGTTGAACCACCAACTACTCTTTGTCTAAAAACCATATTATATGGGATACGAACGACAGTTAAAAAATCAAAACCACTGTGTTTATAAAAGTCTTTATCTTCGATTGCCACAGTTGCTTGTTTCAAAGTTTCAGGTAATTGATCCAAAGTAATTGGATTACGACGTTCGGTGTCATATAAGTCATAAAGCAACCGGCCTTCACGATCGAAAATCTTAGTACTAAAACCATCTCGCCTAATTACTTCACCTGGTTTTGGCAAATCTTTTGAATACCAAATAAATAATCCAATAAAACTGATAATACCCACTACTACAGCCACCACAGATAACTGAGCTAACAACTTCATTCTTTTCACTCTAAGTAACTCTTGCTGAACCGGAGAAAGACGACTGCCTCTAGACCTAGAATTAGAAATTCTAATTGAATAAATTCTAATTTTCCTGAGTAACTGTCGCTTAAACAACCTAATTTTATCAGCCATTGCTGTAAGGTTAATTTCCATAGTTTTAGTATTGTAACAGAAAAACATCCTGACCAAATCAAGAAGGTGTTATAGAATAGCAACATAGCCAAGAAAGTTAACTATGTTAAAAAAAACAGATTTTCCAATTGAAGAAGTTATTTCTCGTGGTGTTGCCGAGATTCTACCTAGTAAAGCTAGTTTTCAAGCTAGATTAGAAAAAAGTAAAACTAAATTGTATCTAGGTATTGATCCAACCGGCTCTAATCTTCACTTGGGTCACTCGGTTGTTCTTAGAAAACTTCAGCAGTTTGCCCAACTTGGTCATGAGGTAATCTTATTGATCGGCAATGGCACAGTTAAGATTGGTGACCCAACGGGTAGAGATGAATCTAGACCTGTTCTAACTGATCAACAAATTGAAGAAAATTTTTCTACTTGGAAAACTCAAGCAAGTAAGATCTTAAACTTTGACCTGATCAAAATTGAACGTAATGGCGATTGGCTAGATAAACTTACTTTTCCAGAAATGGTCAAGATTATGGCTAAAACTACGATTCAACAACTACTAGAGAGAGATATGTTCCAAGAACGACTCAAAAAAGGCTTGCCTATTCATGGCCATGAAGTTATTTATCCACTCATGCAAGGCTATGATTCAGTAGCAATGAACGTAGATTTAGAGATTGGTGGCACTGATCAAACTTTTAATATGATGATGGGTAGAACTTTACAAAAGGCCTACAACAATAAAGAAAAATGGGTGTTAACTACACCAATCATTAATGGCACTGATGGCAGAAAAATGAGCAAATCATTTAATAACTTTGTTTCACTTAGTGAACAACCAAACGATATGTATGGCAAATTGATGAGCGTCGCTGACGAAATGATTGTTGAGTACTTCACTTTGTTAACTGATGTTCACCAAGAAGAAATCGGCAACATGGCAGCTGATATGAAAAACGGTGGCAATCCAATGAGCTGGAAAAAACAACTAGCTTGGGAAATCACTAAAATGTATCACTCAGCTGAAGCTGCTGATCTGGCTCAACAAAACTTTGAAAATACTGTCCAAAACAAACAAGTTGATACTGCCACAGCAGTGAGTAGAGCAGACCTAGCTCAAAAAACTGCCACAGAAATCGTGTCCTTCCTAACTGGCGAAAGTAATAGTCAATCGAGAAGACTAGTAGAACAAGGCGCTTTAACCTTACTACCAACCGAAGAAAAAATAACTAACTCTAACGCTGTCCCTGACTTAAAAACTGTTGATGGCTTAAAAATTGGTAAAAAAAGATTTTACAAATTAGTCTAAAAATATGACCAGAAAACAACGAGAAAAAGTGATCAAAGTGTTTGCAATCTTGGCAATTGCTGGGATGGTGATCGGGAGCATTATTAGCATGATCAGTTTTTCTTAGGTGTACACTAACAATAATGTATCGTTTGCATGAGCCTATCAGTGTGGTAAAGGGGATTGGTCCAACTTTGGCTGATGATCTAGCCACTAAAGGGATCTTTCAGATTGTTGATTTACTACTTAAATTGCCTTTTCGCTATGAAGATCGTTCTAATATTGTCACCATCGACCAACTCCAAATTAACGAATTAGCTACCTTTAAAGCTCATGTGCTGAGTGTTTCCACTTCTTACCGCGGTAGAAGAATTATGACCAGAGCCACTCTTCAAGATACTACTGGAAAAATTCAAGCCATTTGGTTTAACAATCGCTTTTTAAAAACTCAACTTAAAAAAGGGAGTGAATGGATTTTTTCTGGCAAACTATCTGAACGACGCATGCTTGTTCAAGCTACAGTCGAAAAAATTAAATCAGAACTGATCCACACTGGTAGACTAGTGCCTCTTTACTCATCTCTGGGTGAAGTTAAGGTTGGTACTTTTAGAAGAATTGTCAAAGAAATTACTGATCGCTTAGCAGAAACAACAGAGGGAATAGATACTCTTGAACACCATTTTCCTAAACTCAACCAAGCCCTTAGAATTCTACATTTCCCAGAAGAGAATGATGATGTGGCTCTAGCCCGTGAAAGATTAGCTCTAGAAGAATTAATTGGTTTAATTAAACATTCTCAAAAAATTAAAGATAACTGGAAAAATAGTCACAGTTCATTACCATTGAAGTTGGACGATTTAAACTATACTAAGTGGTTAACCAAAAAATTACCCTTTGACCTTACCACTGACCAGCAGCTTGCTGTCAAAGAAATCTTGAGTGATCTACAAAATGATATTCCCATGAACCGGTTGCTGATTGGTGATGTTGGCTCTGGTAAAACCGTCGTTGTCGGCTTGGCTTGTCTAGCTGCAGTCAAACTCAATCACAAAAACGCCGTCATTGTTGCCCCAACCCAAATCCTGGCTCAACAACATGTAAAGTCTCTCCAAAAACTTTTTCCAGACTTAAACCTTGAACTGGTCACTACCAAAGAAGCCAAAACCTTCAAACTTAGTTCAGAACCCACTTTATATGTTGGTACTCATGCGGTGATTAATAAATTAGAAGCAATTAATCCTGTTTTTATTGCCTACGATGAGCAACATCGTTTTGGGGTCAAACAACGAACCACTCCTGTTTTAAAACATGGTACACCTCATATTTTGACTTTATCAGCCACCCCAATTCCCCGAAGTTTAATGTTAACCCTTTTTTCTCACCTCACTCTAAGTGTAATTAGTGAACTGCCCAAAGGTAGAATCCCAACCACAACTTGGTTAGTGGGGCAAAACAAAAAGCAAGACTCTTTAACTTGGATAGCTGAAACAATCAAAAAAACCTCTGGTCAAGCTTTAATTGTTTGTCCATTTATTGAGCCATCTAGTAGTGAAACACTAGCTGGTGTAGCGGCTGCCAAAGAAATGTTCACAGAAATTAAAAACTTTTACCAGCAACACTCCCCAAAGCTAAAAGTTGGTTTGCTTCATGGCAAACTTAATAACAAAGAAAAACAGCAGCTTATTCAAGAGATCTTTGACCAAAAAATAAATGTTGTTGTAACTACTCCGGTAGTAGAAGTTGGAGTCGATCTACCAGCGGCTAATATTATTGTTGTTGAAGCAGCTGAACGCTTCGGCCTGGCTAGCTTACACCAGTTGCGAGGTAGAGTCGGCCGAGCTGGACAAGAAAGTTTTTGTTTACTTTTTAGCAACTCCAAAAATGAAAATACTAGTAAAAGACTCCAACTTTTTACCAAAGAAAATAATGGCTTAAAACTGGCTGAACTAGATCTACAAAATAGAGGAGCAGGTGATTTATTTGGCTTTCAACAACATGGTTTTAATAACCTCCAGTTTGCCTCTTGGACCAACTTAGAGTTAATTAAAACTGCACATCAGTTATATAAAAAAATTGACCAAACAACTTGGCAACCAATTATCAAGTTTGTTGCCACAGATAAAACAAAAATTCCTATAAATAATTGACCATTCTAAAAAAAGTTTTCGTGCTTGTGTCTTGAGAAAAATAACCGTATCATGATATAGCAATGAAAAAGTATCTACGTTTGCTCAAAAATAGTAATCAAGGTCAAGTTGGTTTGATTGTTTTATTAATCATGGTGGTGATTTTGGCTTTGGGTTTATCTTTAGCCGCTAGAACATCTCAACAAGCTCAGATTGCGATTCAACAAGAAGATACTACTAGAGTTTTTAATGCCGCAGAATCTGGTATTGAAGCAGCTCTAGCCGATATTTACCAAGCTGAATCTGCTGGTACAGTTAACGAACTTTCAGAAGAACTAGCTAATTTGGATATCTCTGACTCAGCGTCTGATATCAACTACAGTATTACCAAAAGTAACATTTTAGAAACCCACCTCAAACAAGGTACCAGTACAGAATTAAAGGTCCCAGCAGCCGGTAGCATTAGCTTTTATTGGGCAACAGAAGCAGCTTGTACTGATACAGCTTCACTTTTATTGTCAATCTATGCTGATAATGGCTCACAAGTTACTGCTAAACATTATGCAGTAGGTAATTGTAGTGGCGCTAGTACCCGTGGCGATAATTTTATTGCTAATGATGCGGGACCAGCTCCTTATAAATATGCTTATACTTTATTTACTACTGCAGATGACCAGTTTGTTAGAGTTAAACCAGTTTATAACGATACTGACATTAAGATTGTTGGCTCTCCGGCCGTCAGTCAATTTACGATTAACTCACAAGCCCAAAATACTTTGGCCAACCAAGAAACTAGAACCTTTGAAGTAAAAAGAACCCTATCTACTGCCCCAGCTTTTATGGAATATGCCTTGGTCAGTGGAAGCTCAATTATTAAGAATTAAAAAATGCCTGCTACCACTATTGATATCGGCACCTATGCTGTTAAGGTCGTTACTGGTGATCCTGGAGGACAACCTAATATCCATCGAGTGGTCGAAGTGGTTAATCCTTATGGCGTAGCCTTGCCTAATGATGACCTTCAAGTTGAACAAGTTGGTGAACTAATTAATAATATTATTTTTGATAATAAATTACCCCACAATGACTTAAGACTTAGTTTGCCAGAAGCCATGGTTTCTTCAAAAATCATCTCGATTCCACCACTTACTGATGCAGAACTCGCTTCAGCAATTAACTGGCAAGCAGAGCAACATATCCCCATTCAAAAAGAAGATCTATCTTTACAATATAAGGTCCTTTACCGTCCAGAAAAAAACGATACGAAAACTCAGATGAGAGTGTTATTGATTGGCACCAGAAAATCGGTGGTCGACCGTTACGTTAATATGTTTATCTCGATGGGGATTGAGCCAACTATCTTAGAAACGCAAGTTCTCTCAATTCTTCGTGGTCTGGATATTGCTGCCGGTGAACCGCCAACCATGTTACTCAATCTAGGAGCAACCAATATGGATGTGGCTGTAGTTTTCCAAGGAGAAATTCAGTTTGTTTTTACCCATACTGGGGTTGGAGCATTGTTGACCAAAACATTGCAACAAACTCTAGGTCTTGATTTACAACAAGCAGAGCAATACAAGCGATCTTATGGCCTTGATCCCAACCAATTTGAGGGGCGAGTAAGAAATGCTTTATTACCTGTTATTAATAACCTAATTAGCGAGATTCAAAAAGCTCAACGCTACTTTGTCAGTCAATTCCCTCAAAACACTCTGTCTAGAATTGTCATTACTGGAGGATCATCTCAATTACCAGGTTTGGTAGAACACTTATCAAGTTCATTGGGTGCTGAAATTTTATTTGCCGCCCCATTTGCTTCATCAACCGGGGAAGTACCAACCGAAAACCAACAGAACTTTGCTGTCTGTACTGGTCTGATAATGAGAGAAGTTTAGTCATGACCGAAATTAATTTTCTTACCCAAAGAAGATTGACCCTGACTAAAGTAGGGGAGAAAGATGCCATTTACCAAAAGTACAGCATGTGGGTCTTTATTGGAGTAATCTCTTTGTTCTTGATAGCCACTGGTCTTAACCTCTACTTTTCTCAGCAACTCAGTGATCTCAACCAACGAGAAAAAAATCTAACTAGTCAAATTTCTTCAGAAGAGAGTACCGAGCTAACTTTTTTGTTATTTTCTCATAAACTAAAAACTGTCAAAGACCTTTACCAAAACAGAAGTAACAAACAGCAAGCCATCGATTACTTTTCTAACCTTTTTGGTAGTCAGGTATTTTTATCTGGTATGAGCTATGGTGGCACTACTGGCTCAGAAAACTCACTTTCACTCAGATTGACTGGAGAAAATATTTTTGCCCTAGAAAAACTCCTTAATACTTTAGACCTAGAAGATGTCAAACAAGCTTTTACTTCGATCAAAAAAAGTGGTTTGAGAAGAGAGAATAATGGGACTTACAGCGTTGATATCGCTGTAGAACTACTAAAACAAGGAGAAGTCAGTGGCAGTTCTAAATAAGCTAGATAGCAACTTCAATCTATCTTTACTGATGAGCACTAGAAAAAGTCTAGTGAGAGCTATAGCGTTTGGTTTTACCAGTATCGTGCTATTAATTCTGATGTATTTTCAAATCACTGGTATTTCTGAAACCAGAAAAAAAATGGAAACTACTCAGAAAAAGATTGACCAACTCGATAAAAAAACAGCTGAACTGCAGGCCTTAAAGTTTACCCCAGAATATGCTCAAGCTCAAAAAATGAGTGATGTATTGCCATCACACAAACCTCTATTAGAGTTACTTAATAACCTTAACTCCGTAGCTAGTGAAACTAATGTTTCAATTACTGACTTTAAAATAAATCCAGGAGAAATCATCACTGAAGCAGATACTGAAGCAAAAACCACCCCTAAGAAAAAAAGTACAGCTGAATATGATCAACTAACCCTAGAACTAAGTATTACTGGTAGGTTAGACCAAGTAAAAGAATTTATGAACTTAATTGAAAGAGTTTCACCGATTACTACCATCACTAATTTAACTATTGATAGAAAAGCTGTGAATATTAATGATAATCAACAGCTTACCAGAGCTGATCTGACCCTAAATACTTACTACTACACCAAATCAGTTTCAGCTACCCTCTCATCAGCTTTACCCAATATTACTCAAGAAGAAAAAGATATTTTTCAGGATATTCTAGATTTCACACCTCCAGAAATAGAGAATCAAAAAGAAATCATTGGTGGTAATAATACCGACCTCTTTGGCATAGACGGACTGGATGTAGTTGATTTAGAAAATCAAATCGAAGATGAACTTAACTTTACCGAATAAAAAAACTATTTATTCAACAATCTCAACTCTAACAAAAATACCATCTCTAGCAGCTTTGACCTGAACTAGTTTTCTAACAGCCTTGATCACTTTACCACCTTTACCAATCACCCGACCCATATCTTCTGGATTAACTGCCACCAAGATTTTAAGACCTTCTGCGGTTTCTTCTTCAGTCACTTTCAAATCATCAGGATGATCAATCAAACGGACTAATAAGTATTCGACAAAGTTTTTCATAGCTTCCTTTTTTAGAAGTTGTTATTCAGCTTTTACTTCGGATGCCTCAGTAGGAGCTTCAACAGTAGCCTCAGCTGGAGTTGACTCAGCAACTGGAGCTGCTACTTCAGCTGGTTGGTTTTTAGCTTCCTCAGCAGCTTTTTGGGCTGCTTCGGCTTTGGCTTTAGCTTTACGAGAAAGTTGAGGTTTCTTGGCTGGAAAAGGATTGCCAGATTCAAAACGAGCAAACAAAGCAGCCACAGTTTCAGTAGGCTGAGCACCTTTTTTTACCCAAGCTTTATATTCCTCAACGTTGAACTCCAAAACTTTTGGAGATTCAGTTGGCACATAACGACCAACTTGAGCAACATAACTACCATCTCTTTTATCTTTGGCCTCATTGACCACGATACGATAATGTGGTTGTCTTCTTTTACCAAAACGAGCTAATTTAATTTTTAACATAAATTATTTTTTTCTTTTTTTAATACTAATTAATATCGGCCTCATTATGACTTCAAGAACAATTGAGCACCTGCCCTCAAAGATCATAGGGGAGAATTGTACACTTTTTTCTAAAAATTCTCAAGAAGAAAGATTTAATCAGCAAAATGAGTTAGAGCTTGCTTGGCAGCCTCTTGTTGAGCAAGTTGTTTACTTTTACCAGAACCACTGCCCACAATCTCATCACTCACCTTAACCTGAACTGTAAACACCTTATCATGATCTGGACCCACTTCTTCAATTACCTCATAGATTGGGGTAAGAAAACCTTTGGCCTGAACAACCTCCTGTAATAAGCTTTTACTATCTTTGTAAAGTTTTTTATCCTTAATTTCAGCAAATTGAGGGAAAAGCTGTTCAGTTAAAAAGCGCTGAACCACTTGATATCCTTGATCTAAATATAAAGCACCAATCACAGCCTCAAACACATCAGCTAGTAAACCTTCGTTTTCGCGGCCACCGGTGGCTTCTTCACCTTTACTCATAAACATTTTTTTACCAAGACCTAGATTTTTAGCTACAGTAGCCAAAGTGGTAGTTTTTACCAAAGAACTACGATAAGCAGTTAAAGTTCCTTCTGGGGCGGTAGGATAAGCATTAAATAAAAATTCAGTTGTAGCTAATTCTAAGACAGCATCTCCAAGAAACTCCAATCTCTCATAAGATTCTTTGGCAGTAGTACCAGAAGTTGGTTCATTTAGAGAACTACGGTGAGATAGGGCAGTAATCAGTAAATTCTCATTTTTAAATTTTGGTAGCATTTTTAACCCAGTTCGACTTCTTCCTCAACCAGTTTTGCTAGTTGTTCAACGGTATAGTTAGTTTCTTCAAGTTCGTCCAAAACCGTTTCCATATCAAGTTCAATCTCAAAATCACGGTTAATCATCGCTAAAAGTCTAGGGAAATCTTCTTCAAGGTTAATTCCTAAGTCGGCCTCTAAATTAGAAATTGGCAAAATTTCAGCATTACTATGGCCAGTAGCCATAGCCAAAAGTTCTTGTAGTTGATCAAAAATCTCTTTATTCATTTGTTTCCTCCATCAGAATCTTACCTAGCACTCCATTGACAAACTTCGGAGAACTATCTGAACCATATTCTTTAGCTAATTCAATCGCTTCGTCAATAAGAACTTTTTTAGGGGTATTTTTAGTTTTTGATTCAAAAATAATTACCCTCATAATTGCCAAATCAACTTGGTTAATTTCATTAAGAGGCCTCTCTGGAGCATGCTCTTTGACCAGTTGGTCTAAGTCAGTAGCTTGATTGATAACCTCTCTGGCTTCTTCCAAATGCAAAAGTTCAGCTAGTTCTTGAGCTTCTTCTCCAGAAAACATTAAAGCAAACACTGTTTGCATTAGCTGAGCTCTTTTTTCATGACGTGGATCAATAATTTGGTTTTCTGCCGAATCTGACATATTTTTAATTTTCTAAAAACCCAAAAAACTCTCTACACTGAGAGTGTTAATACGGTTTAGGGTAGGGGACAATTTTCTAAAAAGCAAGCAGTAATTATTTATTGCTTGTCGCCAGAAATAGCCTTCAAAAAACCAGCCATCAACCCTTCTTTATGTTGTGGGGTTTTGGTTGCTTTGGCGTCTTTTTTCAAGCTTGGAGTGTTTCCAGCTCGTCTTTTGCCACGCTCAACTCTTGTAATTTTATTTTTTGGTACAGCACCCATAATTTCTTTCTTCTATATAATTTTTCAAACTTACTGTCGAAAGAATAATTTTAAACTCTGGTACCGGAAAAAGCAAGTTGCTAAATAGTGATTTAAAAAGGATAATCAAAAAAAATAATAGAAAAGCTATTACTAGGTTAATTTTAAAAAAATTTAATCCTATATTATTATATTTAGTGATTAAAAATAACTTGCAAATTATTGTTAAATAAGTTACAATACTTTTTTAGGCTTTGATGCAAAAGGATCTAAATGGTCCACATCAAGTTTTGTAATAGTTAAAAATTGATAGAAAATACAAAACCATGTCTGAAAAAAAACTAGACGAATTAAAAAAAGCTGGCTTAACTCCTGAAGCCACAGCCGAAGCCTTAATGTTTGATACCGACGGTGGGCTTTCTCCAGAACAAATTGCAGAATTAGACCCTGAACTAGCTGAGTTTGCTGGTAATATTTTGGCTGTTCAAAAAGAAATTGCTGCTCTAGAAGCTGGCATGACTCCTGAAGAACTAGATTTAGTTGAGCAAGTCGTAACGGCTGGAGATCTAAGTGAAGCAACTATTAAACAAAAAACGGACAAAGCACCAAGAAAAAATATCCTGACAAAAGTTTTACTATTAATAGTTTTATTAGCCGTTTTAGTAGCTTCTTGTGCGCCTGCACCTAATACAGAGGTGCCAGCAACTGGTATACCTACTGTAGTTGCTGCTGAAACAATTGATACTGACCCGACCGCTAGCATTGAAGCCACTTCCACCGCCCTTGATGATATCAATGTTGATTATGGTCGTTTTACAGGTAATGAAGCAGTAGTTGACCCATATCTTGAAAAAGCCTGGGAATTAATTGATGAAAACTTAGTTAAACAGGGAATTGTTGCGCCTAACGGCATTGAAGTAATTGATGTTTCTCAACAAAATGTGATTGTTGAAGTGATTAGTGGCAGTGGTTACCCAGAAGGAACTATGTTCACTATTTCTTTCGTTCAGGGCCACAGTGGTGAAACCCTCACGATTTCACTTGATGGTGCCAATGCTGTTTGCGGTGGCACTGCTGTTGAACTGGCAATTGGCGCTAACCAATTACCAGTTGCTCTTGATATTAATGGCGGAGTAGTTGCTTATGTTGACTCTGTTACTGGTCAATGGATAGCTGGTTCAGCCGCTCTAGCTGGAGAAGTCGTAGCTACTCCACAACCTCCAGAAGCTGACTATTTTAGTCTTTCAAACGAACAAAAAATTGAGTTATCTAGACAATTTGTTGAAGGAGCCAATGGGTTTTCAGGAGAAATTGGGATACCAGTCAAAGGAAGTGATGGTAAAACATACTATTTTTATTGGGATCCGACAGCAGTTGATAAAGATGAAACCCCTTTTGTAGGAGCTTGGAGAACGGAGAATCAAAGCACAAACTTAGATAAAACTGGTGAAACCCTACCAAGTCTTGTTATCCCTGGATATGAAAACGCCGATGGTTCATTAGTTGTAGTTAATCCTATTACTGGTCAACAAACTGTTTATGCTAATCCAAATATTCCAGCTTTTGGAGGAACAATTTCTTATAGAGAATTATTCAACCTTCCACAAAGTAGTATTGCAGACACAATAACAGACATTTCACTTGGAGCTGATGGCATATCTGGTGACCAAAACAAAACTAGAATCATTACTGAATTAAGAAAACAATCACTATACATTCCAGTTTTACTTTATGGTCCACAAAACTCAGTTTATGCTGAAGGATTTGTTACTGGTGGTGGATATCAACATGATTTACCAGAAGCTCAATTTACCGCTATCCAGGTCCCGACAAATGAAGCTCTAGTGCCAATTTTTAGCCCAGAATCTGGTAACTTTATGTTCTTTGTAAACTTAATGTCTGGAAATGCTTTAAGTTTTATAAGAGTAGAATATGATGAAAGTGGTAGCGTTTCAGCAAAATTTGTTTATAACAACAAAGGTCAAGATAGCTTTGGTATAAATGGAGAAGATAGATTCGGGTTTATTGTTCAAAGTATTCACCCACAAGTAGCACATAACTTAGGTGGTGGAGAAGTTTTTAACGAAAATAGTCCATCAATAGGTGATATTAATCTTTTAGAAGCTATATTAAATGCTAAATCTGAACAAGAAATAATGGATATATTGGAAAGTGTGGGAATGATTGTTGCATATCCATCAGTTGTAGTAGTGCCAGAATAACGGACTACAAAAAAAACTATAAATTACCAGGTATTAGTACCTTGCAACTAGTCTAGTTTTATTGTTAGAATGGTTGGTGTGGAGAATAGTTATCTGCCTAACCAGTCAAAAAATTCAACTAATAATAAAGAACTAGTTTTCTTTTTAGTAACTCTAATTGGTTTTATTGTTGTTTTGGTGGTTTATTTGTTCTTTTTCATCAGGCCAAATTTAAATAAAAATAAACCTGAAGAAATAAAAGAGCGACCAGCAACAACTTTTTATGAACTTGACCAAAATACTAAAAAAACTCAAGAAACCAGTAACCAACCAGTTGAAACAGTAATTACCGATCTTGATTTTGGTGATAGTTTTACTTCCTTTGGTCTAGTTCTGAAAGGTTATGCTGATTCACTAGACGAATCAAAGCATGAACTAAAAATTAAAAACCAATTTCTAAAAGCCCAAACCCTACAACTATTAAGCTTTGACTCCAGTAAACTGAAAGAGTTTTATTGTTGGCCAGCCACCTTGGATGGAGAAACTGGCCCTGTAGATATTACCACTGTAGAAATCGGTATTTCTTCGCCTACTGCCCTGATCTACAACCCCAAAGAAAAATCCATTCCAATCGACCAATTAAGTGTTTTTTGGCAAGAAAATAACTACGTTATTCTACAACTAGATGCTGAATACAATTTTGAAAAAACTAACTTTATAAAAAAACTAGTTTTAACTGGGTGCTAAAAAGTAACAATGAAAAACAATAAATCAAAAATTAAAAGATATTTTTATATATTTGCTTTTATTGCTTTTTTATATCTGGGATTTTTACCATCAAAGTTTAATTTACTAATTAGTGATGCAAATGCACAATGTGCCTGCTCTAGCGAAAGCTGTCCAAGTGGATGCCCAGGAAATACAGTTCTACAGTATGCATCATGTTTTTCTAATTCTGGACCAACTTTAATTTGTGAATACGATCCAACTTGTGTTAACAATACAGTGCCATGCCCTGATGAATGTGATCCCCCATGTGATGCATTCGATCCATATTGTACTGAATCTAATAATCCAGGATGTGGAATGAATGGGGGTGCGAATGGTTGGAATGGGGTATGTTTTGCTGGTGGTGGTGGATCCGGATGTATTGGCAACCAAAGATGTCAAACGGTAAATAACGGGGAGTCTTGTTTCATTAATAACGTCACCGTTAATTGTTGTGACGCTCCAGCCCCCACTTCTCCTCCAGCTGATCCAGACCCCACAACTCCTCCAGGAGCAACTGCCACTCCTATCCCACCTAGCCCCACTCCTACTGCTGGACCAGTAACTTTCTCTGGCTATTTTTATGAAGACGCGAGTGCTGTTGCTACTGGACTGGGTGGCACTGATAACTTATGTACTGGATCAACTGGCACGCCAGTTTTTGTTAGTCTGGACATGCCGGGAACAACCGTTACTGCTTCTAGAACTAGTGGTGAATCAACAGCTGGCACTATTGGCTATCCAGCTTTACATCAATACACCATTACTGCTAATACCTCCAACTCTGACTATACACTGGCTTTACAACTCCCATTCCCACCGCCTGATCCAGACAATGCTTGGCAATGTGCTTGTAATGCTGATCCAGGTGATCCGTACCGTTGTCTTTACACCAACCAGACACCCTCAAACTCTACTAACTTTAACTTTTTCTTGAAGAGAGCCAATGTCGCTGACAATGCCTGGTTCCAAACTCTAGGTGGTAGCTCCTGGGCAGCTAATAACATTGAATCACTGATTCCTAATGCCACTTGTACACCTCCCACTTGCCAACCTGCCTTAATTGCTAGTGATCCAGCTGGTAACTCAGATAGTGCCGGTTTCCCACTGACCCAAAGTGGTACTGTCATTACCAGTACAACCGGAGATAATTACATTCACGAATCTGGTGATAGAACTACCTCAGCTCAAGGACAAGCAACTGGTGTAACTGTCCCTGTTGAAAATTATGACTATTTCTACGAAAAACTCAGTAACCAAGCTCAAGTTTTAGCTAGTTCAGATAAGCCAATTGTTGGTACTGAGCTAGAAGTTTTCCAATATGCTGGTAACTTAACAATCGATGAAAACAGCCCTTGGAATTTACTCAATACTGAAAAAATTGTGGTTTTTGTTGATGGTGACTTAACTATTGATGATACTGTGGCTGGTGAAAATAGACTAATTACTGTTCCAACAGATGGTGATGCTTTCTTGATGTTTGTGGTTAGTGGTGATATTACCATCACTGCTAATGTTGGTTATGCTGACATCTATACGGATGCTACTCAAGCAGATATCAGTAATGTTGATGGAGTTTTTGTCACTGATGGCGTGCTAACTATTGCTGGTATCGCTAATACTACTGATAGAAAATTTATCGGCGCTGGCACTTTTGTCGGTTGGAGTGGAGTCGTGCTTGGCCGTAATTTTGATGATGGGGCAAACCCAACGCTTAATGATGGTGCTGCCACTGAAACCTTTATCTTCCGCCCAGATTTTATCGTTAATGCTCCTAAAGCAGTAAAATCTGCCCAGATGACTTGGAGAGAAATAGAACCAAGTTTCTAGTAGCCTATGTTAAAGCTCAGCCTTCTTCTGATTTTCTTTTTCAGCTCGTTTTCTGTAGTCAACGCTGGTACCTTTGCTGGCCAACTTTATGAAGATTCTAATGCTGTACCAGTTGGCTTGGGTGGTTCAGATAATAAATGTGATGGTAGTTTGGCAACTGAAGTTTCTGGTGCGGGCTTTAAAATTAAATCTAGTAGATTGGGTGAGGTAGATAATGGTTACTTCATGGGAGCCACTTATAACATTACTACTGGTACCAACAATTCAGACTATACTGTTACCCTAGACTTGCCATATCCACCCCCCGATCCAAGTAATGCCTGGCAATGTGCTTGCAATGCTAATCCGTTAGACCCATACCAGTGTGTTTATACTAATCAAGATCCAACCACTTTAGAATCTCTAAATTTTTTTATCAAAAAAGCCAATGCTAATAACAACGCTTGGTGGCAAATTCTAGGGGGAAATATTTTTTCTAAACAAAATATTCAAAGTCTGGTACCCAACTCAGAACTGCCTGGATATTGCAATTCTACTCCTGGTTGTGTGCCTGCCTTAATTGATACTAGCCCTAATTTTGAACTAGAAACCCCAGGTTTTGCTTTCACTACCAATGGGTCTATTCTTACTTACCAAAACCCAGACTCAATTTTTCTGCATACCGCTGATAGTCGAACCACCGCCATCCAAGCATCAGCCATTAATACTGAATTACCAGAAGAAAAATATGCCTTCTTTTACAAAAAAATGCAAAGCTTGGCTGTTCCACTCCCAAGTTCACAACAACCGGTCCCTAGTCAAAACCCAGGTATCTACCTAACCAGTGGTGATTTAACCATCAATGAACTCAATCAATGGCATCTCAATAATACTGAACAACTAATTATCTTTGTTGATGGCGACTTATACCTTGATGACACTAGTGCTAGTGAACAAAGAATTATTACGGTAGAAGAGGGAGGACTAGGATTTTTAGCTTTTTTTGTCAAAGGTAATATCTACATCTCTGAAAATATTGGTTATAACGATATCTTCACTAATCCACATAATCCAAACATCGCTTTGGTTGAAGGTATCTTTATGGCTGATGGAATTATTGAAATCAAAGGTACCCCTGATGTTCAAGATAAAAAATTTATTGGCGCTGGCACCTTTGTTGGTTGGAGTGGCATAAAGTTAAACAGAAGCTTTGCTGTACCAGGAGATAATTCACTTAACAATCAAAGCCCGGCTGAAGTTTTTATTTTCCGACCAGATTTTATTGTCAAAGCTCCTAAAGAAATTAAATCAGCCCATTTTTACCTTAGAGAAATTCAGCCTAAAAATATACAATGAGATTAATGACAACCAAAAATAATACCAACCGAGGCTTTTCTTTGCTAGAGCTGTTAATTGTGGCTGGTCTATCAGTGATGGTAATGATGACTGTCACTACATTATTTCTAACTTTTATTATTACCTCAAGAAAATCTAACATCAAACAAAAAGTTCATGCCGAAGGAGAAGAAGCCCTTAATAAAATTGAGTTTATTCTCAGAAACTCCCAGAAACTAGTCCCAGGTCTAGATGGGGCAACTATTTGTAATAACGATAATGACAATCCAATGACTGACATCGCTATTCAAGGTTTAGATGGCTATGTTACCACTCTACAAACCTATCCACTTACCGACGGGCAAATCGCCTCTTACTCAACTGCTATCAACGACTACTACTACTTAACTTCAGATGAAACAGAGCTCTCAAATTTGGAGTTTATTTGTTTGTCAGGGGAAGAAAATGCTTACTATGTAAACGTTTCCTTTGACCTCAAAATCGGTTCCGGAGCTAGTAGTGATAAAGAGACAGCTGTGGAACATTTTCAAACCGGAATTACTCTTAGAAATAACTAGTCCCAACGACGGAAAACTTGAATGATTTCAACGTCTTTGACATTATCGTTAGTGGTCCAAGACATAATGATCTTGACTCTCACTTGAGGGTCGTTGGGGTCTGTTTCATCAACTGTGACTTCTGCTTCACGGGTAAATTCTTGACCTGAGATCACAATTGTTTCGTCAGTCCCACAGGCTCCAGCTGTAAAAGCGCCATAAGGTTCAGGTAAGTTTTGAAAACAATAAACAGGATCATTTCTCAAAGCATTAGTAAAATCCTCCCAACCCAATAAAGTCCTTTCTCGACGAAAAACCTCCATTGCTTCTTGAGCTCTTTTAACAGCCTGAGACCGATATTCAGACTCTGCATTTGTTTTTAGCGATAAAGTCAAACCAGCAATAATACTAGTCAACACCAAAGCCATTACGCCAGTAGCCACAATGATCTCGATCAAACTTGAGCCACTTTGACTATTACTTTTGTTGAGTTTCTTTAAGTTCATTGCCAACTCCCAGAACTAAATCTACCTTCTCGATAAATGGTAAAAACATAAACATTATTATCATTAGCCACGGTGATATCTTGGCTAGCAACTCCACCCGGTAACTCAACCCCAGCATTAAGCACTTTAAAAATCATATTCAAATCAGGAGTAACACTAACATTGGGAGCTAAGTCAAAGGTAACAGCTGGATTAGGAGTACCAACTGTACAATCAGCTTGGAGAGTAACAGTCACAATATTACCAGCTTGAGTAGAAGTCACTCTGTAACCATTTAGTTGATCACAACCACCTAAACTACCAGATTTAGCATCGGACAAAGCCCGTTGAAAGTAGGTTTTAATTTCATCAACCGAGTTATTAACTGCTCTTTTATCCAAATAATCCAAGAAAAAAGCCAAGGCTCCACTCAGTAAAATCATCATCACTGTCACAGCAACTAACAACTCAATCAAAGAAAAACCGAGCAGTTGTTTATGATTAATCTTCATTTTTATGGGTTCTGTACCGTATAAGGAGTATCGTCTGGTTCTAAAATTGCTTCCAACGTAAAACCTGAAGCTTCAGTTGAGTTACAGGTTCCAGATGGAGTGTAAGTATAAATTGGATTAGCTTCAGTCCCCAGTGGATCATAAGGAATATCAGTAGTGTAAGCACTAATTGTGGCCAACATGGCTAAATAAGAAGCAGAAGCTGGATAACAACCATTATCGCTTCGATACAACACCAATTGTTGTTTTACTGCTTGTAGGTCTGATTTTCTCTTGGCATTTCTGGTATTAATGGTGGCTTGACGATAACTCACTAAAGCAATCGTTGTTAAGATAATCATGATTGTCGCTACTACCAATAACTCAATCATTGAGAAACCTGCTAAAGAAGATAAATGTTTTTTTTTCATTGTAAGTTGGTTAAACAATAATAACTACCGCTCGAAGAAAAATTACAGCTGGTGCCAGTAGCAGCATCAGCATTGCCTATACCACCTTCCATCGCTGCACAAATACAATAACCAGTTGCGTCGCAACCATCACTGGTATTGTATATATAGGTATCGGCATTTTTGGGATCAGTTGGTAAACCACCAGGCATAATTGGTCCAGAACCACTGTCATAACTGGCCATAGTTGTACAAGCTTCATAACCAGTATTATCAGCTCGATATTGCTCAAAAGCATCCTGCATGGCCTTGATATCAGCTCTTCTTCTGGAATCACGACCTTTTTTCTGTACCGTACTAAAAGCCACCGTTCCCAAAGCAATTAAGATACCCATAATCGAGATTACCACTAATAATTCTAATAAACTAAAACCAGCTTGTTTTTTTTTCATAAGTTAGTTTCTAACCTGTATTTGCATTTTTGATACTCCATCCAAGGTTGACAACACTCCTTGCTTAGTTATTGCTTGAATAGTTACATTGTAAACACAAACAGATTTACTATTACAAGTATAAGTGTGTTCCACTCGACCATGCAAATCCAGTAGTCGTTGTGAGGTTCCATCACCAAAAGAGATAGTAACTGTGTCAATTTCATCTTTAGGTGTAATCCCTTGGTCAGAGTATTTATTTAAAATTTTCAGCAATTTATCCAACCAACCCAAAGTTTCAGCTTCTTTGCCAAAAAGATTATCATTGGAAAAAGCATCACCATTAATATCGCTGACTGTATAAATAAACTCGATAAAATCACCAGAATTTAAAGTAACTATTTTTGTTTCATCAGCAGCTGGCTCTGAATTAAAAGTCAAAACAACTGGTTTTTCAGTACAACTGGCATAACAAGAACGGGGACAATCTAAAGCATTTGGTTGGTAAAAATCCTGACCAGATTGAAAATTTTCATCACAACACAGATAACCATAGCCACTACAAACAGTAGCTGGACCATCATTTAAAATTACACCAAGATCAGCAAATTTAGTGGTAGAAAACACTACATTTTCTTCTTCATAAACAACACCAGAACGACCAAAGATCGTTACTTCTAAACCATAACCACTTTTACCATAAACTAAACCAGAGCTTCCGGTTGCTCTTCTAACTAACGGTGGTAATGATTTATTTTTGATGATTTTTCTAACTGATTCTGAAGCAATACACACACTTTCCAAGACATAATCTGATGGAGAAGTAAATCTAACTTGGTTTCTGATAATTGAACCATCTGAATCAAAAGAACCACTGTATTCCAAACAATTTTTAAAAAACTCACCACTAGCTGTAGAAGTTTTACCAAAATATCTAATATCACTTTTTAACTGATTTAAAGCAATAGATAACAAAATTTCTCGACTGATTAAACCACCAACTACACCGACTATAAGTAGAACAACTAGCGATGTAAAAAATAACTTAAGAACTCTCATATCAATTACCTAAAACTAGTTTGACATATTCAGCCCAAATTTCATATCCCCAGACTAAACTCAAACCTGTTGCCACTAGTAAAAATGGACCAAATGGCACTGTTTGACCAAACTTTTTTTTACCAATAAGTAATAAAAATAAACCCACCACTGCCCCCAGAGTAAAAGCCAAGAAACTCATCACCACAATCCTTTGCCAAGAACCTAGAATTAAACCCAACGGCACAGCTAATTTAACATCACCAAAACCAAAACCATTGCCTTTTGTCAAAAACCATAAACCAAAGAAAAAACTAGTCAAACTAATAGTTCCAATAAGACTACCCATAAAGTCAGCCCATTGCATCTCACCTGTAGTCAATAAAACAAAGCGATAAAGTACCACTGCTAAAAAAAGTAAACCTACTGACCAATTAGGAATAATTTGGTATTTCAAGTCGCTAATTAAAATCGCAATAAAAATAATTAAAACAACTAACCAAAATAACGGCTGGAGGTAGAGTAGAGGCGCAGTTGTCAGTTTGAAAAATAGGAAACCAGCGGCATACCACCATAAAAATAAACTCCCAGTCAGCAACTCAATTAGAGGGTGAACTAAATCAATTTTTTTCTTGCAAGCAGAGCATTTACCACCAAGAAATAAATAAGAAAAAATAGGGATATTTTCATACCAACTAATTTTATGTTTACAATGTTCACAAACAGATCTGGCTTTAACCCAGTCTTGCCCACGAATAGATCGGTAAATTAAGACATTCAAGAAACTGCCAATTGATGCTCCTAAAAAAAAGACCAACAAGCCAACCAGAAATACAAAAAGATTCATTATTTAAGTATACAACCTTATCAACTAAAAAAGCGGTCACTAGGACCGCTTTTTATTAGTCTAATATTATCAAACTTAAGGAATACAGACACAGTTTCCAGAGCTACCACATTGAGTAGTGTTACCGATTGCATCAGATGCTGGATAATCAGCTGGATAGTTATCCAAAGTGTCATCATTGTCAGGATCAAGTCTAGTTTCAACTTCTTGCACAAAAGCATTAGACTTTGGCGCAAAACAGGCGTAAGTACTACTACCTTGATCGCCATTATTGTAAAGATAAATGTAGTTATAAGTGGAAGCAGAAACTCTTTCGATGAAACTTTGTTTTAACTCATCAGAACCAGTACAACCAGCATTCTGTGCAGTTCCAAGTTTCTCGGCCACGGTACAAGAACCACCACTATCAGTCAAAACGGCATCTTCGAAATGTACCCAAGCCAAAGCGACATTACCAGTATCAGCAGCACCAGTTTGCCATGGATAGTAACCATTAAAAGCATAGTAACGATCAATTGCACTAATGAGCTGTTCTGAATCAGAACGACTACCAGTATCACGACCTCTGTTGATCTGCTCAATTGGATTGATAGCAGCTAAAACAGCTACTGCCAAAATTCCTAAAATACCAATCACGATTAACAACTCAATCATGGTAAAACCAGCTTGTTGTTTCATCTGATTGAAAAGTGAAAAAAGCCTTTTCATATTAGTTACATCCCTTCGTGTTTTTACACTAGATACCACTATAAACTATTTCTTGAGTTGAATACAAGTAGTTGTAAAAATACTTACTCGACTAGAATTGACTGGTCAAACTATAGATCGGCATAATAATCGCAATTACCATTGCTCCGACACCAATACCCAATACCACCATGATCAATGGTTCCATAGCTGAGGTTAGGTTTTTCACTGCTTGTTCACTCTCTGATTCAAAATATTTTGATAACTTTAACAATACCTCATCGATTTTACCGGTCTCTTCACCCACAGAGATCATCTGATGCAAGATCGAAGGGAAGAGCTCAAAAATAGAAATTGCCCTAGCCAAAGAGACACCTTTTTCGATTTTTTTACTGATACTTTGCATCGCTTCTCGATACAAAATACTATCCATCGACTCTGCGACAATAATCAACGCACTCAATAACGGAACACCAGAATTTAATAACAAAGATAATGTTCTAGCAAAACTAGTCAAAATAATTTTTTGTCTCAAGTCTCCAATAATCGGCACCTTAAATAAAAATTCATCAATTTTTCTCTGGCCGGTTTTGGTTTGGTTCCAACTTCTTAAGGCTGCCACAATGCCACCAACAATCATCAAGATTAACCACCAGAATTTGGCCATAAAGTTAGCAATCGACATCAAAATCAAGGTAGGTAAAGGTAATTCAGCCCCAAAGTCAGAGTACATATCGGTTAATTTGGGAATCACAAAGACCATCATCACAAAACCAACCACCAGCATAGCAATAAACACAATCACTGGATAAATCATCGCCCCTTTGGTTTTAGCTCTAAATTCCTTATCTTTCTCCAAATTTTCAGCTAGTTTGTCCAACACTTTATCTAACACACCACCGACCTCACCAGCCTTAACCAACTGAACATAAATACGATCAAATACATCTGGTTGTTTCTCCAAAGCTTTAGCAAAAGTGCTACCACTTTCTACTTCTCGCAGTAAACCACTTACCACATCTGCCATGGCCGGATTATTTTGTTCTTTCAAAATACTTAAACCCGTAGCCAAAGGTAAACCAGCATCAATCATTGTCGCCAACTGCCTAGTAAAATTTACCAAATCTTCATGTTTAACTTTGTTTAGCAGTCTTGAAACAAACATTGATTGGCTAACTGAAGAAATATCCACCACCAATAAATTTCTATTCATCAAAATAGTAGCCGCCTGACTTTGATCGGCAGCTTCTACTTTCCCCTTAACACTTTCTCCGTGCTGGTTTTTGGCTGAATAAGAAAAAACTGGCATAGTTTTCTAATCTCCAATTAACCTTAACAATTCTTTTGGTCTAAAAGCTTTCCTCAAAGCTGTTTCTTTGGTAATTAAGCCTTGTTGAATTAATTGAGATAAATGCATTTCAAATAACATCATCCCTTCTTGACCAGAAGTTTGGATTACACTATCTAATTGGTGAGTTTTTCCTTCTCTGATTAAACTTCTGACCGCTGAGTTGGCAATCATAATCTCGACAGTCGCAGCTAATTCACTATCGACCTTAGTTACTAAGCGTTGTGAAACAACTGCTTGTAAAGTTCCAGCTAGCTGCATTCTAATTTGGCTTTGTTGGTGAGCCGGAAAAACATCAACAATACGATCAATTGTTTGCGCAGCTGTGGCAGTATGGAGAGTAGCAAAAACTAAATGACCTGTTTCGGCAATGGTAATGGCCGAGGCAATCGTCTCAAAGTCACGCATTTCACCAATCAGCACCACATCTGGATCTTCTCTCAAGGCTGATCTCAATGCCATGTCCCAAGAGTTGGTATCACGGCTCACTTCACGTTGAGAAATAATACTTTTATCATGAGAGTAAACAAATTCAATCGGGTCTTCGATCGTTAAGATATGTTCAGCTCTGGTGTGATTAATTTCATCAATCATCGCAGCTAAAGAAGTAGATTTGCCTTCACCAGTTGGCCCAGTAATTAAAACTAAGCCTTGTGGGTATTGAGTAAATTGGTGAAAAATTGAAGGTAAGTTGAGCTCATCAATGGTCTTGATTTTTGAAGGAATAAATCTTAAGGCGGCCGAGATATTACTTCTCTCATGATAAACATTGACTCTAAACCTAGCTCCATCATTATGTTGGTAACTAAAATCAAGCTCTTTGTTAGCAATAATATATTCACGTTGGTCATCATCAACCAATGAAAAAATTAATTTTTTGGCTGTTTCAAAATCAAGTGGAGGCATGTTACTCACTGGATAAAGTCGGCCATTAACTCTAATTGTTGGCACAACCCCTACAATCAAATGTAAGTCTGAGCCACCTTGTGACACCAACAGGTCTAAAATAGCCCTCATGGTTGAATCTTTTGTTCCTTGTTGCATAGTTTTATTAGGCTTCCGCTACGCGCAATACTTCTTCAATCGTGGTTACACCTTCCAGCGCTTTAATGTAACCGTCTTGTTTCATTAACAACATTCCTTTGGTTAGAGCTACTTTTTCAATTTCTGCATCAGTCTTTTTTTCAGTAATCATTCGGCTAATCTCCTCATCAACTGGTAACACCTCATAAATTCCAATTCTGCCTATATAATCTGGCTCTGTAGCAGGTCTATTTTCACTTGGACGGTAAAGCACTGGGTTCTCTGGATCTTTTTTATTAACCTGACACCACTGTAAATATCTTTCACCCAAAACTTGTTTGATATCATCCAATACTGGTTGGGCAGGCTTATATTCTTCAACATAATCTTTATTAATTCTTCTGACTACCCGCTGAGCCATAACTAGAGTGATTGTCGAAGCTAACAAAAATGATTCTGCTCCCATATCAATTAAACGAGGAATTGCTCCAGCAGCCGAATTAGTATGGAGGGTAGAGAAGACCAAATGACCAGTTAGTGAAGCTTGAATAGCTAGATCAGCCGTTTCTGTATCACGAATTTCTCCAACCATAATAATATCTGGATCTTGTCTCAAAAATGATCTCAAACCAGTGGCAAAAGTTAGTCCCGCTTGACCATTAACTTGGACCTGACTAATTCCTGGCATCTGATACTCGACTGGATCCTCAATCGTCATAATATTGACTTTGGGCGTGTTGATGTCGTGAAGCACAGAATAAAGAGTAGTTGTTTTACCAGAACCAGTCGGACCAGTTACTAGCACAATTCCTCTAGTAATTTTCATGGCATCGGTTAGATTTTTCAGACCTAATCCAGAAATACCCAATTCTTGGAGAGTGGGAACAACTGTATTTTTCTCCAATAAACGCATCACAACTTTTTCTCCATGAATAGTCGGTAAAGTAGAAACACGCAAATCAATTTCCCTAGATTCGGCTGCATAGTTAAACCGACCATCCTGGGGCACTCGGCGTTCATCAATCTTTAGATTAGCAATAATCTTGATACGAGATACCACCGCTTCATGGACCGTTCTAGGTAAAACTAATTTTTCAGTCAAGATACCATCGATACGGTAACGAATTCTGGTTTTACCAGGTTGTGGCTCGATATGAACATCTGAAGCCCTAGCTTTCAAAGCAAAATCTAGAATAGTCTCAACGATTCTATTGATCGGAGCATCGCGCACTACTTCAGATTTCAAAGCAGCATTTTGTTGTCTAACCACTCGGTCAGTAGGACCTGTAGTTTGCTCCAAAGCTTGATCAACTTCACTAGAAATATCCTCAGAGTAACGTTCTGCTAAAGCTTCTTGTAACTCAGAAGGAATAGCCGCATAAACATCTATGGTTGCTCCAGTTTTTTGCTTCAAAAAACTAATTGCCCCCAGATCTAAGGGGTCCTCCATAGCGACTTTGAGGATTTTGCTGTTTTCATCGTAAGACAAAGGCAAAAGTTTATATCTTTTGGCTACACTCTCACCAACCAAGTTAAGTGCCTCGGGCAAAATACTGGTGTCTGAAATTTTAATAAAAGGAATATTATTAAACTTAGCTTTGGCTTTAGTTAAATCTAGTTCACTAACTAGTTTTTGATCTAAAAGTAACTCTTCGTAAGACTTATTATTTTGTAACTGTTCATTGCGCAATTGACTAACTTGAGCTTCAGTGAGCAACTTGTCCGCAACAAGCACATCCAAAAAATGCTGTGGAGTAACAGCAATAGAAGCCGATGTAGTAGGTTGGACAGGCCCTGACATAATTCATAGAATATAATGACACAATACTTATGAGAAAAAAAGGCTTCGAAACCGACCTTACTATATCAGTTTTGCTGACTGTACCAGATAGTGGATCACATCAATCATTGGCCCAAAAATACTTAGCTGATTTCTATCCTAACTACCAACCAATTTTTTTAAATCAAACTGAAGAAAACTTACCAATTGAGTTAGTAAGAGACTTAATTAACCAAACTAGCTTTGCTAGAACCAGCCAAGAACAAACAGCTTATATCTTATGTGGGGCAGAGAAGGCTAGTTTGCCAGCTCAAAATGCTTTACTCAAAATTCTAGAAGAACCACCTAAGAATATCTTATTAGTGCTAGTTGCTACCACTGGTCACCAGTTATTACCCACCATTCTTTCTAGATGCAACGAGGTTCTACTAACTGACACTAAAAAAGATACCACAAACTTGGCTGAACATATTGAAACAACCATCAGCTTTTGTCATCAACCCAATGCCTTTAAGTTCTATCAATTAATAGACTTAGCAGAATATTGGCAAAAGGATGAACAAAGAAATAAACACTTAACTTTCGTCCTCAGCCAGCTTTTAGCTAACCAGCAAAACTCAGGTTTTGCCCTCAATAAACTTCGTCAAGCCCTTGAATCATGGAAAAAAAATGGTAATGTGAAACTCGTAATTGAAGATTGTTTATTTACAATAAAAAAACATTATTTAAACGAAACATCTATATCAAAAGGTAATTAGAAGCTTCATTTTCTCTTGAGAATATGATACAAATAAGGCTCTAAATTTAGATTATGACAGCAGCAAAAATATCATACCAAGCATCAGATATTAAAGTCCTTGAAGGTCTAGAACCAGTTCGCAAAAGACCAGGTATGTACATTGGTTCAACTGATGTCAAAGGCCTTCACCACTTGGCTAAAGAAATCTTGGATAACGCCGTTGATGAAGCCATTGCCGGTTATGGTAAAAAAATCACCATGTTCCGCACTGCTACTCCAGAAGCTTATGCAACCAAAGAAGTCAAAGAAATTGGTCCAGAAACTATTACCGTCATCGATAATGGTCGAGGCATTCCAACTGAAATGCACCAATCTGGTGTATCAGCCTTAGAAATTGTCATGACCAAACTTCATGCTGGTGGTAAATTTGAAGAAACTGCCTATAAAGCCTCTGGTGGTTTACATGGGGTTGGATCTTCTGCCGTTAATGCCTTATCTAGTTTCATGCAAGTTGTAGTTAAAAGAGACAATACTTACCATTACCAAGCCTACAGTCGAGGCATTCCTCAAGCACCAGTCAAAGAAATTGCTGAAACCAAAGTCATTGAGTTATTTCAAGAAAAGGTTGCTAATTTTATCCAACAAGAAACTGGGACTTTAGTTGAGTTCACTCCAGATCCAACTATTTTTTCTACTACAAACTTTGGCAAAAAAACCCTCAAACAAATTATCAAAGACCGAGCCTATTTAATGGCTGGAATCTACTTTCAATTTATTGACCAATTAGAAAACACCGAAGAACATTTCTACTTTGAAGGTGGAATCCAATCTCTGGTAGAACACTTGAATGGCTCCAAAAAAACTCTCCATGATGTTTTTTACACTTCTGGAGATTGGCAAGATGAAACTACCAAAAAACAAATCGGGGTTGAAATCGCCTTGCAATACAATGACACTTATTTAGAAAAAGTCGACAGTTATGTCAACGTCATTCGTACCCCAGATGGTGGAACTCACGTTAATGGTTTAAGACTAGCTTTAGGTAGGATTGTCCGTGATTATGCCGAAAAAAATGGCCTAATCAAAGAAAAAGAATCATTTACCGCTGATGACTTAAGAGAAGGCTTGACTGCCGTAGTATTTGTCAAAATGCCAGCCAATGACTTGCAATTTGAGTCACAAACTAAGGCTAAACTTAATAACAGCGAAGCCCAATCAGCCGTTTATCAAGTCTTTAAAGAGGGCTTCCAGACTTTTTTGGAGGAAAATCCAGCAGTTGGTAAAGCCATTGTTGGTAAAGTAATGCTCTCTGCCAGAGCCAGAATGGCCGCTCGTGCAGCCAAAGATGCAGTGGTCAGAAAAGGAGTACTAGAAGGTTCTTCTTTACCAGGTAAGTTAGCTGACTGTCAAAGTCGCAAACCAGAAGAATCTGAAATCTATATCGTCGAGGGTGATAGTGCTGGTGGCAGTGCCAAACAAGGAAGAGACCGTAAATTCCAAGCTATCTTCCCATTAAGAGGTAAGATTCTTAACACCGAACGAGCTAGATTAGACAAATTGGTTTCTTCAGAAGAAATCAAAAATCTCGTTGTAGCTCTTGGGGCTGGCATTGGTGAAACCTTTGATCTGGAAAAGCTTAGGTACCATCGCATTATTTTGATGAATGATGCTGATGTCGATGGTGAACACATTACTACTTTGGGATTAACCTTATTTTTCAGACACTTACCTCAAATTATTGAAGCTGGACATTTGTATGTCGCCTTGCCACCTCTTTACAAAGTATCCACTGGTAAGGATTCTCAATACGTTTATTCAGATGACGAAAAAGACAAATTAGTCGCTCAAATTAGAGCTGATAAGCCTGGTACCCAAATTGGCGTCCAGAGATACAAAGGTTTGGGTGAGATGAACCCAGAACAACTCTGGAGTACTACCATGAATCCAGAAACTAGAATTGTCAAAAAAATTACCATTGATGATGCCGCCAAGGCAGATCAAGCCTTCGCCACCTTGATGGGGGATGAGGTGCCACCAAGAAAGAAATTTATTCAAACTCATGCTAAATTAGCTCAAATTGACGCTTAGTTAATAAAAAAAGGAAAATATGGCAAAAACTTACGTTATTGGACACACCAAACCAGATACAGATTCCGTAGTGGCCGCAATGGCCCTTCAGTATCTTTACCAACAAAAAGACTGCTTCGGTCGCAGCAATGCTGAGGCTGTTGTAGCCGATCCATTAAACCCAGAGACTACTTTCTTATTTGAAAAATTTGGTGTAACTGCACCCAGAAAAATCACTAGCACTGACATCATGGCTGATGATCAAGTAGTCTTGGTTGACCATAATGAGGAATCACAACGCTTGCCTGGCTTAAACCCAGACCAAATTGTAGAAATCATTGATCACCATAAAGCCAACTTAAACTTTTCCCAACCAATCTTCTTGACTTTCAAAACTTGGGGTTCTTCCAATACGATCGTTTACTTCATGATGAAAAAGAATGAAGTTAAACCAGATAAAACTTTGGCTAGTTTAATGTTGGCTGCCATTTTGTCTGACACAGTTGGTTTCAAATCAGCCACCACTACTCCAAAAGATAAAGAACTCGGTCTGGAACTAGCTGAGCTAGCTGGCATTACTGATATTGATGCTTTTGCCCTAGAAATCTTCAAAGCTAAATCCAACGTCTCGGCTTTGTCAGATGAAGAGATTGTTCGTAATGATTACAAGGTTTTTGATTTCGGTCAAAAAGTCTTTATTGACCAGATAGAGACAGTTGAACAAACCGTTTTGGTTAATAACAAAAAGCAAGATTTATTAACTGCTATGCAACAAGTTAAGGCTAAAGAACAAGTCGATTTATTATTTGTGGCCGTCACCGATATTTTGCAAGTTAATACCAAACTCCTAATTCTGGGCGAAGCCGAAGCCAAAGTTGCTGTTCAAGCGTTTGGTGGAGAAGTAGTGGCTAATACTTTGGATATTGGACCTAAAATGTCTCGTAAAAAAGAAATTGCTCCAGCGATAGAAAAAGCATTAAAACAATAAGTTGAGAGAAAAAAATAAAGTATGACTGAAGAAAATAAGCTACCAGAAGCAAAAACAATCACAAATGGTGAATCCATTATTGGAACAATTGAAGAAACCCAATTTGGGAAGGTTAAACACACCTCAATTGTCGATGAAATGGAAAAATCTTACCTAGATTATGCCATGAGTGTGATCGTTTCTAGAGCTTTACCAGATGTCAGAGATGGCATGAAACCAGTCCATCGTCGTATTCTTTATTCAATGTACAAAAGTGGTATTCACCACAATAGTGCTTATAAAAAATCAGCTCGTATTGTTGGAGACGTTTTGGGTAAATACCACCCCCACGGTGATTCGTCAGTCTATATGGCTATGGTCCGGTTGGCTCAAGACTTTAGTATGCGCTATCCATTAGTTGATGGTCAGGGTAACTTTGGCTCGGTCGATGGTGATAGCCCAGCTGCTATGCGTTATACCGAAGCTAGGTTGGCAAAGATTTCTCAAGAATTGCTCGCTGATATTAATAAAGAGACTGTTCCTTTTGTCGAAAACTTTGATGGTTCTCTAACCGAGCCATCAGTCCTACCAACTAAACTGCCAAACTTATTACTCATGGGTTCAGAGGGGATTGCCGTAGGTATGGCCACCAAAATCCCGCCTCACAACTTGACCGAAATTAGTAATGCCGTTATTGCCATGATCAAACAAGGCAAATCGGAGCTAACCGAACAAGTAATTACTGAAAAAGACATTACTAAAAAAGGTGATCTCGCCAATAATGAAGCGATTGATAAAGTTTTAGCTACCAAACCAGAAAATCTAGCTGGAGAGTTTTCTAGTGAAATTGAATTTGATACCTTGATGACTCACGTTCAAGGGCCAGATTTTCCAACAGCTGGTATCATGTATGACTTTAATGAAATCAAAGAAGCTTACCGTACTGGTCGAGGTAGAGTCGTGGTCAGAGCCAAAGCCGCTATCGAGGAAGAAAAGAAAGGTGGCTTTAACATCATTGTCACCGAACTACCTTACCAAGTAAATAAGGCTAGAATGTTGATGAAGATCGCAGATTTAGTCCGCGATCATAAAATCGAAGGTATTAGAAACCTGAGAGATGAATCTGACCGTGTAGGGATGAGAGTGGTGATTGAGCTCAAAAGAGATGCCAGACCCAAAGTAGTCCTCAATAAACTCTTTAAATATTCAGAACTTCAATCTACCTTTTCAGTCAATATGGTGGCCCTCGATAGTGAAGGGACTCCACAGTTGATGAACCTTAGACAAATCTTGAAAGAATATATCGTTCATCGTCAACTAATTGTCGTCAGAAGATCTCAATATGAACTGGCTGAAGCTCGTGATCGAGCCCATATCTTGGAAGGCTTGCTCATTGCCCTCAAGAACCTTGATGAAGTCATTGAAACGATTAGAAGATCTAAAGATACAGATACTGCTAGAGAAGCTTTAATGAAAAAATTTGGCTTGAGTGAAAAACAAGCTGTCGCTATCTTGGAAATGCAGTTGAAACGCTTGGCTGCTCTGGAAAGACAAAAAATTGAAGATGAATATAAAGCCATCAAAGAAAAGATGGATGAACTTTTGAGACTGTTGATTGCTCCTCAAGCTATCCTTGATATGGTAGTCAAAGAAACTGAAGAAATGATTGAGCTTTATGGAGATGAACGCCGTACCAAGCTTGTTAAAGGCAAAGTTGGTGAATTTAGTGAAGAAGACTTAGTCGCCAACGAAGTTACAGTAATTACCCTAACCGAAAGTGGCTACGTCAAAAGAATGAGCCCCAGTGCTTTAAGATCACAATCTAGAGGTGGTAAAGGTAGTTCTGGTCTAAAAATGAAAGAAGAAGATGTTTTACAAGCAGTTGTTAGCTGTGAAACACATGATAATCTCTTGATGTTTACCAATCAGGGTAGGGTTTTCAAGATGAGAGCTTTTGAATTACCAGAAGCTTCTAGACAAGCTAAAGGTACAGCCATTGTTAACTTACTCAACTTAAAACCAGAAGAGAGTGTCAAATCTATTCTAGTGGTTGATCAAGAAAACGATGGTGAAAAATTCATTACTTTAGCAACCAAAAATGGCCTAGTCAAAAAAACTGCCGTCAAACTTTTTGATAATATTCGCCAGAATGGCATTGTAGCAATCATTCTCAACGATGATGACGAGTTATCTTGGGGTAGAGTTACTTCTGGTGAAGATCACATTATGTTAATTACTTACCAAGGTAAATCAATTCGCTTTTCAGAAGAAGAAGTCAAATCTTCTCAACGAGATACCAAAGGTGTCAAAGGGATTACCTTGAAAAAAGGTGACTATGTAGTTGGTGTTGAGGCTTTTGCTAACGACAACGACTATACTAGTAAAACAGCCTTACTCCTGGTCACAGAGAGAGGCTTAGGTAAACGTACTACTTTGGATCAGTATCCAGTCCAAAAGAGATCTGGGCTAGGTGTTAAAGTCTCTGAAATTACCAAGAAAACTGGAAATGTAGCTACTGCTAGAATCATTGATGAGTCACACAAAGATGTAGTCATTAGTACTAAAGAAGGTCAAACTATTCGTTTACCAATTAGTAAAAAATCTATTCCTTCTTTGACTAGACCTACTCAAGGCGTAATCTTAATGAAACTTAAACCAGAAGATTCTGTCGTAGCCGTGGCCTTAACTGGTGAACTTGAAAAAGAAGAAGAACAAGAATAGAATCCTGCTTTTATGGCAAAAAAACCAGAAGTTTTGGTTTCAACTGACATTGTTGGTATCTGGGGTAACTTTGACCAATTATGGCAAATTTATGCGCAATCTCTCCCAGCCTTAGGTGGAGAAAAGCTTGCTATTGAAATGTTAGCTTGGCAACATTTGATCAAAAATAGCTCTAAACTGGAAAAACATCCCCAATTATCAATTAGAGGCATCCATGGCCCAACTGGTCACTTTATGGCTGCACCAGGTATTATAGAAAAAGCCAAAGCCATTTTTTTTCAAAATATCATGGCTGATTTAGAAACAGTCGTCAAAGCCAGACCTGACCTTTTTCAAGCAGGCCAAGCTGACAACTATTTGTTGGTTCATGAACCAGAACTTAGAAGAAAGGGGAGAATTGAGACTTTAGTATCGATGAACTACCCGGGTCATATTTTAGTTGAAAATGTTTTAGATGTGGGGTCACTTCAGGCCACTAGTGAAAAAGTAAAAGTTTTAAGAGATCAAAAAGTCTCAGCTGGTATCATGATTGATTTAGTTCACTTGATTAAAGAATACACTCAATCATTGAAAACACTCCATACTTTAGACCAAAAAACTTTCAATGAAACTTGGCTAAGAGTACTTAAAACTGTCGAAGCAACAATTACCCAACTACCAAAATCTGGTTTGCATATCCCAATCGGAATTAATGGTGATTCTTTACCTCTTGAGTTAATGACTAAACAACATTGGCGAGATTTGGCTCAAGTTATCAAAAAACTAGGAGAAAAAATCCACTGGTTAACCATAGAAAATCAACCAACAGATTTTGACTTAAATGCCTTTGTGGTTCAACCAGCCATGATCTCATTTTTAGCAGACAGAAACCAAAAAATCACAGCTGACTTAGCTGAAAATGAAGTAATTTAGAAATCTTTATTTAAAATTTAGCAAGAAAAAATTAAAAACTAAGGGTGGACCTGAGGGGGCTCGAACCCCTGACCTTCTGTATGCCATACAGACGCGCTAGCCAACTGCGCCACAGGCCCAAGTTAAATTCTAAAATTTTGTTAAAGAATGTAAGAATTGTATCATCTTTAACAGTAAATTCTACATTTAAATTTAGCTACTACCTCAAGTAATAAATTTTTAACTCTAGAACTTACTTTAATCATTAGTAAAAATAAAAGATTGGTATATCAATATAATATATAGAAACATCATATTAGCAGTCATTTTAAATGATTGCTAAAAACCTGTAATCCTATTTATCCAGACTTATTGGTTGATAATCTCAAGTAATTGCTGATGGATCAAACCATTTGAAATAACAATCCCATTTATTAACTGGTTGGGTGTTAAAGCGCGACCAAGTGAGTCGGTGACCGTAGCTCCAGCTTCTAGAGCCAGCAAAATTCCTGGAGCAACATCCCACCAACCAGTAGTTTTGGTGGTTAGATGAATATAACCATCATAACCACCTTTAGCTAGATCACAAAGAATCATATTATCATTTAATCTAACAAATGTTCGATAATCAACTTTATCTAACTGGGTAACAACTCGCCAATGTCTATCTTTAACAGCCTCCGTATTTTTATAATCAGGTGCATGAAAAACAATCATAGCTTTACTCAAATTTTTTTCTTTTGAAACAACAAGTTGCTTTTTCCCTTGCCAAGAACCTAATCCCAAACCACTAAAAAATAGTTCTTTAGTAGCTGGGATATACACACAGCTAAGTAAAATCTCAATTGGGGTCTGCAAGGTAAGACAAACACTAAAATTACTTAAACCTCTTTGAAACTCCTTGGTCCCATCCAATGGATCAATTATCCATGTATACAAAGATTGCTTATCAAGCTGACCTATTTCTTCAGAAATAATATTGTGATCAGGAAAATTAGCAATTAAATTATCAATGATACATTTTTCGGCTGCGATATCTAAATTAGTAGAAAAATCTACCAAATCTTTATGAACCTCAACTTTGAGGTCGCTTCTCTTAGCGAGAAGCATTTCGCCAGCTTGTTTAACACTGGTTTTGGCCACTTTTAGAGCAATATTAATTAGTTTAGTCTGACTATTATTCATTTAAACTCACTATAACACAAAAAAAATAATCATCAGTATTAGTGGAGTAGAGGAGTGAAAAAAAATTTAGGCAGTAAACCAGGTTTTTTCTTTAGAATAAATATATCAAAAACTATTTTAATAGTTGTTATATAAATATTAAAAATCAAAATAAATCAAAATAATATTAACTATTAATTAATAATATTTAAAAAATCATTTTCCTGGATCTTTTTCCAAAGAATGAAACTGTTCATGAATTTTCCTGAGTTGAGGCTTAGTCACGTGAGTATAGATCTGAGTAGTAGCAATATTCTTATGCCCTAGCATTTCCTGAACATCACGAAGACCTGCTCCACTACTCAACAAATCAGTAGCAAAACTATGACGGATGCCATGTGGAGACAACTTAATTGGTAAATGAGCTCGACGACTGCACTTATCCACTAAGCGTTGCACACTCCTGGTAGTCAATCTCATTTCTTCACCATCAGTAAATAAAGCTTCTTTTCTACCAGAAAAACGAGTAAATACTGGCTTCCAATCATCTTCTCTAAGATTTAACCAGCGCTCCAACCAATTAGCGGCTCGTTCACTCAAGAAGACCACTCTTGGGCGACGTCCCTTCCCAATCACTCCGAACTCTCGTCTTTTAACATCGACTTGATCTCTATTAAGCTTAACCAATTCACTGACACGTAAACCAGTTGAAAATAATACTTCAAGAATAGCCCGATCTCTTAGACCACTCGGTGTACTAACATCTGGCACTGCTAATAATAACTCCATTTTATCGACACCAACAAACTTCATTGGAGTTGATTCTCCCTTGGGTAACTCGATTTTTTCCGGATGTAACACCTCCAAATCATGTTTAACTAACCATTTAAACCAAGATCTCAGGGCAATAATATGGTAGCCCTGAGTTTTCTTAGATAAAGTTCGACCAACTTCATCAACATAGCGAGCAAGATAAACTCGATATTTTCTAAGTAAATCCTGATCTAAATCTTTTAGATCTTTGCCACCATGTCCAGCGAACCAATCATTAAATCTACGTAGGTAATGACCATAATTTCTGATGGTCAAATTACTTAAATTTTTTTCAACTTCTAATGACTCTAAAAAATCAATCAAAGCTTTTTCTGGAACAGTCGATACAGCCATAAGTTATTTATACAGCAAACAAAACTAAACAGCGAGCTAGGTTTACAACTTAGGCAAACTTGAAATATAATTTAGCTAATAAACTGCCCAGCTTACCTGTAAAAAGTGAAGTTTAATTAGTTCACTTATTTTTGTTTTTTTTCTATTTACCAGACCTCTACTTATAAAACACCCAGAGATATTATAAGTTTTTAGCAGAGCATCATAAACTCTGCTAATTCAAATAATGCAAAAATACTACTGATTTATCAATCTTTATTTAATGAAATATTTTGATATATTTAGTAAATATTAACTATATTTTTTTTAGCTAAAAGGATCTATAGCCAAACCTGGTGATAAAAATTAAACCAGACCAGGATCTAGTTTTATAACTAACTAAGTATTTTGCCAAAAAAAATCTGTTGCTAAACAAAGCTTAATTTTAAAAATAAAACCACCAAAATTGTCCCAATTAACGGCTCGATAATAACTCGGTTAGTAAAATATTTTTCTTTGCAGAACTATAAAAATTAACTGCTTAAAAACACTTGTAAATTATGCTTGGTCATTAAAATAAAAATTATTTTTTTTAAAAAAAGGCTAAAGGCAAAACAAAAAACTAATCGTTAGATTGTCAGTCAAAAATTTAAAAAACAACTAAGTTGTAGCAACTAACAAAGCAAATTAACATTAAAAAAATCAGCCACCAACTATTCACAAAAACAGCTTCAAAGACCCTAAAAACCTAGCCTCCTAAATGCCCCAAAAACGGCTTTTTTTGGCGAAACTGAGCTATCCATCGTCTAAGGATATTAGACTGATACATCAATTAAAAGCTTATTTTAAGTCCAAGAAATATTCTCACCTAAAATCAACAAAAAGGTATGTCGTAGCTAACTAAAAAAACAGCTAAACAAAGATAGAGAATTAACAAATATAAAAAATTCATACCTAGAAAAAAGATTGGTATATCAATAAATTAATAAAAAAATAACCAAATTAGATAAAAACAATCAAAGCAGCTGTTCGGTTTCAAACTTAGTTTTATGTCGTAAAAGTTATATTGTGCGACATATTATTTGTGGGCTAATTTAGCAACCCTAACCACGAAGTAGTAGTGGCTACCTCACTCGCCTCCATCAACCCTAATTTTTTTTCCTTTAAAGATTTTTTAATTAACTCATTACACCTCTATCAAGAAATCCAACCAAAAACTAACTTCATACCTTAAAAACACCCTTTCGGGTTTTGTTTTACCACTCCCTAAAATCAGACTAAAACACATTTTTACTATAAATCTGGTTACCAGGCTAAATATGCAGCCCTACTCGAGGAATTAAGCCTGGACATTTTGTACCCAATTTGAGGAACTAGCCTGGAATTATTCTTGCAGAATTCTGGCTTTATCTGAACAAAAAACTATAACATAATAGATCATTTCCCCGAGTAGACATCTGTAAAAACTTAGCAATATCCTATAACTTTTTCACGGGAAAGCCTATAGTTTTCCACAATTTGACAAGTATATCAAACTATATCACTCTTCCCTGTTTTAGCCTGGTAGGTCTGCTCTTTTTTTGTGCTACCTCTGCCCTGTTTTTTTTTAGTTTGGTTGCAAATAAATTATTAAAACTTTTAATTAAAAATCCTTATTTAAACAATTAAAGCCTGGGAGTCATTAAACTTAGCCCAATTTAAGCCATGATGGATTTGTAGCCTGGTTTTACTCGAGTTCTCTCTCCTGCCCTAATAAAAAATTAGCCTGGTATCCAGGCGAAAAATCACTTAAAAATAGCCCAAAAATAAGTAAAATAATCTTGTTACTTCCAAGGTAACAGGATAAAAAAGATGAAACCCAAAAAAACTGCCACCAATGAATATTCATTAGCCGTATTATTAAATAATCGCTCTCTAATCTGGCTTTGTAGTACCCCTAAACCAATATAAAAAGCTCCCATGACAAATAATGAGCTATGCCAAGCTGGTAGTGGTAAAAGTGATAACAAAGCAATTAACTCGACTAAAATTACGGTTAACAAGGTAGTTTTTTGTAAAATTGCTTTACTAACTACCGGTTCTAGTTTAATCGACCACAAACTCATCATAATTAATGGAAAATGGACTAAACCACCAAGCAGTGCATTGCTATAAAAAGGCATTCTTAACGAAAAGATCGTATTGGTGAGCAACATTGAGGTAAAAAGGGTAAAAAACAGGCCTACAGCGTGGGCAGCATAAATTAGCTGAATAGTTCTACCTTTGGCTACTGAAAAAATATTGCTGGTTAAATACAAACCATAAAGTCCCACACCAAAAAGTACTAAAAATAAAATTCTTGTAAAAAAAGCCGTGGGCAATAAAAAGTAAAACAACGCCACAGCAGCTGTATAAATCACTGGAAAAGGTAACACCGTCAACCATTCATGAGGTTGAAGATCATCACTTAAAGACCAAGCAGAGACAAAATAAGTCAATACCATCAAACCCATAATGGCGTAGTAACGCCATTCAATCCCGGTGTACTGAACTAAAGATAAGCCAATACTCAAGACAGTCGCAGCTAAAACAAATTTTTCTCTTCTTCGCATAAATCAATCAGAATTATTACTCTTTTCCAACCCATTCACCACTACAAAAAACTTCTTCAACATCATCGTTTGCCATTAACTCATCAATCAGCTCTTGAAGTGATTGCTGATGATTGGGGTCATCGACTTGAAAAGGAATCACCACTTTATAACCACCCTCTGGGTTTCGAGCAAACAAGTACATGGCAGAACCTGGAGCACCAATCGAGCCACCAGCTCTTGAAAAAATCGTTCTAATTTCAGAGGTAGTTCGATTTAAATTATCAGTAAAAGCCACCGCCAACATACCCACGCCTCCTGGACCAAAACCCTCATAAACAATCTCTCTAACTTCTCCACCAGTACCTTTACCCAAACCAGCAGCAATGGCTTTTTGGATTTTTTCTTTGGGCATATTCTCTGCTCTAGCTTTATCTAAGACTGTTCTTAAACTAGCATTGGCTTGAGGATCACCAGATTTACCTTCCTTAACAGCTGAACGAATTAACCGAGCCATTACCCCAAAAACTTTGGATTTTTGGGCATCAACCGCACCTTTCTTTTTCTTGATGTTATTCCATTTGCTATGGCCAGACATAGATTTCCTTTCACCTGAATTGTATGTTAGAGATTATTGCTTGACAATATCAGCCTCAGCCAGTATTCTTTCACGCAGTTTTTTAACCATAAAAAGGATAAAATCATGAAAAAATATGCCGCTTTAGTACAAGAGGCTATTGATGCAGCCAAGAATGGATCTTGGGCCGCTGCTATTGAACTTAACCAAGAAATCCTCGAAAGAAACCAAGAAGATATTGGTGCTTTGAACCGAATTGGTTTAGCTTATTTGCAACTCAACAAAAAAACCGAAGCCAAACAAGCTTTTGAAACAGTTTTGGCCAAAGATAAATCTAATATCATTGCCAAGAAACATTTGACTAACTTAAAAAATAAACAAATAGCCAATCTCTCTGTTTCTCAAGTCTACTTTATTGAAGAGCCTGGTAAAACTAAAATTACTGATCTTCATCGCTTAACTAGAAAAGATTTCTTGAGCAACCTTAGAGTTGGCCAAAAATGCAAACTCAATTCTAAGGGTAAACACATCTCTGTCGAAACTGAAGATGGTAAATATGTTGGTGCTTTACCAGATGACTTGTCATTTAGACTTTGTCAACTCATTCATCGTGGTAATGAATATGAGTGTCTGATCCACTCTGTTACTGATAGCAGTTGTTCTGTCCACTTGAGAGAAAATAAAACTTCTTCCAAAAATAAACATATCCTATCATTCCCCGTGGGCAAGATTGCTACCACCAAAAACTCCCCAATTGATGAAGAGTTACTCATTGAGGGTGATATTCCCATGGATATCGATGGTTCAGAGGATGACGAAATGATCGAAGGTGAACCAGAGATCAAAGACACTGATGACTTTGAAACTACCTTAGAAAAAATCAATAAAGGTGAAGACATCTAGAGACTCGAAGTTTTACCTTTCAAGGTCTTCGCCAATTTTTAGAACTAAATCAGCTCTGAACTGTTTGGTCACGTTATCATCCATTGTAATAACTGCCTTCCCTGGCAATAAACTTTCAATTTTGTTTTGAGCCTGCTGACAGTTTGTTTGGGTATTTTTGTCACTACTAACAATTAGTTCAGTTTTAGCTAGAGTTTGACTATCATTGCCAGTTCTAATCACCGAGAAACCGTCAGCATCAAGTACTTGATCGATTTTACCAGCCAAACCATTAACTGCCGTCGTATTTATCACAGCAATTGTACATAAAAGCATTGATGAATCAGTATTTTTTACTTTCTTAGCTAATGGAAAATTAGTCTCAATTTCAGTAAAAACAACTTCTGTATGGCTATCACTTACCAAAGCCAACCAAGCAAGTTTTTCATTTAAACTACCAGGAAATGACCAAATATTATTAAAAAAAACTTGGCTTAAGGCTGGTTTGGTGTTAATACTAGTTAGTTGTTGCTCAACCCCCCAAGCCTCATCAATAATTCTGCCCAAAGAAAAACTATAAGTTGAGCGAACAAAATTAAGTGGCTTTTTTTCAACTGCAGCCAATAGTGGATAAACTGCTTGCAAGCGATAATGCCCGTAATCACCTAAGTCTACCTCCACTTCTGTATCGAGTGGCACCACTTCTAGGGTTAAAGTTGAAAAATCAGCCGTCAATAAAAACCCAGCTGATTTGCCCACATCTTTATGAACTAATAACATAGTTTGTTGATTAAAATCTCTGAAAAAATCAGCAAAGTGAATACTTTTAAATAACAAAAACCCTAGCCCTAATAAACCAGTAATAGCTAATAAAAAAATAACAAACCGATTAGGTTGACGATCCTTCTTACCGTGTTTAGTGTTTTTGACAGCGACAAAATCTTGCACTGGCCTATTATGGAAAGAAAACACCCGAGACGTAAAGAGGCGAAGTTTTGTGCTTCGCCTCTTCCCTGTTTTAAATTAAGTTTAAAGGTAATTATTCAGCAATTTCTTCACCAACCTCATAACGAACAAATCTTCTGATCTCCATCTTTTCACCAATCTTGCCACTTAATGCTTTGAGCATCATGGCAATAGTGGTACTGGCATCACGAATAAATTCTTGTTCGAGCAATTCTGCAACGTTAGCTGGATTCATTGCAGTGACATGCATGGCAATCTCGCGTGACAAGGTTCTAAACTCATCATTTTGAGCGACAAAGTCAGTTTCACACACAATCTCAACTAAACTAGCAACTTGACCGTTGTTGTGGACATAGCTAGCTACGTAGCCAGCTTTGGTTTCTCGATCTGAAGTTTTTTCAGCCCGAGCTAAACCTTTTTCTTCAACGATTTTAATTGCTTTTTGAAAATCACCTTTGGCTTCTTCAAGAGCTTTTTTACAATCCATTACTCTTGCACCAGTTGCTTCTCTTAATTTTTTGATTTCATCCATGGAAATAGCCATTGTGATCCTCCTTACTTTTTACTTGATTTTTTACCCTCAGCGTAAGCCTTGGCCAACTCAGTCATAATCAGTTCAATACTACTGACAGCGTCATCATTACCTGGAACAGGTAAAGAAATATTAGCTGGGTTAGTGTTCGAATCGATTAAAGCAACTACTGGCACACCTTCTTTTTCTGCTTCTTCAACTGCTAGTTTTTCTCTCTTTGGGTCAACCACGACTAAACAATCTGGCTTACCAGTTAAACCTTTGACACCTTCAAAAAATCTTTCCAAACGACCTTGTTCTTTTTCTAGTTGAAGCTTTTCAAATTTGGTATAACCATCAAATCTGCCTGTTTCCAAACCTTTTTCAATGTCATTCATTCTTTTGACTGACTTACTGATTTGGTCCCAGTTGGTCAACATACCACCCATCCAACGTTGAGCAATAAAGAAAGCACCAGCTTCTTGAGCGGCTTTACGAATAATCTCTCTAGATTGTCTTTTGGTACCAATGAAAACAACTTTTTTACCTTTGGCACCAAGGTCAAAAATAAAATTATAAGCTAAGCGAAGTTGAGCTGCAGTTTTGGCTAAATCAAAGATATGGACACCATCTTTAGCCATATAGATGAATTCTTTCATCTTTGGATGCCACTTAGAACTGTTGTGTCCAAAATGTACACCTGCTTCTAAAAGATCTCTCAAGTCATACTCTGGAGCTCTATCTGGATAAGTTGAAAAATCAACTGTCATATTTGTCCTTATTTGATCGATTTTTGCTCGACCTCCCCCCTATCACCACAATCAGGACGATTTAAAAAGTGAATCAGGGCTATTACTATTACTTATTAAGAAGTGAGATTATATCATAAAAATCTCAAGAGAAAAAGCGAATTATCTTTGTGCTAATTTAATGGCATTTTCCATCAGACTCACCACCGTCATTGGCCCTACTCCACCGGGAACCGGAGTCACAGCCCGAGCAATACCTAAAACTGAGTTTAGGTCAACATCTCCCTGAGGTTCACCCACATCAATTACTACACAACCTTGTTTAAGTAAGTCACCAATAATTAAGTTTTTACGACCAGTGGCAGAAATAACTACATCGGCATCTTTTAGATATTTTTGTTGTTCAATTCTAAGATTTAACTCCTGTGAACCAATCATTTCTACTTCGCAATTTTTTGCAGACAAAATCGTAAATAATGGCTGACCGAGTAAATCAGATTTACCTAAAATGATAGTTTTTAGGTGGCTATTTCTTAAATCAGCAAATAAATGCTCAGTTTTAAAAGCCTGTTCTAATAATCTAATTGTGGCCTGACAAGTAGCTGGTAGAACTCTACCTTGGCTCAACCAGTCTCCAGTTGCCAAAGCTGCTAAATTACTCGGGTGCAACCCGTCTACATCTTTATGCTCGGCTAATGAAGAAACCAATTGTTGCCACCACGTATCAAATGATTGGTTGTCTTGGTTGGTGTTGTGGGCTTGATAAGCCTCCAACCAGGTTTTACGCCAAGGCTTTTGAATAATAATACCCGTAATACTAGGATCCAAATTTAAAGACTTAATCTTAGCTAAAACTTCAGTTTCAGTCGTGAGTACAGAAAACTCATAAACCCGATACTCGATTCCCAAGCTCTCAGCCATTTCTTTTTTCAACTGAGTATAAAGCTGACTACCCTTATCTTCGGTAAAAAGAATGGCTGCAATCACAATTGGTTTTACCAACTGTAACTCGCCCAGCTGTTGTTTTAATTGAGTTTGGTGTTGTCTTGCGAGCTGATAGCCATTAATAATTTGCGTTTGCATCGGCGTATTTTATCATTCGGTTTTTATTTAACTAACTCCCATAGTCGAGTGACATTCTCTTGGTCTGGACCATTGCCATCTAATCCTGGAACTTCGGTAATTATTGGGATATGACTAATTCTGGGGTCATTCAAAAATTCTTTTAAAACTTCAGTACCAAGCTCTCCGTCACCGATATTGGCATGACGATCGCGACCTGAAGCAAATGGGTCTCTGGTGTCATTAACATGCAAACAAGCCAGGTTATTTAACAACCCTAATTGTTCCATTTCGGCGATTACAGAATCAGAACCTGACAGTTTTTTACCAGCAGCAAAACCGTGACAGGTATCAAAACACCATTTCACTCGCTCGGACTTGAGTTGATCTATTAACCATGTGATCTCGGTTAAATCACTAGCAATCTTGCCATTTTGGCCAGCTGAGTTTTCAATAATAAAAGTCGAATTTGCTGGAGTAGCTTTTAGAATCTCGGCCATTCTTTTGACAAGATCATGTTTAACTGCCTCAAACCCCCTGCCCTGGTGACTACCCAAGTGGACCACCACCCCTGCTCCTTTGAGATGAGCATCAAAGTTCAAATCATGCTTGAGTGCAGTCATTGATTTCTCAACTAACTCTGGATTATCTGAGGCTAGATTGACTAAATACAATGCATGAGTAAAGATTGGTGTAACATCATATTTTGCTTGGTTTGACCAAACTTTATTGGCATTAATCTTGTCCAAAGCAGTTCGGCGCCACATCCGAGGACTACCCGAAAACACTTGTAAAGCATTGGCTCCAATCTCATGAGCTCGCTCCACTGCTTTGTCTACTCCACCGGTAGTTGATAAATGGGCCCCGATTCTTCGCTTCATCTTATTCCCAGGTAAAAAGTGGATATTGTTTAGCAAACACCTCCACTTCTTTTCTAATTGTTAATAAATTCTTGTTTTTCAAAGCTTTCTTTCTAAAGTCTTTAATGAAAGTCATTCTCTCTTTGCGATCAGTTGGTAACTGTTGATCTTTGACTTCAGCCACCACTCGAGCAATCCACTGAGCGATTTGCTTCATTTCTGCCTCTTTCATCCCGCGACTAGTCACAAGTGGTGTGCCCAAACGCACTCCAGAAGGATAAAAAGGAGAACATGGCTCGTGTGGGATAGTGTTGCGGTTGGCATACATCCCAGCGACATCCATGGCAAAAGCCACTTGAAGTCCCATGCCCTCTCCATAGTTAGTTAAATCAAGTAACATCAAATGAGTTTCGGTCCCATCACCCACTAACTTCAAACCCTCGGCTTTTAGAGCAGTGGCTAAAGCTTGGGCATTTTTTCTCACTTGTTGACCATACTTTTTAAATTCTGGTCTGGCTGCTTCAGCAGCAGCTACAGCAATACCAGCAGTAGTCGCATTATGAGGTCCACCTTGTAGTGCCGGGAACACAGCTTTATCAATTTTACTGGCCAATTCTGGATCTCTGTCTAAACCTCTTTGAGTCACTAAGATCATTGCTCCTCTGGGACCTCTAAAAGTTTTGTGTGTGGTCGACATCACCACATCTGCATAAGGCACTGGTGACATATGTTCACCTGCCACCACTAACCCAGTAACATGAGAAATATCTGCCAGTAACCAAGCACCGACCTCATCAGCAATCTCTCTAAATTTTTTAAAATCTAGTTCAAAAGGATAGGCTGTATTACCAGCAATAATCAACTTTGGTTGGTGTTTTAAAGCTAGCTCTCTCACTTGTTTAAAATCAATTCGAGCGTTTTGATCTAAACCATATTGGACTGAGTTGAAGTATTTACCGGAAAAAGTTACTTGAGGATGACCATGAGTTAAATGACCACCACCAGAAAGGGCCAAACCCATCAAGGTGTCACCTGGTTCCAACAATGCAAACTCAATTGCCCCATTAGCTGGTGAACCTGAATATGGTTGCACATTAACGTGAGGTACACCAAATAATTGCTTTAATCTGTCTTGGGCTAGAACCTCAATTTGATCAATAATTTGGTTGCCCTCATAGTAGCGACGATGAGGATAACCTTCGGCGTATTTACTCGATAAACAACTTGATAAAACTTTTGAAACCTCTGGAGAAATGTGATTTTCAGAAGGAATCAGACCAATCATTGCGGTTTGGCGCTTGGACTCTTTACTAATTAGGGAAAAAACTAGATCTTTTTTCATAAACAACGACTTTCTTATAACTACACTGCTACTTTGCACTAATTATGAAAAATTAGGAAGTAGAAAGATTGGATAGGAAAAAAAGTCTTGATTTGATCATAGCTTGCTCATTTTAACTTGTTTTTCTAAATTCTGCCAACCAATTTGCTCTTACCCCTAACTTCATCATTCTTTGATCTATTTCTCCTACAGTCAACCCCTCTGCTGCCCATTTTTTATTAAAGAAACCAAAAGCTTCATGAGCTTCGTAGGGAAAGATAATCCAAGTTGTAGTCTCTGCTCCATAAAAATCTGGTTTTACCACCGAATGAAGCTTGTAAAACAAGGTAGCAACCGTCACAGATTTAACACCTTTATCTAATAAGTATTGTTTTGTAAATTCGAGTGACTTGCCTGAGTCTGCCACATCATCAAAGAGAATTACACTCTCTCCAACTACTGATACTGGTAAGTCTTGGTAAACTTGGGGTTGTTCAAATCTTTGACCAATCTCTGGTTTATAAAATTTCATCCCAATACTAGCTACGTTATTAATACCAGTAAAATCGACTAATGATCTGGTCATTGGCCAGCCCCCCTTGGCTAGGGTTACGATTCTATCGGCAGTCACACCTTTTGCTCTCATTTGTTGAGCAATCAAAAAAACCAAACCATTCATCTCATCCCAAGTCGGGGCAATATAGTTAATTGGGTCATTAGGAAAATTAATCTCGGCAAATTTCATGAATTCCTTTATTGTTTTTCTACCAAAACGCTTAAAACTTTTTCTAACTCTGGTGGTAATTGGGCGACAAATTTGAGTGGCTCGTGAGTTCTTGGATGAGTAAACTCCAAACTTTCAGCATGTAAAAAATGTCTCCCACACCACAATGGATCAATTTTGGCCCGTTTTTTACCCAAATAAGTCACATCACCGACTAAAGGATGACTCTCATGAGCTAGGTGAACTCTAATTTGGTGGGTTCGACCAGTCTTTGGCCAGCAACGCACTAAACTAAACCCTTGGTTATAAAAACGTTGAGCATCCTTAAAAATTCTAATTTGATCAGGATCTAAACTAGCTAAAAAGTCTGGGTTAAAACCAGCAAAATCTTTGACCACTTCATAAATGGTTTCTGCAGTCCGACCATTAATATCTACCGCAAACTTTCTTCGGTCTGCTCTAGCCCGAGCCAAAGGAGCAGTGATGGTGCCTTTTGGTACTCGAAAAACACCATGGACTAAAGCTAAGTATTGTTTCTTGGTTTGTCTCAACTTGAATTGAGTTAGTAAATTAAGCAAACTACCTGGATTTTTAGCAAAAACCATAATCCCGCTGGTATTTTTATCCAAACGATGAACCAAGCCTTGTCTTTGAGCGAATATTTCCTCTGGAGTGCCATACTCATCAGAAAAATCTTCAGGTAAACATCTGGTCCAGTTATCAGCAAATTCTTCAGCCTGATATTTTTCGATAAACCATTCTTGGAGAGATGGCTGCTTAACTGAGTCAGCATTATTACTGACTACTCCAGCTGGTTTCTCTACCACTACGATATCTTGATCTTCAAAAATTATGTTTGGTTCTATCTTCATGGCTATCTTTTTTGCGTTTTTTGAACGACAACACTAACTCTTCGTATATTATGCCTGAAAAACCCAGAGTTATCCAGATATCAGCTAAGTTATTGCTAAAACCCAAGACTGACCAAGCTAACCAATCACGAACTCCACCCAAAAAAAAACGATCAATTAAGTTACCAGTTGTTCCAGCCAAAAAAAATACCACCATTAACTGAAAAAAAACTGATCTGTTAACCGAGCTAAACTTAAAGATTAATAGCACCAAAATTAATAATAAAACCAACCACCATTGACTAATCCCCTGTTGCCAACCAAAACTTATACCTTGGTTTAAAACTTGGGTAACTGTCAAAAACTTGGTTAGTTGATCAATTAAAACTAAAACAAGAAAGCTCAAAAACAACTTAAACTTTGAGATCATCGACTGGGTTTGTTTTTTTTCTTAAAAACTTTTCTTTAAAAGAAACTGGTAATAGTGGTTTATCTGAACGATCCAGTAGCACTTTTATCCCAACAAAAAACATTGCTAAATAAAGCCAAATATCCAGAGTTTTACCGTTAAACACAAATTCTGGTAGTTTGAAGAATAGCATTAATAGTGAAAAAAGAGCTAAAAAGATATAAAAATTAGTGATCAAAAAACCAGTCTGAGCGGCTTTTTTACCCAGCCGATACCAATCAAAAGTTCGGTAGTTATACTCTGCCCAACTCAGATAAAAATAAAGTAACAAGAAAAAGGCCAATGAATAAAGTTGAATTGGATGAGTGCGATCAATCGAACCAGGAAAAACCAACCCAATTGGGCTATTAGTCAAGTATCCACGAGCTGTGCCAGCCAAAAACTCGCCAAAACTAGTGACAATTAGCCACATAGTCAAAGACAAAGACCAGAAATCTAACACCTCAAAGTTATCCCATTTCCTCTTTTTGGCAAATGAGTTGAGAAAGAATGTCGAAACAATCAGTAGCACCAGTTTATGAATGCCTGGATTGCCCAAAAAATTAAACCACTGGAGTGGATCTAAACCGAATCTGTCCCAATGAAAAATAATGAAACTAGCTCTAGCCCCCAGTAAACCAACCAAAAATGCTAGTAAAAAACCATCAAACAATTGAATCTCTGAGTAGTGCTCTTCTTTACCCCGACGCCAAAAAGTAAAACCAGTCACAAAAAAGCCCAAAAATAGCACTACACTCAAAGTAGATAAACTAAAATTTCCAATCGAAAAAAGCACTGGCCACATATTATCTATTATAATACCAGCATTAATAACTAAGCTTGATATTAATTTAAATCAAAGACAATAAAAAAATGACTCAAAAATCTAGTGAAATCCTACACTTAAGAACTAACGATGCCTTTCAAAAAGAAAACTTTGCAGATAGACATTTTGAAATTGTTAGTGCTGTGTTTGGTGAAGGCCTGGCTGAATTAGCCCAAACTTTCGATCAAGAAACTTTGAAAAAAATAGAGCAACTATTGGTTAGAGCCATTGATCAAGCCAGTAGTGTTTTTAAAAAGTTTGCCCCTAAAGATGGATCAAAAATTTATAGGAGCAGTGATTGGGATGACCGCAGTTTGACTGAAGAATACCAGGCCACTATCGATGCCACTGGACCAATCGCTGATGAATTTGCTCAGTTGTTAATTGATCAAGCTGGTCTGGATACTAATGCCGAAGAACTGCTTGCTACTCTGAATTTTAAAGACTTAATGCTGTATGCTGCTCAAAAAATTGGCTTAGACAAAAATTCCTTGGCAGTAGAGCTAGAAACAATTACTGAGGATAAAATTAAGGCTATCATTGATGAGGTTGTCCCAGCTAATCAGCGTTGGGATTTTGATAATGAAGTGATTGCCAGTATTAATTACTTAGCTCATGAAAATTTGACAAATAATGAAAATTTAGCCACTGATCTATTGTTTGTCCTAATGAACCAGCTCTGGAAAGTGCAACAAGTTCATCGAGCCTTCTTTGAAACCAGAACCGAACTAGATGGTGAGTCATTGGTTCTCTCTGATAAAAGAATTGATGAAAGTAGACTTGAATATCAGTCTTATACTGACTTCCTGACCGAATCATTTCATAAGTGGTCACAAAAATCAGTCCTGCATGGCTTAGCCTTTGTGGCTTATGGTATCCAAAAAGATCTAATGGTGTATTTAAGGCAATAAAAAAACACCTCATAACAGGTGTTTCTCTACTCTTTGTGCCGGGGGAGGGAATCGAACCCTCACGAAGTTGCCCTCATGGGTTTTTGAGACCCACGCGTCTACCAATTCCGCCACCTCGGCTTATTCTTCACTGAAGAGAGCGTAATTATACTACATTCTCCCCTAGTCTGAAACTTGAACTAATTGTTGTTTAGCTCAAACTTGCTTTTTTCTCCAAATCTCTTCATAGTAGTAAAGATGGAAGTTTTACAAGAAATTCTGCAAAAAGCTTTCGCTGTGGATAGCATCTGGTCAATTGTGACTAGAGGCTTGATTTGGCTGGGTATTGCCCTAGTGGTGATTGTCAGTATGGATAAACCAGATCCTGACAAATCACTCAAGGACCTCAAATCAAACCTCGGGTTTTTCTTTTTCTTTACTGTGTTAACTGGCGGATTAGTTTATTTATTATTTGGCTTTACGGCTGGTTAAGCATTGCCTCGTTTTTCCATACCATAAAAACGCACTCTGTCTCCTCTAAAGAAGAGCTCGACATCACCAAGAGCACCGTTACGATGTTTAGCAATCTTCAAGGTCACTTGTTCACGAATATCATCGTCTTTTCGATATAGGAACATCACCACGTCAGCATCCTGCTCGATAGAACCTGACTCACGAAGATCTGATAGTTGGGGTGATTTTTCTCCTCTACTCTCAATGGCACGAGATAATTGTGAAAGAGCCATGACTGGAATTCTCAATTCACGAGCAATATTCTTTAAACCTTGAGAAATCTCGGCCACTTCTTGGACACGATTATCTTTAGTTCGACCATGAGCTAACTGCAAATAGTCAACAATTAACATATCAATATGATGCTCAGTCATCAATTTTCTGGCCTTAGTTCTCATCTCATAGATACTCATACCAGGAGTATCATCAATAAAAATCTGAGCGTCAGCTAAAACACCCATAGCATCAGATAACTTCAAGAAATCTTGTTGATCTAGTCGACCAGTTTTGAGTTTCCAAGCATCAATATCTGCTTGTGACACCAATAAACGATCAACCAACTCTTCCTTACTCATTTCCAAAGAAAAAATCCCGATTTTTTTCTTGGACAATACCGCCGAATTTTGAGCAATATTCAAAGAAAAAGCGGTCTTACCAGTACCAGGACGAGCCGCCAAAATAATCAAGTTGGAACGTTGTAAACCAGCTAACACTCGATCTAAATCTTGGAACCCAGTTGGGACACCACGCAGTTCTCCACCATTTTTTTGCAGTTCATCAATACGATCAAAACTTTCCACCAAAGTATCTTTTAACGGAATAAAGTCTTTAGCTGAGTGAGCTTGAGAAACACTCAACACTTTCTGCTCTGCCAAATCCAAAATATCCTTAGCATTTTTTGACTCATCAAAGGCCAACTCACTCATCTCACTACTGAGACTAATCAGCCTACGTTTAACGCTTTTTTCTTTGACAATCTTGGCGTAATTAACCACATTGGCCGCGGTCGATAAAATATTTGACAACTCGGCTAACTCGGTAGCGCCACCAGCTTTGCTCAGTTCTTTCTTTTTTTTGAGTTGAGCCGTTAAAGTGACCACGTCAATCGGTTCTCTTTTTTCATAAAGATCCCGCATGGCCTCAAAAATCACTTGGTATTTGGGTTGGTAAAAACTCTCAGGTTCCAAATGCTCAGTTACTTTCACAATTGCGTCTGGATCAATCAAAATAGCTGCTAAAACTGATTTTTCAGCTTCAAGGTCATGTGGTGGTAATTTTGGCTCGATCATTTTCGTCTACAATGTACCATTCTCTTACTGAGAAGCAAATAGTAACTAAGTTACAACAACTAAGCTTGCTAGGTCCTCTGCAAAATGACTAATTCTTTTTCTTCAGGCAAACGATCTTTTTCGACTTTAAGTTTATCGATTTGTTCTACGTTTTCAGCCCCAAATTCTTTGACAAACTCATCCAAACCCTGCAATTCACCAAATTTACTTTGATCATGAGCACTGGTTTTGTAGTGCATTGGCACCACGAAACTTGGTTCCAAAGCTTTGGCTACAGCGACAGCCTGTTTGGAGTTGATGGTGTAAACACCCCCAGTTGGTAGTAATAACACATCAACATCGCCAATTTCATTGAGAGTATTTTCATCAAGTTCATGGCCCAAATCACCCAAGTGACAAATCCTAAGTCCATCAATCACAATCACATAAATTCGGTTAATGCCAGCTTTTTCACCGGCTTCACCATCATGAAAAGACTTATAACCAAAAACAGAGATTCCACCAACTTCGTACTCACCTAAATGCTCAATCACAAATGGTTTTGGTCTCCTAGCTGTGCCAGCTACATCATGGTAATTATTATGGTCATAACGATCATGAGAAACCGTCACAATATCACCACTCATACTAGGCATTTCAAAACCAACTCCACTATAAGGATCAGTAATAACTGTGCCATTTTTCCCTTTTAACTTAAAACAAGAATGACCATGATAAGTAATCAGCATGATGAAGTTCCCTTTTCTAATTTTTTTATAAATTAATCTAGTTTTTACTTAGTTGATATATTGATGATACCATTCGTGACAAATCATTTATAATACGTTTTGCAACGTTTGTAAAAGTACCGACAGATGAAAAAAGAAATTGTTATCGCTATTTTGATTGGTTTGTCTTTGGGACTGTTTATTACTTATGGTGTTTACCAAGCAAAAACAGGCATTGATAAAAAAGCTGACCAAGATCAAAAAACTCTAGCTCTGACTCCAGCTCCAGACCAAGAATTTGCTGGAGAACTAATTTTAAATAGCCCAGCTGATGAAACTATTCAATTAGAAACAACCACCAGTGTTTCTGGTACTACCCTACCAAGTAGCTTTGTAGTGGTATTTGTAGGCAACGATGAAAAAATTACTACTTCAGATGAATCAGGTAATTTTTCAGTTGAAGTTGAACTTGAAACTGGAGCAAATATTATCACCATCGTGGTTCTAGACGAAAATGGTCGCTCAATTTCTCTAAACAGAACAGTAATTGTTAGCGATGAGCCACTGATTGAAGAAGCTACCCAATCAGCTGAGGAAGGAAACAATGAATAAAAAAATTCTAATCTTTGTTTCGTTTTTCTTGATATTGATTGGTCTTTTTAGTCAACAAGCTGCCTTTGCCCAAGAAGAAAATAGCTCTCCAACTCCAGAACCAACTACAACTAGCAACCTCAAAGAGGTAGTTAATAAAATTGTGGAACAACGTAAAAACAAAGTTGACCAAGTTTTAAATGAACTGACTAACCAAAAAAAAGGTTTTGTTGGTCAAGTCCTTAGGGTCTCAGAAACAACTTTTTCTCTAGATGTTTATGGCACAACCAAAATTGTTGCTTTTGACGAAAATGTTAAATTGGTTAAAAACAACCAAGAGATCAAACCAGAAAATGTCGCCGTTGATAACTGGGCGACCGTCATGGGTATTGTTGAGGATGATGAGATTACACCTAAAAGAATTGAGTTTAGTGAAAAATCACCTCTACCAAAACCACAGTTAGTGGAACTTGGTTCAGTAAAAAAAATCACTGCTAAATCAATTGAATTTCAGTCTAGATCTGGTGAATCCACCCAAACAATCATCATTAACAACCAAACTAATATTGAAGACCTAGATGGTGAAGAAGCTTCGATCAAAGATTTTGCTGAAGAAGACCAAATTCTAGTAGTGGGCTATACTGATGAAGATGCTAACTACGCCACCACCATTAGAGCATTAGCCCCATTTGTTAAAGAATAAACTTATGATGAGTAACTCAACTCATTTTTATGCCCAAAGACTTAAAGTCATTCAACAACAAATTGAACCAGATGCAGCTTATTTAATCTCCAAGGCCACCGACATTACTCACTTTACTGGTTTTCCTCAGCTAGTCCCTGAAGAAAGAGAAGCTTTTCTTTGTTTGACTCAGCAACAAGCTTTTCTATTTCATCATAGTTTTAGTCCTACCCTGAGTAATTTTTCAGAGTTAACTTACATTCCTGAAACTAGTCTGAATAAAATCCATTTGACTCTCCAACAAGAAAAAATCACTACTTTGTACTTAGATGAAAAAACTTTATTTGCTGATGAGTTTAAGTTTCTTAATCAGTTTTTTAGTAACGAAAAACTCAAAAAAATCGAGCCACAACTAATCCTAAAATCTAGATTGATTAAAGACGAACTAGCCCTTACCCACCAACAAACAGCTGGGCAAATCATTGCCCAAGTTTTTGACCAACTCCCTCAATTATTAGTGGTTGGCCTAACCGAAAAACAACTTACCGGAAAAATTGTTGGTCTGATGATGGAGTTAGGTGCTGAGTCTCCAGCCTTTCCGACTATTGTTGCCTTTGGTGCAAATGGCGCTCTACCCCATCACCAACCTACCGACAGAAAACTTCTCCCTAATGAAGCAGTATTGATCGATGCTGGGGCCAAAGTGAATGGCTATCGTTCCGATATGACCAGAACCCTGTGGTTTGGTGATAAACCAACTCAAGAATTTTTAAAGATAGAACAGATTGTCAAAACAGCCTACGACCGAGCAACTGCTGTTATTCAACATGGTCCTCAAACTCATCTTGTTAAAGATATTGATGACGCAGCAAGAAGTTATATTAGCCAGCAAGGTTATGGCAATGAATTTATCCATACCACCGGGCATGGCATTGGCCTAGAAATTCACGAATATCCATCAGTCTCTTGGTTTACTAAAGAACCAATTGAACCAAACACTACTATTACCATCGAACCAGGAATCTACTTGGTTGGTCAATTTGGCTATCGATTTGAAAATACGGTTTACATCACTGACAATAGTTACCAAGTACTCACCCAATTATGAATCTAATTAGACTTTTATCAGCGGATGATGCCCAAGCTTATAAAGACCTACGATTAACAGCTTTAACCACCAACCCAGAAAGTTTCTTAGCCACCTTTGAGTCGGAAAACCTCAAATCTTTGGCCAGTTTTTCGGCAGAACTAAGATATGCACTAGCCGAACCAATTTTTGGCTACTATGGCATCTTTGAGGATAATCACTTAGTTGGCTATGCTTTTTTGGAAAAATCCTACCTTGAAAAACAACAACATATCGCCTTTTTTTATAATCTTTATATTCACCCAAACCATCGAGGTAAAAAACTAGCAACAAAACTCTTTGACTTTCTTTTAACCCAACTCAAAGAAAAAACTACTATAGAACGCCTGTTTTTATCTTGTAACCAAAAAAATCTGCCAGCTCAAAAACTTTATAAAAAACTAGGCTTCAAATCTTATGCTATCAAAGAAAAAAGCATTAAATGGCTAGGTCAGTATGATGATGAAATCGAGATGGTAATGGAACTATAAATTATCTAGAATATCAATATATGTTTAATTTTTTCAAAAAAAACTTAACTGAAGAACAACTTAAGCAATTAGATGCTACTGTCGAAAAATTCAAAAAAAATCCTCATCAATTTCGCTTTACCGTGGTTTTTTTCTTGACTTCAATTCTGTTCGGTGTTTTATCAATTTACTTATTACAACAAAAATTTGCTCTATTGATGCAGAAAAATGGTAAAGTTGAGATCAAAGAAGTGATCAAGAATGTCCCAGTGCCACCCCCCGATGTTACGCTCGAACCAAGCCAAGAAGCTACCAGTGCCGCAGTCACGGAAGATATAAATTCTTGGAAATTCAAAAAAAATACCGCTTGCAACATTTTGTTGCCTCTTTCCCCTTACCAATCAGCAGACAATGAAATAAAAACCTGGAAATCATTTTCTATGAGTGAAGGAGATGGCTTGAGTGCTCCATTTTTGAATATTTTTGATCAAAGAGAACTAGCTGGTTTTAGCAGTGATGACAAACTAACTGATTCCGGTAGAATTGTCATTTACTGTGCCCAAAAACAAGAGAACAAACCTTTGGCCGAGTTAAAAACTATGATTGATCAAGAATTGGCCAAAACAGCCTCAGATCAAAAGATCTCGATTATTTCCAGTCTAGAAAAAACTCTTTGGAATAAAAATGCTTTAGAAATAACTTTCTCTGGCGGAGAAATCGATGGCCAAATTTTCTACCTGACTAGTACAGATAAACACTTTTATCTGATTGGCAAACAAGCCACTTCTTCTGATGAAGTGGTCAAAAAAGATGTCGAAAGAATGTTGCATGGGTTAATCTTTTTGGATTAGTTGATAATTCCAAAAGTTTTTGGTATGTCGAACAGAGGAGAATCAAAGTCTCTTTCAAGACTTTTTGCAAGTGGACCACAGGAGAATCGAACTCCTGACCTTTGCAATGCGAATGCAACGCTCTACCAACTGAGCTAGTGGCCCGAATGGTGTTATTTTAACACTCTCCTCTACTTGACTAATAACTTGTTTTTTTATAGGATATATTAACTATGACAAAAGTAGCTGTTAACTTAGCTCACCATCATACCCTCCGCTAAAAGGTGTGGGTCATGGTTTTTATTGTCTGGCAACCCGCACTGAGGCGGGTTTTTTAATGCAAACTGCCAACAATAAAAACAAAAAAAATCAGTACAATACAGAAAGAAATTATGACAAAACAACAAATACAAACATTAAAAGGCTTCCGAGATTTTCTCCCAGTCGAGAAAAGGGCTCGTAACTTTGTGGCCCAAAAAGTTACCGAAACCTTCGAAAATTTTGGGTTTCAACCTCTGGAAACTCCAACTCTAGAGTATGCTTCATTACTCATGGGTAAATATGGTGAAGAAGCCGATAAATTAGTCTATAACTTTGAGGATCGTGGTGGCCGAAGAATTGGCTTGCGCTATGACCAAACTGTCCCTAGCGCCAGAGTTTTAGCTCAGTATCAAGGACAATTACCAAAATACTTTAGACGCTATCAAATCCAAAACGTTTTTAGAGCTGAAAAGCCCCAACAAGGTCGGTTTAGAGAGTTTACCCAATGTGATATCGATATCTTTGGTAGTAACTCACCCCTAGCAGATGCTGAGATCATGGCTTGTACTTATCAAGCCTTCAAAAATGTTGGTTTTAAAAACATTATCTTGAAGTTTAATGATCGAGAAACCCTGATCAACACCTTAAAACCTTTTGCGACTGATCAAGTAACTGTCTTTTCGATCATTCAAAGCATCGATAAATTGGACAAAATTAAACCCGAAGAAGTAATTGCTGAATTAGTTGAAAAAGGGCTAGAAAAAGCCAGTGCAGAAAAAACTTTGACTACTATAAATAAAGCAGAAAAATCAGTCAATTTGAAAGAAATTGAACAATTTGTATATGATTTAGGAGTACCCAAAGAAGCGCTCCAGTTCAACCCGACTCTTGCCCGTGGTTTGGACTACTATACTGGCATCATTTTTGAAGTGATTATTCCTGAGTACTCAGCTGGTTCTTGCGGTGGTGGTGGCCGTTATGACAATCTGATCAAAGACTTGGGTGGCCCACAAATTCCTGCCACTGGTATTGCCTTTGGCTTTGACCGGATGGTTGATGCCGCCGAAGCCCTACAGATTATTCCAACCAACCAAGGCGTTGAAGCTTTAGTAGCCAACTTTAGCAGTGAAACTACCAACCAGTCTCTACAAGTGGCCAGTAAACTAAGAAGTCTAGGTATTAAAACTGAACTTTACCCTGCTATTGATAAATTAGCCAAACAATTTAAGTATGCCAATCAACTTGGCATTAGATATGTATTTGTTATTGGTGAAGAAGAAAGCAAAAACAACACTGTAGCGATCAAAGATCTGGAAACTGGTGAACAAATCATTATTTCTACCGAGAAAATCGAGACTTTCAGACAGGCTTGGTAAAAAAACTAGTCCGTGATATAATCTCTTTCTTCGAGATAGATATTTTTTTTAAGGAAAAAAATGAAAGCAAATATTCATCCACAGTGGCATCATGACACAGTCGTTACCTGTAGTTGTGGTAACACCTTTACTACTGGTTCAGTTAACGCAACAATCAAAGTTGATATTTGTAGCGCCTGTCACCCATTCTTTACTGGCGAAATGAAGTTTGTTGATCGTCAAGGTCGGGTTGATAAATTCATGGCCAAGATGCAGTTAGCTCAACAAAAACAAGCTACCGCCAAGAAAAAAACTACTAAGGCTGATAACACCAAATCAAATGAACCAAAATCTTATCAAGAGATTTTGCGTGAACAACGTGCTACTGTGCAAAAAGCTGAAAAAGCTACCGAACCAGCCCCAGTTGCTACTGCTTCCAAAAATTAGCTCAACCAAACAGGTTTAACCTCCTCTCTACCAATTAAGAGGTATAATGGGGTCTAGCTGTCGTATGCAAAATCCATATCTTGAACAAATCAAAAATCTTGAAGCCAAAATTGCTGAAAACCAGGCTTTGCTTGGTGATCCTGAACTGGGAGAATTGGCTTTACTTGAAATCTCAGACCTGGAAACCCAAAAAAAAGCGCTAGAAGATGCTGCGGACGAGTTTATCCAAAGCTCTCAAAATGATGGGGCTACTGAAACAGATACTACTAAATCAAGTGCTATCCTTGAAATCAGAGGTGGGGCTGGTGGTGATGAAGCCAAGATCTGGGCCAATGATTTGCTTAGGATGTACCTGAGATTTATTGAAAACAACGGTTTAAAGATGGAATATATTGATGATACTGTCATCAAAATCCGTGGCCGAGTCGAACTAGGTGAAGAAACCCTTTATCCTTACGAACTATTTAAATATGAATCAGGAGTTCACCGGGTCCAACGAGTCCCTACCACCGAAGCCCAAGGCAGAATTCACACCTCAACCGCTTCAGTGGCTGTTTTACCTGAAATTAAAGAAAATGCAATCGAGATTAGAGATGAAGACTTAGAGTGGCAATTTATGCGTGCTGGTGGGGCTGGTGGCCAATCGGTCAATAAAACCAGTAGTGCTGTTCGTCTAACCCATACTCCATCTGGCATTGTGGTCACTTCCAGTCAAGAAAGAAAACAAGTCCAAAATCGTCAAATCGCCTTAGAACTACTCCGAGCCCAACTCTGGGAAATCGAAGAAGAAAAAAAACAAGCCGCTTTAGGTAATGCTCGTAAAGCCATTGGCCGAAACATGCGAGCTGAAAAAATTCGCACTTACAACTACCCACAAAACAGAGTCACTGACCATCGCATTAATGTTTCTTGGCACAGCTTGGAAACTATCATTGAAGGTAATATTAATAAAATGTTACTGGAAGTCAGACAAAACCTGGAACATCCAGAAGAAATAACTGAAAATAATGAATAATGAGCTAGAAAAAGAACCATTTCCTCATCTTAAACCACCTTTTTCTTTTGAAGAAACCTTAAGAATTATTAGATCAGAGCATAGTTTTATTCACTGGACGGCTAAAAATGCCAAAGAGCCCAAAGCTAAAGCTTTTGGTGAGGCTTTGGACAGCGCTATGAAACAAAACATGTTACTGGTCATGAAAGCAATTGCTGAAGCTAGAATTACTGCTTTACAAAAAAGAGCAAAATCAGCCAAATAATTTTCTGCTACCTCTTGATTAAGTCCTAATAATATGATATTATAGGACTTTATTCTAAACTGCTCTTTAACATCCTAATGTAGGAAGACATTGGTTGTGACTGGCTATTAAGTCACTTCGATTGAACTAGCCATTACTCCCAAATAATCACAATCGATTTGCTTCCTACAAGTTTTCAGATCAAGCCTTACTAACAATCAGCGTCCGTTTTTTTGGGGATGATTAACCTAGAGATTTAATTAAATAATTCTCTAATTTTTTCACCCTTAAACAAACGGACGCTGATTCCACTCAGGTGAGTGGTTTGAGTTAACACCGACTGTGTGAGTCCGTTTGGAGAATCTTCACAATGAGTAATACATTCAAGACAGTAGTAATCATACTTACTGTCGCCATCGTGATGGGTGCTTGCAGCCCTGCAAGTATCCCCCAACAAGCTGCTCCTGCAGCCGATGCCGTGCAATCTGAACCGGTCGCTCCTGCCCCTGCTGTTATTCCTGAAGGGTCGTCAGGACAACCGGCTGGCGTTTATGTTTACGCCGACCTCAGGCCGTATTTTTCTGACCTGATGGTGAGTGCTTGCATCGACGCCATTGCCCACACAGGCTGGTCGTACGATGAGCGTGGCGCTTACTGCGTTCCACGCTACCTCAAGCCCAAAGCCCAAAACATGACGGTGGCAGAACTGATCCAAAAGTTTGGCAGCATAACTGCTGGCACCGCCACGGTCTATGCCATCAAACAAAGCGCGTGGCAAACAGCCGCCCCGGAATCAGTGGCATTGCCTTCACTGACTTGGCTGGGTCCGACCTTGATCGGTTTGGGCTATACGTTCGGTGTGGGCACAACTTTTGCCTACATTGCTACTTCGGAGACATACGCCGCCAAAGTAGCCAGCTGGGAAATGGAGGCGTTAACTCCTGAAACTCAAGTCATCGTGCTTGGGTATGAAGGCGTTATCACTACAACCTATCCACTGACCGGTGAAATACCCAGTCTTACTAGCTGGGAACAGGCGAACGCGGAGTGGGACAAGCTGTACGTAACCGCTGCAACTGCCCAACTGACAAACGCCGCCCTGACTGAGCAAAAGGTGCTAAAAGGTCCCAACGGCTCGACCGTGACGCTGACCTATATCAGGCTCAGCTCAATGTGCTTTATAAACGCCTTTACCCACCTGATGTGGTGGGACGGTAGCCAATGGCAAAGTCAGATGTTCGAAAGCAACCTGCAAAGGGTAGATGGCCCTTGCAAGCCAACTGACTTTGTTGACATTTTCAGGCAACTCAGCGACACAATCGCCAAATTCGCCGAAAAATTGACCACTGAACAGTGGTTCTCCTCAAATGCCATCAAGGTCACAGAGGACTTACTGTACTTTGCCTTCAAGGCACTCTGGTCAATCATGAAAGCTGGCATTCCGTAAGCAAATCGAGCGTGAAAAATGATCCCTGTCGGCAGTCCAACTGTTGGCAGGGATCACGCTCAAAATATTAACTAATCAAAAAAAATTACTACCACTTTACCAGTGGTTTTTTTATGCCTCTTTAGCGACTGAGGTGAACTTTTTATACCGAAGCAACTGCGGCAACAACAGCCCAGTCATCACTATCCCCAATATCCAAGCAAACTCATTGGGTGAGGTTTTTTCAATCAAGTCCCCAATAAAGTAAGACATCAACACAAAAGGTAAATCAGATAGTAAAGCCATAGTTGATAAAGCTGTAGCTCGATTTTTAGAATCAATAAACTCATTGAGCAATAGTGATTTTGAGTTGTTAAAAGTCGTTGAACTACTAATTCGCATAAAAATTAAAAACATCCCACCAATTACCCCTACCCATTTGGCTCCCAAAAATGAAACTAACAATAACAACGAGGCTAAAACAGCTAGTTTCCCAGCAGACAACTTACTCCTCAACTTAGGATAGTAGTGAGCCACAAGAGCCGCCACCAAATAACCAGCCCCAAATAAAAAACCCACTTCTTTACCATTTAAACCATATTCTCTAGCTTGAGAAATACCCAAAATCTTGGCGGCAATCACGTAACCGGCAGCAATCGTAATCAAGATAAAAGAAATTGAGCGATTTTTTCTTTCAGCAAAAAGTTCTTTAAAACCAGTCAAGTTTTGCTTTAAGTATTTTTTAAAAGAAAATACCTCTGAGTCAATTTTGGGTTCAACTAAAAAGAAACTCAGCACAATCGCCACTAAAGTAAAAACTAAAGTAATCGTGTAAGGCAAAGTGGGATTAAGATCAAACATCCACCCGCCTAAGATGGCAGAGATAAATAACGCTAACCAACTCAGTGTTTCATTTTTGGCCACTACTTGAACAAACTGGTCTTCTTTTTGCTCATCTTTTAAAGTGTCATATTGGAGAGATTCCAAAGCTCCAGACCATAATGCCTGAGATAAACCTTGAATTAGCCTGGCGATCAAAAACATCCAAAAAGTCTGGCCAACAATAATCATTAAAAAAGAAATTGCTCCAAAGATTCTGGATAAAATCAGGGTTTTTTTTCGCCCAATCACATCAGCAATCGCCCCAGTGGGAATCTCTAAAAAACTGCCTGCTACAGTGGTGGCTGCCCCAATTAAGGCTACTTCTTTAAAATCCAAAAAACGTAAAAAGTAAAACATCCAGATAGCAATCGGAAAATAAAGTTCCCACTGAAACACTAATAGCCACGAAATGATAATATTTCTAGAGAACTGGTGAGGCTGGGCAGTTTTAGACATTGTTTCTCTTTAGAGAGCTTCAATACCGGCCAATAAGACCTCGTCTTGCTCTGTTTCAGGATCATCTTTGACTTCAAGATCAACTGGAATACCCTCAGAATGAATCCACTCACCTTTTGGCATTAACCATCGACCAATAGTGATATGAATTCCCCCACCATTAGATAACTCCACTCTGTCTTGGACAGTACCTTTACCAAAAGTCTGCGTCCCAACTAACTTGGCACCAGTGTTGTCTTTGATAGCACCAGCTACAATTTCTGAAGCTGAAGCACTACCTTTGTTAACCAAAACCACAGTTTTCATGCCTACTAGTCTTGCTTGGCCTTTAGCTCTAAAATCTTGGGTCTGCACTTTGCCCTTTTGCGAAACCACAATCCCATTTTTGAAAAAGTCACTAGCGACAGTAATCGAGGTATCAAAAAAACCACCGGGATTGTTTCTCATATCTAGCACTACCCCAGCTAAAGAAGCTTTTTCTGCCAAGATTTGGTTGACAGCTTCATCCCATTCAGCAGTTGTTCTTTCACCAAACCGAGAAATACTCAAGTGAGCCACTTTTTTACCAGAGTGTTCAACAAACTCTAGCTCAACTGATTTGACAATAATTTCATCTCTTACAATCTCGACCTCAAAACTACCTTTTTCTGGATCGTCCTTACGAAATAAGGTTAAAGTGACTGGTTCACCCTTACCACCACGAATATTATTCACCGCTTTACTGAGAGACCAACCTGTGGTGTCTTCATCTAAACCAGTTTTTTCATCCTTAACATGGAGAATCAAATCACCGGCTATAACACCTGCTCGCTCAGCCGGACTTTCCTTGAGCGGAGCAATTGCTGCCAAAGTCCCATCAACATACCCCAGCTCAATACCCACTCCATAAAAACTACCAGCCAGGTCTTCACCACTGCGCTGATTATCTTCTGGAGGTAAATAGGCAGTATAGGGATCACCCAAAGAAGCAGTCATCCCTGCAATCGCCCCATGAACCATTTTGTCAGCATCGAGTTTCTCTGGTTCCAGGTATTCTTTTTCTAAATAGCCCCAAACTTCCCAAAAAGTATTGAAATTAACTGAACTATCAGCTGATTTTGGGTTACCTGTTAATCTACCTGATTGCTTGACTTGTTCTTTAGAAATAGTACTAGCTACAAAAGAAACTTTTTCTAAACCTAAGGGTAATTTGCCTGTTCGAGAAAAATTAAAACCAACCATAGCTCCTACCCAGATTAATAAAAAAGCAACCACTAGGTTGAGCAAATTCTGGAATTTAAAGATAGTAATTTTTTTAGGAAAAATAGATGGTTTCATATGAACGACTTATTGTAACTCGTCAGCTCTAGCAGGTACAGCGAAGTTTTAACTTTAACTAACAAAATACCCCTCACATTACTGTCAGGGGTATTCACTTTTTTGTTTAATAAACTCTTAGGCAATTTGGGTAAAAGGCAATAAAGCTAAATGTCTAGCTCTTTTGATAGCCTTTTCCAAACGGCGTTGTTGTTTTTGAGTCAAACCGGTTTTAGAACGTGGCACAATCATGCCTTGTTCGGTAACAAATCTCTTCAACTCTTCTGGTCGAGTGTAAGAAAATTCGGTGACTCTTGGTTTTCTTTTAGTTAACATAAATATTTCCTTTAAATTTTAAGGTTAGAATGGAATATCGTCAGAAACATCTTCAACTTCTTCTACTTGATCTGCTGGAGCCATATTGTCTCCGGCTGGTTCGTTAGCACCATCACTAGTAGCTGAACCACCACCCTTGGAATTACTGAGCAACATCATGTTATCAATGACAATTTCAGTAACTCGACGTTCTTCTCCACTTTCAGTTTTCCAATCTCTAGTTTGAATTCTACCTTCAACATAGACTTTGTCACCTTTGTGAAGAAGTTGACCACAGATCTCAGCCAATTTTGACCAAGCAACAACGTTATGAAAATCAACTCTTTCTTGCTTTTCACCACCTTCAGCTGAAGTCCAAGATCGATTGGTAGCTAAACCAAAAGAACAAACAGCGGTACTGTTGGGTGTAAAACGTAAATTTGGATCTCTGGTAAGATTCCCAATAAGCATAACTTTGTTTAAAGATCTAACTGACATGTTTTCCTTTCGTTATTTTGTGTCGTTATTATTTAGTTTTAATTTAGCTTAAAAAGCTGACACAAAAATAACTTTCTTTACCTTAATTTTCTGCTGAAACTGATTCCTCAGTCTCATTACTACCTACTACTAACAAATGACGAATAATCGCATTGTGAAGATAAACTCCATTTTCAAATTCAGGAGCTTTATCAGACACTAAGTTCAATTTGAGATGAACAAAGTAGGCTTCAGAGTGGAGCTTACCTGCTTTACGGATAGAGTAAGCCAAGGGCTTCTTGCCCCAAACGTTTTCGGAGATTACCTCTCCTTTGTATCTTTTGACTAATGCTAAAACGTCCTCTTGGACCTTCTTGAGTTCACTGTCGGTAAAACCAGCAGAAACTAAGTAAGTTAGTTCGTAAGCATTGGTCTTGGTTTCGGTCACCAGCTTCATGTTTTTCCTTTCGCTGAATTGCCCTCTAAACCACTAGAGGGAACCAAGTATTTTTACTAGGGGTGTATTATAGCAGATTGTTAAAGTATCTTACGAGGCAATATATATAGATAAACAGCGCTCATCAAGCACAAAATCGACATTAAGAAAAACATTAAATTAAAACCAAAAAAATTAGTTAAATAGCCACCAACTAAAGCCCCAACAGCCATCACAAAGTAATTCATTGCTTCCCAGAAACTCCACTGCAAACCAAATTTACTTTCATTGATATGTTGCGAATAAACAGCATCAAAAGCAGGTGAATAAATCGCTTCGCCTAAACCAATCACTACTTGAACTAAAAGTAGTTGCCAAGTATTTTGAACAAAAATATAACTAAAAAATCCAAGTGCCATTAAGACATAACCAAAAATAATAATTAGCTCTTTTTCTTTAACTTTATCAGTAAATTTCCCAGATAAAACTGCGGTCAAACCAGCTGATAAAGAAAAGGTAGCAAAAGCAAAACTGGCATCAAGTAAATCACCACCAATTCTTTCTACAAACAAAGCATAAATTGGACCAAGCATCGCCCCAGAAACCAAAATTAAAGCATTAGTAACTAGTAAAATTCTGAGGGCACGATTTAAATAAAGCTTCATGATTCTAAAATAAATTGATTATTTACCAATCATAAACTCTACCACATCACCCTCTTGCATCACATAGTCACGACCTTCTTGCCGAATCTTACCTGCATCTTTCAACCCAAGCCAACCTTTTAAATTAACAAAATCATCATAGTTTGCTACTCTAGCGGTAATAAAATGTTTTTCAAAATCTGTGTGAATTACACCAGCAGCTTGTGGTGCAGTCATACCTTGTTTGATAGTCCAAGCTCTAACTTCTTTTTCACCAGCAGTTAAAAAACTTTGTAGTTTTAGAGTCTGGTAAGCCACTTTAGCTAATCGCTCTAAACCACTTTCAGTTAAACCAAGCTCAGATAAGTAAAGTTCCTGATCCTCAGTCGATAGAACCGCAATTTCACTTTCAATTTTGGCACTAACTAACACGATTTGTTCAGCTTTGACAGATAAGGTTTTGGCCCACTGGTTAACTTTTGTTAGCTCTTGTTTCAAGATATCTTCATCAATATTTAAAACAAAAATTTCTGGTTTTGAAGTTAGCAAGTTTAGCTCTTTAGCATATTTAACTGCATTTTTGGCATCTCCATAAGTTGCTAAATCGGCATTAACCATTCGACCAGCTTCCAAAGTCTTTTGAAACTTTTGAACAAATTCCCAACGAATAAAAAGCTCCTTATCTACCCCACCCTTTGGTTGCTTTTGTTTTTCTAAAGTTGCTAAATCAGCTAACTGCAACTCTGTTCTAATGGTAGCTAAATCTTCTTCTGGAGAAACGGCCCCTTCACGGATCACATTTTTATCACTAAAAGCTCTTAAGACATGACAAATAGCATCTGTTTCTCTAATGTGTGAAAGAAATTGATTGCCAAGCCCTTCACCTTTAGAAGCACCTCTAACCAAACCAGCAATATCAGTAAACTCCACTACTGCCGGTTTAATGACCGTAGTTTTTACTACCTCAGCCAAAACAACCAACCGATTGTCAGGTACTTCAGCAATACCATTATTTGGTTCGATCGTGGCAAAAGGATAATTAGCTGCCAGAGCTACTTGTTTCTTTAATAAAGCGTTAAATAAAGTCGATTTGCCTACATTGGGCAAACCAACAATTCCAATAGATAAAGACATAGCTGTATTGTACTTGATGTTTAAGAAAAATTATTGAGAAAATATTTGTAAATATTTAACAAAATCTTGGCTAAATAAATGTGGCTCTTTTGTAAACCATTGTTGTAGCTCTGCAAATTTTAGCCACCTTATCTCAGCCACTTCATGCTGATTAAAATCAATTTTATTATCTTTGATACAACTAACAAACCACTGACAAAAAAATTGGTTTTCTCCAGACAAAAATATCTTGTCTTTTTTTGCTAAAGTTAAGTTGTTTAAGTTTAGTTCATTCTCTATCGCTTTAACCATTGCTTGCTCATAACTTTCACTACTTTCAACAAAAGTAGCTGAGGCTGGCCCCCACTTGCCAGGATCATTTTTCTTATGAAAAGCTCTTTGAGCTAATAAAATTTCACCATTTTTATTAGTTAACCAAAGGCCAGCTACTCTAAAAATGTCAGTTGGTAAAACTGCTTCTTTTTGTTTTTCAGTTATTATTTCGTCCTGTTGATTAACAATTGCATATTTTTTTTGAGTATCAACATCCAAAATAATATCTAGTTTTTTAGTGACAGCTTGAAAGATTTTCTCATGGCCAACCGCATTGGGATGTAAACCATCAGCAAAGTCTGCATCAGTTAAGATGTCTTGTAAATCAATAAAGGTCAAATTTTCTTTTTCACAGATTTCTTTTATAGCCTGAGAGTACTTAGCAATATTTGCTTTATCATAACTTTTCCCAGTGGTACTTTGAGGTAAGGGATTAGTTACCCTGTCATCACCTTTTGCCAAACCAACAAAAATAATTCTATGAGTGTATTTTTTGGCCAAATCACTTAATTCTTTTAAGTTGCCTTTAAAAATATTTAGTTCTGTAATTGGCTGTGACTTTGTTTTAATAAAGGCAGCATCATTAGTCCCAATCGCAAAAATAATCACTTCAGGATTTCTGGCATCAGCTTCACTAACAAAACGTTTTAATAAATCTGTGGAAGTGTTTTTATCTATCCCCAAATCATAAACGGAAAAAAATTCATCACTAACTTTTTCTAAATGGTTCCTGAGCAAATTTGCCCAACCAATCCTAAATTGCAGCCTTGCTCCCCAAGTAATACTATCGCCAAAAATACAAATATTCATGGTTTATTCTTTTGGTAAAGTTTTTTTGAACTCTAATTTTAATAAATCTTGACTAAAATGAGCTAAACCAAACCTAATATCAAATTTTTCACCTGCAAATTTTTGTTTAACAAAAGCAACCATCTTAGCATAAGCCTTTAAAAAACTATCTACCCCTGTTAAAGGTGAGACTTGTTTTAGACCAATCGATAAAATTGTTTCATCCTCAGATTGAACGATTTGCCAATCTGGTTCAGGTTGAAGGTCTTTATTATCATCAAATAAAAGAAATAAACCATAAACTTTTGCTCCAGAAAAACTAAATCTTATTCTTGAGGGATGTTTCTGAATCCCAGAAAGAAAAGTCTCCACCTCAACTCCTAGTTTTCTGGCAATAGTGTAAAGCTTGCTTGTAATTTCTACTGAATCTTCTTTTTTAACTGTACTTCCCCACGACACTACCAACCCCACACCTTGCTCAATGACCACCTCATAATCAAAACCAGCTAATTCTTGTTCTAAAGCTCGCAAAAAATTATGTTTAATGGCTTCAGGATTAATCTTTTCTGTAGCTTCTTGCATCACTTATTAAGTTACAACAATTAATATTAATTGTTAATAATAAATTTTATAAGGTATTAATTAATGCTAAAGCTTTTGTCCCATTCTCTATTAGAGAAAAATCAGTAATGGTTTTTTCTCTGAGAGTGTTTTCTTTTATTAGATCAAGTAAGAAACCAGTCTTATCAATTTGTTTAACACAATCAATCACTGCCCTGGTAGTTACATCATATTTTGCTGGATTTGGTCTTATACATCTCATTAAAAATCTTGTTATTAAAATAGGAGCTTCACCATAAACCCAGGCATCATTTTCTCGTTGATTTTGCTTTTTATTGTAAGTCAGCGTTATTAAACCATCTTCTTCTCTATTCAATGGAGGAAAAAGATCTACTAAAACAACATTACCATTCCCATCAACGATAAAACTATCTGGTTTAAGATCAATTGGGGTTCTTAGAGGAGCTTTCGATACCCTACCCTGATCTAATTTAATTTCTCTACCAAAGTCAATTTGACCAACCAATGGTAACATTGTTGCTTTAATAAATGAAATAATTTCTTCATCATTAGCTGTTTTCAAATATTCTTCACCCATTACCCCATTAACAACAGCTTCTTTAATTTCAAAAGTAAAATCCTTTTTTTCTTGACCTAACAAATCAGGTAAAAGGTATATTTGACCGACAGCTTTGCGAAACTCAATGAATCTATCCATTAAAGTTTCTGGAGCAGCTGCAGACCATAAATCATATTTTTTAGTCAAAACAGTCCCACTTGGATCTATCTCTAAAACAGCATTGTTTCCTTGTTTAAAACCTTCTGGCTTTACCAATTTTGGAGCAGAAGAAGCCCATTCATATTTAGTAACACTAGAAACAGTTGGTACTAATTTATTTTTCTTAAACTGTACACTCAACCACAAAGCAACTTTTCTAAAATCACTAGCAACCTCATCCTGACTAACTATTTGTTGATCTAAATCAGCAATTTTTCCTCTGTACTCAATTTCAGTCTGAAAAAGATCTGGTCTACCGTCTTCACTAACACAACGATCAGAAGTAATAGCAAAAACATTACCGGTATCAGCACAGGTAACTAATCTAATTGTTCTATTTCTAGTAAAGTAGGCTGTTCTTTCTACACTTTCCAAATCTGAAGCCCCTTTCTCAACAACAATTTCCCTTAATGCTTCTTCACTATATGGCAAAACTCTTTCAGACCTAACTAAAACCCCGTTCTCCCAATGACCTTTATCTTTACTTTTTATTGCCATTTTACTAGTTACTCCTTCCCTACCCATGATACAAACACCACTTTCACCAACAATGATAAATTGCATTAAAGAGCTACCATCTTTCCAAGGACCTATTTTAATTTCTTCAGATGATTTTAAGTTTTTTAAAACATCTCTGGGATCGCTAACCGTATCTAGCTTAAGTTCAATTTCATTGAGTAACCAATCTCCCTCGGCCATCATATTCATACCAGGTTCTATATGAATTGCTTGACCAGATTGTTTACTTGATATTTTAAATTTGGAAATATTAGCTTCACCATTTGAATCCTTTGTTTTTACTTCTAACAAAGAGTATGGTTCACTATCTGAAAATTTTACAAAATACACTCCGTCATATTTAACAACTGAAAATGAACTAATATTTTTATCAAATGTCATTCGATAACCATTAATAAAATGCTCTCTTTCATAAGAAACACCAGATAAAGGTATTATTGATAAATTCCTACTGTAAAACTGATCCAACTTATTTTTAGTTTCTTCTGAAAGTTCTTCACCAAAAATTTCTTTAACTTTATCTAAAGATTGAGCCAACTCAAAAGCTTCTCTAATCGTTGTTTGAAAACGTAGTTTTTTTCTTGCCCCGGGTTGATCTTTAACTGGATGCTTTATTTCTAAAAAACAACTTTGGTCTAAATCTAAAATACCAACCTCACTCTTACTGGCAATCTTTTCCCCATAGATTCTTAATCTAAAAGCAAACCCCTCTGGAAAACTACCATCTTCTAATCCTAAGTAAACGGTATGAGAAAAAGGTTCATCAAACTTTTTTCGCTCATATTTACTCAAATCAAACGGTAAAAAATCAGGGTCACAAATAATTCTCCCCCTGGACTCACCTCTTTCTTGAGTTGCTAAAATCATTTTTAATTTCCTTTTATATATTAAAAATAATCTTCAAATTATACTAAAATATGTTTATAATGTCAAACTATAGGACATAATAACTAGTTTTTTAACTTAAAAACTTCTTCCAAAAGGTGTATAAATAATTCCATATGCAATGGATGTTTTTCGCTTTTCTCTCAGCAGTTTTTGCTGCAGCCACTTCTATTCTGGCAAAAATCGGGATCAAAAATGTTGATTCGAACTTGGCAACAGCCATTAGAACAACGGTTATTCTCGTTTTTACTTGGGGCATTGCCTTTTCTCAAAAATCAGTCTCACAAATTCCGAACTTAAGTAAAACATCAATTACTTTTTTGGTTCTTTCTGGTTTAGCGACAGGGTTTTCTTGGTTGTTTTACTTTAGAGCCCTACAATTAGGTCCAGCTAGCAAAGTTGTCCCTATCGACAAGCTTAGCCTCGTTATCACTATGGTCTTGGCAGCTGTTTTTCTCAAAGAGAACGTTAATTTACAAGTAATTATCGGTGCTGTGTTGATGACAATCGGTACCCTCATAATTGCTTTGGCTAAATAAAGTAAGTTAGTAGAAAGGGAAACTATGACTGGCTTTCATGCTCCGATTGAGCAACAAACTTTGGTAAATGAATATTTCCGCAAGGTACTATTCACTGGCAAAAATATGCAATTGGTGGTGATGACTTTGCAACCAGCCGAAGATATTGGTTTAGAGGTTCATGAGGAACATGACCAGTTTTTTCGCTTTGAAGCAGGTATTGGTAAAGTTATTATCGATGGCACAGAATATGAAGTAAAAGATGGAGATGCCGTAGTTGTCCCAGCTGGGGCTGAACATAATATTATCAATCTTTCTAGCACTGAAACCTTGAAACTTTATACCATCTATGCCCCACCAGAACACGCTGATGGGACTGTTCATGCTACCAAAGCTGATGCCATGGCAGATGATGAACATTACCAGGGTTGAAGAAAAAAATATTTTTAATAAAAAAAGCCTCGTTCAAAACGAGGTTTTTTTATTAAAAAAAATTAACTAACCATAACTTTTTTTAACTCTTCAACCAAGACTTTTTTGGCTTTGAGATTGTGGATCTTCATCTTTTCTAAATCTGGTTTAAAGGCATCCAGAATAGTTGGTTGCTCGATAAACTCCACTAGTTTAGTCCAAATCTTATCCAACCTATTTTCAACAACACCCAAGTTATAACCTCTAATTAGTTCTTGGTTACCAAACTCTTGTTGCCCACCATATTCAATTGCCATAAAAGGTGTTTTAGTGGCTACTGCTTCGAATAAAGTATTTGGCCCAGCTTTACCAATAACCAAATCAGCAGCCTTAATATATTTATCCATTTCTTTGGTAAAACCCAGTACTCTTAAATTAACTAGTTGGTTAGTTTTTTTGAGTGACTTGTTAAAGTTGTCCGCCAAATTTTTTAACAACTTGTTACTGCCACAGATTAGCACAACTTGAACAGGAGTTTTTAAACTCAAAAGTTTAGGCAACAGTTGAGCCGGGCTAGCATTACCTAACGACCCAGAAGTTAATAACAACACTGGTACTTTAGGATCCATTTTTAAGCTGATTTTGGCTTGTTTTTGACTATAAGCTGTCTCAAAAACTCCTTTTACAAACCAACCAGTTACTTTGGTTTTGGCGGTTGGATACAACTCTTTAACCTTGGTTGCTTGGGCTTCATCAAAAGTTAAATTAACATCAGCTTCAGGCGTTGGATTTAATAAAATCATCGTTTTTGGGTCAGTAATCAAATTGATAAAATAAAAGTTGTACTTTGCTTTTAAAGCTTCAATCGCTGGATTTAATAAGTAAAAAGTTGAGATCACTACTTGTGGTTGATGCTGGCTTAGTTGCGCCTCCACCAATGATAAAAAACGATACTTTAGTACCAACCGCGACAGTCTGACAAAATGCTGATTGTTAAGAGGCTTGGCTAATAACCTCATCAGCCATGGTGCATAACGATGTAACAATAAATGAATCCCCACCTTAGGAAAATATTTAAAAGTAGCCACCGAAAACTGAGTTTTCTGGACAATTTCTTCTGCCATTACCTGAGCTAATGACTCGTGACCTTGGCCAGTAGTAATAATTAAAATATCGGTTTTACTTTTCATAACTTACATCACCTCAAGCGCATTTTGATAATCTTTAGCTGTTGGGATAATCTCTTGAACAGTAAGCTCTAGTTTGTTATCAATGTCTTTTACTCTTAAAGCAAAACCACTTAAAACAGCCTTCTTGATTTTTTCTGGTTTAATTGTGTTCCCAGCTTGATCTGTTTTTTCTATAGCAACCGGTTTTTGATCTGAGCCAACATTTAGGTAGTGAATCGTTTCACCATGCTTATTCTTTTGTTGAGTATATTTATGCCTGTGGTCATGGCCACTAACTACTCCAACAACAGTGCTTTTCTTGATTTTTTGGCCTAAGGCTTGGATTAAATAGCCCTGTTCATGACCAACTAAGATAATTCTTTTACCAGAATTTTTAGCTGCTTCAACTATTTTGATCTGTTTCAACATCTCGGCTCTAATTTCAGCTAAAGAAGCTAACTCTCGCTCATTAATTGCCTGCAACTTAGCCTTATCTTCACTCTCACCCACCAGCGCCGCAACCTGATCAAGCCTACGTTGTAAAGCCACTTTTCGCCTTTCCAAATGCTGGTGCCAAAAAGTACTGTAAAAATTAGTATTCAGTGACAGCACTACTAAATCATCCCCTATTTCCTGAGAAAAAACCTGACTACCAAACAGCAACCGATCAAAAGCATCATGTTCCAAACCGTAGTTGATTAAATCAGTATCATGATTTCCTTGAGCTTTGGTCAAGACTGTCTTCAGACCAGTTTCTTGTTCTAATTCATTTCTTTCAGCTTCCAGCTGGGCCGCCGAAAAAGCCACATCACCCATTTTTTGCTCATTACTAATATTGTCACCAACATGGGCTAACAATAATTGAGGACTATTAGCTGGATCACTACTATCAGTTGCTGTTTTAACCGTTCTAACTATGGCATTTTTTAAAGCATTAAAAGAATTGTAAGCATCAATCCCATCTGCTTCTCTAATTTCAGCTCTTAAAATATCTATCTCACCAGCAAGTTTTATCTTTAACTGATTAATAGCTTGGTTGTCACCTGAAACTAAAGTTTTATATGATACTACCAACCTATCTTTTAGGTTTTTAATGGCTGTTTTTATAGCTAAAAACTCGCTTGGTTGAATTTCTCTTGCTACCGCAATTTCTCTTTTAACTTCACGCTTAATACCCAAAAGAACTGCTCTAACTTTTTTGAGAAAAATGTAGGGCTCGTTTTTTTCATAGACCTCTTCTTCTAAATTACCACCAGGAAAATGGGTATCACCAATAAACACCATCATTAAATCTCTGAGGTTTTCACCTAAAGGATTTTTTTCTTTGTTAACAATCTTGCCTATTTCTCTAGAATTTTCGTATAAACTGACTACATCTGTCACTACTTCAAGATCTTGTTCTTCAACTTCTTTTAGTTGTGGCTCCGCCCCATTTTCATCAATCACGGTATTTTTTCGATCACGAAAATTGCCTGGTTTTATTTTTTGCCAATGGTCACACATCCAAGAGATTACTTTGTCTGACAAAGTCGCTTTCTTGGGTTGAATAACCTCTGGTCTCAACACCTCTGACATAACAAACTTTATTGTATCAGGTTATAATTCACCTCATGAATTCAAAAACTCACATTAAAATTTTAGGTCAAGATTATGCTTTACCGATTTATCTACCAGATGCCACCTTGGGAGTAGTTCGTGGCCTAGATAGCAAAGCTGTGGCTAACACTGGAATTAGAGGTGTCGTTATCAATACTTACCACCTGATGACTTCTCCTGGGACAGCTGTCCTAGATCAAGTGGGTGGGATAAAAAAATTCATGAACTGGCAAGGTTTAACCGCTTCTGACTCAGGTGGTTTTCAACTATTTTCTTTGATTCATAAAAATCCTAAACTTGGCAAAATTACTGATGAAGGAGTTGTGCTCTACACTGGTGAAAAACAACAACGCAAAACTTTGTTTACACCAGAAGATTCAATTCGTATTCAGTTCTCGATCCAAAGTGACATCATGATTTGTTTAGATGATTTTTCACCAATCGATGCTTCAGCCAAAAGACTGCGTGAAAGCATTGAAAGAACCATTAACTGGGCTGAAAGATGCAAACTCGAATTTATTAAACAATGCCAGCAACGAGGCTATACAGAACAAAATAGACCACTATTATTAGGAGTGGTACAAGGACATAATAACTATAAACTGAGAAAAGAATGTGCTCAAAGATTAGAAGCGATTGGCTTTGATGGTTATGGCCTTGGAGGCTGGCCTTTCAAGGAAGATGGATCGTTTGATTATGAGATGTGCCAAGTTACCGCTGACGTCACTCCTGATGAAAAACTCAAGTTTGCCTTGGGTATTGGTTCGCCTGCAAATATTGTACAACTGCGAAAAATGGGTTATGACATTTTCGACTGTGTCTTACCTACTAGAGATGCCAGACACCAACGACTCTATACTTTCACTAAAAAAATTGCAGACATTGATTTTAATCAGGACGAAAATTGGTACGAATACCTTTATATCAACCGTGGTATTTTTAAAACTGACGATCAACCTCTTGATTCTAACTGTCGCTGTCATACTTGCCAAAATTACTCTAGAGCTTATCTTCATCATTTATTTAAAGTTAAAGATAATTTAGCTTTCCAGTTAGCCACTACACACAACCTACACTTTTATGCCCAACTAATTGATCACTTAAAAGAAGTGTAAGTTTGAGTTGCTAAACTGTGCTTAGTGCAAAATAAGAATAAACCTCAGCTCAGAGAAAAACTCAAGAGATTCGGTAGTAAAAACCTAACTGATGCTGAATTACTAGCTATTTTGTTAAGTACGGGAACAAGTAAATTCTCTGTTCAAAAAACAGCTCACCACTTACTCCAACAATATCCACTTAAAAAACTTCATCTGCAAAACTTGAACGAGTTAAGTAAGCTTAAAGGCATCGGCCTGGCCAAAGCCAGTAAAATCATCACTGCCTTAGAATTGGGTAGACGAAATACCCTTCCTACCACTGATAAAATTACTTCACCCCAATCAGTTTTGCCATATTTAAGAACCATTAGACACAAAAAAAAAGAATTTGCTCTTTGTTTATATCTAAATGCTTTGTCAGAAATTATTCATAGTGAGATTATTGCCCTAGGTGGACTCAATTATATTTTGCTCGAACCCAGGGATATTCTTTTCCCGGCAGTTCACCTCCCTGCTACCAGTTTTATTTTAGCTCACAATCACCCTTCAAATAGCCCAGAACCAAGCCTAGCTGATAAAAAAACCACTCAAAAATTAGTTGAAGCTGGAAATTTACTGGGAATAGAACTGCTTGATCACCTGATTGTAACCAAACAGGCCTACTTCTCTTTCAAAGAAGCAGGCCTACTCAAAACCTAAAACTTATAAGTTATTTACTAAGTTTTTTACTAATCGAATCAAAAGCTTTAAGTACTTCGACTGGTAAAGCAAATACCACCGTATTAGATTGATCAGATGAAATGTCATTGATTGAGTTGAGAGTTCTAAGATGCAAGGCCCCTGGTGTGCTAGCCATTAATTGAGCAGCCTTTTTCAAGTTTTCAGCAGCAACAACTTCTCCTTCAGAATTAATAATTGTAGCGCGCTTTTCTCTTTCAGCTTCAGCTTGCTTGGCCATAGTTCGCACCATTGTTTCTGGTAATTCAATATCTTTTAACTCCACTGTTTCAACAGCAATGCCCCATTTATCAGTCATTGGGTCAATGGTTTGCAAAATTTCTTTAGCGATTTTTTCTCGATTAGAAAGTAACTCATCCAAAGTTGCCTCACCAGCAATTCTACGCATGGTTGTTTGAGCTAACTGTGAGACAGCCCAAAAAACATTTTCAACTTCATTTACAGCCTTGCCTGCATCAGCCACCTTGTAGTAGATCACTGCATTCATTTTGCAAGACACATTATCCTTAGTAATAGTTTCTTGTTTAGGTACATCAACCGCCTTAGTACGAATATCGACTTTTCTAAAACTTTGAAAAATTGGTAAAATCAACACCCAACCTGGACCAACAATCCCTGAAAACTTACCCATGGTATAAACTACCCCACGCTCATATTGATTAATTTGTTTTAAAGAAATTAACACCAAAACAATTAAAAAAGTAATAATACCTGACATAGTGCCTTTCTGACTAAATTATTTTTTAGTCACTTTTTGACCTGTTACTTCATCCTTTACTTGATAACCAAGCTCTTCGATTCTGGTTCTTAATTCATCAGCTAACTCCCAGTTTTTAGTTGTTCTGGCAGTAGTTCTTTGATCAATTAAAGCCTGAACATCTGCTGGTAAAACCAGCTCTTGTTCCAGATCAATTCTAGCCAAACCCAAACCAAAGACCTCATCGAAACTAAGTAAGAGTTGATATTTTTGTTTGGCCAATAAATTACTGCCTAACATCTCCCACATTACAGCTAATGCCTCAGGAGTATGTAAGTCATTTTCCAAAGCAGCAAAAAACTTTTTACTTAGCTTTTCAGCTAAGGCTAGCTGCTCAGGAGTTGGCTCTAGTTCAGTTTCTTTATCTTGAATCAGTTTTCTAATTTTATCGGTCAATTTTTCCCAAGAAACTTGTGCACCTTCCATGTTATCCCAAGTAAAATTCATTTCAGACCTGTAATGAGCAGACAGTAATAACAGTCTAAAAGCCATTGGCTCATAACCTTTTTTTTCTAAATCATCAAGCGTATAGAAGTTATTGAGCGACTTACTCATTTTTTGACCTTCAACTGACAAAAAGTTGTGGTGAACCCAATACTTCACAAACGGTTGTTTACCAGTAGCCGATTCACTTTGAGCAATTTCGTTGGTGTGGTGAACCGGAATATGATCTATACCACCAGTATGAATATCAATCTGCTCACCTAGATGCTCCATACTAATAGCTGAACACTCAATGTGCCAGCCAGGAAAACTCCTGGGGTGCCAAGGACTAGCCCAAACCATCGCTCGATTTTCACCTTCACGCTCAAATTTCCATAAGGCAAAATCAGTCGGATTGCGCTTGCCCGCTACTATTTCTACTCTAGCACCCTCTTGAAGATGATCCCGATCTAAGTGAGCTAACTTACCATAATCTGCTAGTTTACTAGTATCAAAGTAAACCCCATCAGCTGGAATAACATAAGTAAAACCTTTGGTTTCTAGTTTTTTGACTAGTTCAATTTGGTTTTGAATATGTTCTGTCACTCGACTGGTAATATTTGGTCTAACATTCCCCACTCTGTCCATGCTGTCATGAAAGTAATCCTCAAATTTTCTGGCAATATCCCAAGCAGACATACCATATTTTTTAGCTCCTTTTTCTAGTTTATCTTCGCCAGTATCAGCATCTGAAGCCAAGTGACCAACATCAGTAACGTTACGCACAAACTTAACCTCAAAACCAGCATGACGTAAGGTTCTAACCAAAATATCATCCATTGTATATTTTCTGACATGACCAATATGTGTGTAGTCATAAACAGTCGGACCACAGGCATATAAAGTGACTAAATCTGGAGTTCTAGGGATAAATTCTTCGACTTTTCTAGTTAGCGTATTATAAAGTTGCATAAATTAGAAACTTCTTATTATTGGTGGCTATATCATACCGTAAAAACTTCAACGCTGAGCAGAAATATTTAATTAGCACCTTGAACTTTGCTAATTGTTTGACGATCATGTTGTAGCTGAGCAGTAGCTTTTTGCTTCTTGGAACCACTAGGCCCAACGGCACCTTTTTTAGGACTAGTTGGTGGTGCAATACTGGCTTGTCTGGTCTGAGCTTCTTGTTGCTTTTTACGTTGCTTTTCTTCTTCTTCGGCTCGTTGCTGATGCATTTTTTCTTGGTATTTTTTTTGAGCAACTTGTTTTTGTTCATCACTTAAACGATTGTAACGTTGTAAAATTGCTTGTTTTTTCTGTTTCTCTTCTGGGGTATCTTCACTATTTACCCCCAAAAGTTTATTCAAACTAAAGAAACCTTTTAACTCATCAATAACGTCAGTCACTGCACGTTTAGCTTCTTCTTTGACCGTCCCAACCTCACGAGGATCTTTGAGACTTTGAGGTGATTCTTGAGAAATTCCATTGGTTTGAAGAGCTGAACCACCAGTAGTACTTTGAGCTGAGTTACTAGCTTGTTGGGTCAACTGGTGTTGCTTTGCAGAGGCAGCCATCGCTTGCTGCTCCATATGTTCTTCATTAAAGTGACCAAAACCACCACGAAAGCCACCACCCTGCATGGCTGCAACCCCACCTCCTGGTTTACCACCTGGTCCTGACATATTTTTATACTTTTGTGTGACCCAATTGCCTAATTTTGTACTCTTCTTGATGAGCTGATTGCTCTGTCTGTTGCTGAGCTTGTTGGTCTTTTTGAGCAAGCCTTGCTTGTTCTTGTGGAGTATTAGTAATTTCTTGCAAACCAGCAATTTGCTTACGCAAATCTTCAGCATCTTTCTGTTGCTGTTGAGCTTCTAAAGCCTCAATTTCTTTTTGCTTTTGTTCTTCAGCAACTTGGTCAACTGCTGTTTCACCAGCTGGTGTCGGCTCTTGTTGTGGGTCTACACCACCACTTTTAGAATCTTTTAATAGCTCCTCAAGAGCGGCTAATGGATCTTGTTGTTGGGGATCTGTCATATATATCTACAATACTAGACTGTCTCCACCAGATCAATAAGCTGAGTAATTAAAGCTTGGTCTTAACTCAAGAAACTTAGACCCAAACTATTCTTCAATATCCCTAAACAACTCTCGCTGATGTTTTCTAAGCTTAGTGAGCTTCTTTTCTTTTTGTTTTCTTACATGTCTCAAAGCGTCTTTAGAAACTTTGACAACTGCTTGATATAAATCATGGGCATGGCTTTTGACTGAAATAGTTTTTTTGCCTTTAACCTCAACATCTACCACAACTGATGCTCTGTGTGGATCACTATCTTTTCTGGCAATGTTTTCCAAGAAAACTCTAATTTGACGAATTGGCACCCCCAACTTTTCAACCTTTAAAAGTTGAGTTTTGATAAAAGAACGTAAAGCTTGAGTGGCTTCTCCATTTTTAGCTTGAACAAGGATGTCCATTACATTCCTTTCTGTTTCCCAAGCCAACCGTTACTTGAGAACAAAAAAACCGACAATTTCTCAATTGAGAAATAAGTCGGTCCTAACTTTAACTACTCGGTTGTTCACCATGTTTCACTACTCAGTATATCATGCTTTAACTTCTCTTCTCCCCTCTAGTGCCCTGGCTAAAGTTACTCCATCAGCATACTCAATATCTGCTCCAATCGGCAAACCATGACCAATTCGAGTAATCTTGATCTTATTAATTGCTGAATTAGTGTTTTTTTTAACCAACTCAGTAATATATAACGCGGTAGCTTCTCCCTCCATAGTTGGATTAGTAGCCAAAATTAGCTCTTCAACCCCAACCAATCTCTTCAAGATATCTCGTAAATAAAGTTGATCAGGACCAATATTATTTAATGGTGAAATTGCTCCATGAAGGACGTGGTATTGTCCAGCAAAAATATTCGATCTCTCTAGTGCCAATAAATCCAAAGGCTGTTCTACCACACACATTACAGTTTTTTCTCTGGTTTCATCAATACAAATCGGACATGGAGAAACTTCAGCAACATTGTGACAAATCTCACACATCACTGTATTTTTTTTCAGAGCGGTGAGTTTATCAGCAAAGTCGATCAACTCATGATCAGGATTATGTAACAAGTAAAAAACTAACCTTTGGGCAGATTTTGGGCCAATTCCAGGCAAACGCTCAAATTTTTCGATCAATCTAGTGACTGCTTTGGGGAGTTTTTGCATGATTCTTTAAGCTAACTCATCAATTTTAGCTTTGACCTCTTGCCATAAAGCTTCGGCCACTTGGTTAACATCTTTTTCAGCATCAATCACTCGCCAACGCTGGTCCTGGTCTTCTTTGGCTAAAGTCAAATAAGCAGCTCTTACTTTCTGATGGAAATCTACTGCTTCCATGTCTAAACGATCCATCTTGCCCGAATCAGCTCGACGAGCTAAACCAGTTTCAACTGACACATCTAATAACAAAGTTAAGTGAGGCACGGTTTTCTGAGTGGAGATATCATTGAGTTTTTCGATTTTACTTCTACCAACTCCTCGGACCATGCCCTGATAAACCACACTACTGTCACGAGTTCGGTCCATGATGACCACCTTGCCAACTTTCAAAGCTGGAATAACTACCTCCTGATAAATTTGGGCTCGAGCAGCTTGAAAAAGTAATACTTCAGTTAAATCAGTAATCCCCTGATTTTTACTAGATAAAACAACATTTCTGATTTGTTCACTAATAACAGTCCCACCCGGTTCACGCACCGCAATCACTTCACGACCAGCTTGCTCAAGCCTTTTTCTCAATAAAACAGCTTGAGTGGTTTTACCACCACCCTCACCACCTTCAAGAGAAATAAGAATACCTGGAAATTTTTTCATAAGTAACTCACTCTAACTTTATTGAGCCTTAAATACAACAACTTCTTTTTTGGCCAACTGTTCTTTATTTTGCTTAGCCCAGTTTTCAATTGTTTGTAAAATATTCATCACTGGCATGCCAGAAATCTGGAAAATAATTAAAAACTTAAAAAATTGAGGATCGGTGTCTTTAATTATAGCTAAAATTCCTTGGGTTTCTTGGTCTAAAGAAGAAAAAATATTCTCAGTTGATGACCAATGCTGATTCTGTTGTGAAGCACCACCACCTCCCTGATCTATTACTGGTCTGTATTTTTCAAAAAACTCTGCATCAATCTCTGATTTTAGAATCACTTCCCAAATTCTAACCAAATCTTCTTCGCCACTACTGAGTAAGTCAATAATTGCAATCGCATTGGTATGAACAATATCTAAACCTAAAGCAAAGTTTTCTCTTGTATACTCTGCAAAAAAATTATTCTCCTGCCAAGCAAAAATCTTGTCACCAATAGTTTTTATCAACCCATTTTTTGATTTCATTAGTGAGTTTTTTTTAGGATAGTGAGCTTGGTTCATTGGTTTACCAAGACCTTCTTCTCCAGGAGAAACAAAACCATTACCATCCCTATCTACAAAATCAACTGTATCAGTAGAAATAATTAAAACATGTCGCCCCACATACTGAGGCTGTTCTGATAACCAAAAAGCTTTATTAACTGCTTCTGCTTTGGGGTTATTGCCAACAGTTTCACCAGCCGCGGCTGACTCTGCATAAACTGGCACACCATGGAACTCACCTAGAAAAGTTTTAGCTTTCAAAGAACCATCACCATTAAAAATTGCATGCACCATAAAATCTTGGAAATCCATTGGATGATTGAGAGGAATCTCCAAACCATTAAGGACAACACTCAACATGTAAGCTTTTCTAGTACTACCAGTGGCAATAATAATTTCCTCTGGAGGCTTAACTCCCCAAAAATCTTGATTAGGAACTAGTTTTTCTTGGTCAACTAGCTCAGTTGCTCCTTTACCAGCTAGTAGATCCTTAACTAGGTTATAAAAAGGATGATCAATTTCTTTCCAATTAGCTGGATAAGTTGATTTGGTTTCTTTAATATTAGTTTTACTCATTTTTACATCTGAAACACAACCTGTTGTGTTTATATCTAGAATTGATCTACTACAATTTGTATATGAGCAATATTCATACATGAAATAAAATCAGCACACAATACCAAGAAATCCCAAAGCGAAAAATAAAAAATTAGACTATAAGTACTAAGCCCAAAAGATCAGTCCTTTTTGCTTAAAAGAACAAAAAAGGTGTTTTTAATAACTAACTGCAACTCACCGTCCCTTCTACCCCGTGGGTAAGTGTCTCACAACACTATGAACTAAAACTGAAAAAACTACACCAAATTTAGGTACACCAAAAAAAGACGAAAATAAACTAAAAGCTATTTACCAGTACTGCCAAAACCACCACGGTCTTCAGTCTCAAACTTATCTAGCTCTTCAAAATCAACTCTTTCTCTAGACATAATAATCATCTGCACTACTCGTTCACCTTTTTTAACCATCACTTCTTGATCGGTAAAGTTAAGCAAAGCGGCCATATATTCGTCGTTATCACCTCGATAATCATAATCACCAACCCCAATTCCATTGGCCACCATTAAACCCATTTTATGAAGTGAACTTCTGGCAGACAACAAAGCCCAATGATCTGCAGGTAACTGAATAGCAATATTTAGTGGCACTAAAACCACTTTATGAGCAGGAATTAAAGTATCTTGTCTAGCACAAAGATCAAAAGCAGCCGCCCCACTAGTTTTATACTCTGGCAATGGCAAACTTTTATCAAATCGCTTAATTAAAACTTTCATCTGGTTTCCTTTCCCCGACTTTTCCATTCTTGAAGTAAAGTACCTCGATCATTGAGAGGTCTTTCTGAAATTAAATCAAAATTACTAGCCAAGATTTGTTCTAAATCCTGTTCAGCAAATAATGGAATCCCGCCACCCAGTTCAACTTTAGTTTCTCTGGTTAAATACAAAGTATTCAAGACACCAGCAAGTAAATACTGAGTATAAACACTGGTTCCACCACAAATAGCTAACTCAGAAAATCCTAATTGTTTAGCATCGACTTCAGCTTTTGCAATTAAATCTTTTGGTTTTAAGTTACTATATTCAAGTCTAGCTAGTGGATACTTACTTTCTTGTTGCCATTTAACTGGATCACTCGTTAAAACATAGTTTTTTCTATTAGGTAATGGGGTGTAAGGCCGTCTAGTTGCCCCAAAAGTTTTTCTACCCATCACAATTGCACCAGCTTGTTCAGTTCTGGTCCAAAACCACTCACTATCTTCTTTGCTGGTCCACTCCATGGAGTTGTGGGCTTCATCACGACCCAAAAAACCATCTCCACTCAAGGCCGCAATTAAAAAAACGTTCATTTCTTTCCCCCCTTGTTCCATTTAACACTCATCAAAACTGGTGCATAAACATCATCCACCGGCTCAATAACTAAATCCTTTAACTCTTGTGCTGTGGGAGGCCGATCTTGCCAAATAATTGGTTGTTTAATTTCATTAACCACTGCCAGAGGTTGTTGCTCATTGCCCTCACCCATCTCAAAAACTGCAGCGATACCAACCGCTTCAGCTATATTGATCTGAGTCATTTCCAATTCTTTACCAAAAATATCTTTTTGGCCACGTTTATCAAACAAAGCCTTAAACCCACAGTGCGCAATAGCTGTGCCTGTTACACCCCAGCGAAGTGGGATTGTTTTACTATCAGTAATAATCACGCCAAGTTTTTTGACTTTAAACTGTTCTTTTAAAAATTGCCAAATTTCATTTGTAACCAGTTGAAGGTTCTCTGGCCACAAGACATAGTGTTTATTAGAATTTGACTCATCAATACCTGCATTTACCGCCAAAATTGAATTCTTAATTGTTAAAATCACTCCGTATTTTGACAAACTAGGATCTAAATAAAAATCAGACTCTTGTTTGGCAAGCTCATGCTTTTCTTTTCTGGAACCATCGCCTACTACTACAAATCTATTTTGAGCATAACTAATAATTTTAGAAGTAATCACTACTACTGATTCTTCTTCTAAAGCCTGAATATTCTCTTTAAGAAAAACAAATAAATCTGCCTGTGGGTGAAAAATAGGAGTTTTAATGGCGGTGACTTTCATCTTGTACCGATTGTACCGTAAAAAAGTATATTTTTAAGCGGTTATCAGTTACAATCTGCTCATTCAAGCTATGACAAAGAAAAATAACGGCTACAAGATCGCCACAGACTACAAATTGGTTGCTGATTACGTCAAGCAACAACGTCAAAGAAAAAAGAAAATTGTCCTAACTCAGGGTTCCTTTGATATGCTCCATATCGGTCATGCTAGGTACTGTAAGGAAGCTAAATCTTATGGTGATATCTTGATTGTCGGCATAGATAGCGATAAAAAAATCAAAAAAAGAAAAGGTGAAGATAGACCGATTGTTCCAGAAGAAGAAAGACTGGAGATGCTCACTTACTTAACCTCAGTTGATTTAGCTGTCCTCAAAAAACTCTCCGCCCCTAAGTGGGAATTAATCAAGATCATTAAACCTGATGTGTTAATTGCTACCAAAGAAACTTACCAACCAGAACAAATCAAAGAACTGGAAAAAATCTGTGGCCAAGTGGTAATCCTAGATCCAATGGCTGTTACTTCGACTAGTGCTAAAATCAGGTTACTGCAGATGGGAGCAGCCAAAAAAATCGAATCTGTCTTAACCAATAAGTTAATCAGAACAATTGAGGAGGTTTTGAGTGAACTCAAAGGCGAAAAAAAGTAATTTTATCTTGGTCAGCTATGTACCAGTTTTACATCAGGGCTATCTAGATTTTTTTATTAAAAATATCAAAAAAAATGGCATTACTGACCTATGGTTAATCAGTCATGAACTAGCTCATGAGTTAAGAGCTTTGCAAAAAGATATCAGGGCAATTGATGTTAATTTGACCAAAGATCTAATTGAATCTCTTAGATTATTTAGTGACATTAAGATTTTAAATCAACAAACCTTAACAGAATTACAAACTAAAAAAGCTAGTTTAATTTTTTCTAATGAAACAATTAGCCACCATTTAGTAACTAAATATTTTGCCAAAAATAAAGTAAGTTTTGACTCTACTTTTCTAATGTGGGATGAGAAATCATCAATAAAAGAGGTTGACTTATCAAAATATAAAGCTAAAAAGAATAAAAAAAGTATCCTCAAGGTTATTGCTAAAGCCAATACGGAAAAAAACCGAAGTGAAGATTGGTGGAGACACGTTGGTGCAGTGGCTTTCAAAGGTTCAAAAATTCTTTTAGCTCACCACAATCAACATGTACCTAATGAGTACCAAACTGCTTATGAAGGTGATCCTAGAGCTAATTTCCACAAAGGAGAATATCTTAAAGTCTCAACTGCCATTCACGCAGAAGCACTCCTGATTGCAGAAGCAGCTAAACAAGGTCTTTCTCTATCTGGAACAGAATTAATAGTAACTACTTTCCCCTGTCCAGTTTGTGCTAAACAAATTGCCTATAGTGGCATCAAAAAAGTTTACTTTATCGAGGGCTACAGTGTACTAGATGGTGAAAGAATCCTACTAGACAACCAGGTAAAGATTGAAAAAATTACGCTTTAGCACTTTTTAAAAGTGTGATCATTTCTACAGCTGACTCACTTAATTCTTCAATATTGGCCAATTCAGCCAGGATTGTTCGTGGCATTTTTAAAAAAGATACTACTTGGCCAGTGGTTGGCTCAAGCAAAACCATTGGATAAACAAGGTTTACGGCTTCATCAGCTAAAACAATTAGTAAAAACTTTCCCAACTTAAACTCAGACCAAAATAACAAATCTGTTAATGGCTTTTTTTCTTGGTTGGCCAAAACATAAAGTGGTAATTTTTCCACAGCTTGAGGATTATAACTAAATATTTAACAAAAACAAACTAACCTTTACCAATTTTAAATCTAACTGGTTTAAAGTTTTCTTTACCGATATCAGGCACAATAAACTGAGCATGAAGATGTTTAACTGTGCCAGCTGAATAGTTAGTATCCCCAAATCTCATTGCCCAACCTCCTCCTGGTAAACTGTAATTTTGTTCTACCCATTTAAAAAGCTCAATTAATTCTTCTCCAGCTCCAACCGGAATTTCTTGGAGATTTTCTGCATGAGTTTTCAAAATTGCCAATAAATGAAGCTTGGTATTTTCATAAGGCCAGCGATTCGGAGTAATCAACCAGAATTGACCCTCTTTCAGAACTTCTTGTTCGTGATATTTCTGAAAGTTTTCCATGCAAAACGGGCAACCACCATCCTCAATAATTTGTTCCATCACTGCTACTTGTTCTGGTTTTCTGGAGTTATCAATGTCAACAAAAGTGGTGGGCCCAGTGTATTTAGTTGATTTTGCCATAGTAAAAACTTTCTAGATCGCCACTGGAATATTCCAAATCCCTGGGTGTGGCTCGTAATCGGTTAAGGTAAAGTCTTCCACTCTATAATCAAAAAAATCTTTTTTCTTTTTCATTGTCATCGTAGGCAGAACCTTATCTTCTCTAGCCAACATTTCTTCTACATAAGGTAATTGATCCACATAAATATGAGCATCTGAGAAACTATGAACATACTCATAAGCCTCGTACCCAGTAGCTTCTGCAATCATCATGGTTAAAGCTGCATATTGAGCCAAATTGGCTGGTAAACCAATTGGTGTGTCGCTACTGCGTTGGAACATATGTAAAGTTAACTTATCATTAATGATTCTAATATGAATCCAACCATGACATGGACATACCACTACTTTTTGTTGTTTGCCCTTGCCTCTAATTGTGTATTGGGGAACCCAAGGACTAATAAAATGAGTTCTGAGATGTGGTTTTTCTTTAATTTGCTCAATAATGTTCTTAAATTGATTGTAAGTTGGACCTTCAGCTGTGGGGAAATCATGAAAAGCTGCCCCATAACTACCTGGACCCATATCGCCAGTTTCTAGACCTCTCTTCTTACATTTTGCTTCAGTCACCCAATCTTTCCACCAGTGACAACCATAATTTGACAATTCTTCTTGGGTTCTAGCCCCATTGGCAAAACCAATAATCTCGCCAATTGCTTGACCCCAAATTTTTTCACTAATTTTTCTCTCAGTAATAATCGGAAAACCATTCTCTAATTTGAAGTGTAACGAATGAGGAGCAATCAAAGTCAAAGCATCCACTCCTTGCTGAGATTTGGTTCTAATCCCCTCTTTCATGATCTGTTTGAGCAAATCTTTGTATTGATGATCTGGAGTTCTTTTATCTAGTGGCAAGTATTGAAACATAAGACACAATGTAACGAAAAAAACAAAAAAAGTCTAGCCTACTAACCTAATTTAATTAATCTAGGTTAGTTAATGATAAATTTTTTGTGTGAAAGTTTTTTTACAAACAATAAGGCACTTCTTGTTTGAATTTCATGGCTTTAATTCGACCAATAATCCGTTGAACTTTTTCAGGATCGATGCCACTAATTTCTTCGATAGACTTATGTTGATCTAAATATTGTTCCATCACTACGTCAGCTTCCTGATAAGAAAAACCAAGTTCAACTTCATCTGTTTGTTCAGACCACAAGCCAGCACTGGGAGCTTTGATTAAAAAAACTGCTGGTAAACTCAACGCTTCAGCTACGGCTCTGACTTGAGTTTTATATAAGTTAGTAATCGGTTCAATATCAGAGGCTCCATCACCAAAGCGAGTAAAGTATCCCAAATATTTTTCTGATTTATTTTCCGTACCACACACCAAGGCATCAAGCTTTTTGGCTAAATCAAAAACAGCAATCATTCTCGTTCTAGCCATTACATTGCCCAAGCGAACCTGATCTTCAGCCACAATTTTCAATGAGATTGCGAGTTGTTCTACAATTGGCTCTATTTGCACTAAATTCCAATTTTCTTGAGGAATTTTATTCCACTCAACCACCGTTTGAGCATCAGCCATATCCTGGGTTTTGTAGGGTAAAAAAATTGGATAAACATTTTTTGCACCAATGGCTTTGACCAATAAAGATAAAGACACAGCACTATCAATTCCACCAGACACGGCAATCACCGCTTTAGTTTTATTTGCTTTAGTGAAAACTGCTTGTAAAGCATTAACTAATTTGTCAATCGTTTGGGAAGCATTAAATTCTGACATCATAAGAGGTATTATAAACAAGATTCTGTTTTTACCAACTTTTTACCTCGTTTTTTTCACTCTCACCCCTACTCTATCTATCAATGGAAAGTTTTTTCTGGCTTCATCCCAAAATTTTTCTGATAATTTCTGAGAATATTGGCTAAAAGCACCCTTACCCATCGCTGAACAAAGGCGACGATCCCAATCACGTATTATATCGACTACTTTTTGACCAGTTTGATGGAATTCTTCCTCGTATTTAGTACCTTCAAGCTCAAAAAGTTGGTGAACTCGGAAAAAATCAGCAAAGATTTGCTTGTTTTGGTCTTCCATCAAAGTAAAATATTGTTTGTATTTAGCATTAGCCATAACTAACTTTCAGGATACAAATTATTTTTCTTAATATACTGAACCACTTCGTCTTTGACTAGCTTACTAATATCCTGATGATGCTTGATCATCTCTCGAACCAAAGTCGAAGAAACTTCAATTTCTTTCATATTTTCTAGTGGCACCATATTGCCATATAAAGGTGAAAATGGGTGACCTTTTCTAGGATAAACATAAAAAGGGTATTTGGCTAACATTGCTTTAAAATCACGACCCCTGCTATCTCCCCACAAGTGAAACTTGGGTAAGTTATCAGAACCAATCAACCAAGCAAACTCATGCTCTGGGTATTTTTGAGCCAGGGCGTCCAAAGTTTCATGAGAATAACTAATTCCATCTTTATCAAGCTCATAAGTCTCGATTTTGGTTCGCTGGTCATCAACAACTAAAAACTCCAACATCGCCAAACGATGTTCATCAACAGTTAGTTTTTTGGCAAAGGGATGAGTTTTAGCCGGCACATACCAGACTTCATCAGCTAATTTTAAATCAAGAATATTTTTAACAATGAACCGATGACCCAAGTGTGGCGGATCAAATGCTCCACCAAAAAGAATGATTTTCATGACCAAAAAATTTAAACCTTCTTTTTCTTACTAGTCTTTTTAGCCTTAGTTTTAGTCGATTTTTTCTTGTCAGTATTATTTTTATCACCGAAACGTTTCTTTTTTCGTTCTTCTCTAGCCTTTTTTTGAGCTTCCCACTCCATTTTCGAGATTCTAAAATCAGGCTCAGGCTTACCCCAACTAGCCCAATCACATTCTGGGTAGTTACCACAACCAAAGAATGATTTACCCCAACGACTCGGCTTAATCACAATATCACCTTTTTGACACAGGGGGCAGAGCTGACCTTCAAGTTTTTCAACAATATTCTCAGTAAACTTACATTCTGGATAACGACTGCAGCTCTTAAAACGACCAAACCGACCATCTCGAATCACGATTTCACCTTTTTCGGTCTGACCACAGTCTGGACAGGGTAAACCAGTTTTTTCGACTGGAATCTCTGCTCGATCAGCATCTTTTTCTACTTCTTTAATTTTTTCAGCCAAAGGATTAAAGAAGGTTTTAACTACTTTTTTCCATTCCTTCTCACCACGAGCAATTCGATCTAAGTCTTCTTCCATCTCAGCAGTAAAATCATAGTTCATGATTTCTGGGAAATTCTTCAATAAGAAATCACTCACCACAATGCCAATCTTGGTCGCAAAAAATCTTTTATCTTGTCTCTCCACATAACCACGATCAACAATCACGGAAATAATACTGGCATAAGTACTTGGGCGACCAATCCCACGCTTTTCCAACTCTTTAACCAAAGAGGCATCATTATATCTTGCTGGTGGTTGGGTAAATTTTTGGTTAGCCGCTAAATCAGCTTTATATAGATCTTGGTTTTTAGTTAAATTTGGAAGCAAAGTGTCACCATTACCAGCAAACAACTCAGTCCAACCAGCAAACTCTTTGATCGAGCCGTTAGCTTGGAGCAAAGCTTGATGTTGAGCATCTTTAGCTTCAACTACTACTTTAGTTTGTTGATAAACAGCCGACTCCATCTGTGAAGCAATAAACCTGCGCCAAATTAGGTCATAAAGTTTGGCTTGTTGTGGAGTTAACCCAGTCACTTGCTCTGGCAATTGCTCAGCATGAGTTGGTCTAATCGCTTCGTGAGCTTCTTGGGCATTTTTTGATTTGGTAGCAAAAATTCTTGGTTGGGTTGGTAAAAATTTGTTACCAAATTTACTAGCAATTAATTCTCTTGCCGAAGCGATCGCTTCTCCAGCTAAGTTAACCGAATCAGTACGATGATAAGTAATTAAACCTTCTTCATAAAGTTGTTGGGCCAAAGCCATCGTTTGTTTGGATGAATAACCAAACTTATTAGCAGCGGCCTGTTGCAGTGTTGATGTAGTAAATGGTGGTAAACTTTGACGTTTACGTTGTTTTTGTTCGATATCTTTAACTACATATTTAGCCTGAGCCAAAAACTTGGTTACGTCAGTGACATCAGCTTCTTTTTTAGGTTCATATTTCTTTTTTTGCCAATCAGTCACTTGGGCAATAAAAACACTAGCGGGTAATTCCTTTAACTCTTTACCCTCTTGGTCAAAGGTTTTCAAAGTTTTATCTTCAGTATTCAAACCAACCATTACCTCCCAATATTCTTCTGGTATAAAAGCAGCAATCTCTTTTTCTCGTTCAGCAATTAATCGTAAAGCCACTGATTGGACTCTGCCAGCAGACAAACCTCGGCGAACTTTCTTCCATAAAACTGGAGAAACTTTATAACCCACCAAGCGATCGACCACTCTCCGAGCTTGTTGAGCATCCACCAAGTCAGAAATAATCTCTCCTGGGTTGGCAATTGCCTTTAAAACAGCGTCTTTAGTAATTTCATGAAAAGTAGATCGAACAAACTTGAGCGATTGATTTTTATCAGCCAATAAATGCTTAACATGCCAAGCAATCGCCTCCCCCTCACGGTCAGGATCCATTGCCAAATAAACAGTATCAGATTGTTGGGCGGCTTTTTTTAGAGCAGTTAAAACTTTTTTCTTATCTGGATTCACTTCGTATTCTGGTTCAAAATTATTGGCTAAATCAACTCCCAATTTTTTTGATGGCAGATCTCTGATGTGACCAACTGAAGCCTCAATAATATAGTTTTTATCTAAATAACCCCGTAATTTTCTGGCTTTGGTCGGAGACTCAACAATAACTAGCTTAGATTTTTGACTGGACATACAAACAACGACTATACACTATCTGGCAAATTTTGCCTAACAACTAATCGGTTCAAACTCGAGAAAACCAATAAATTCCTTGCTCTTCGACTAGATTTTTTAGTTGTAAGTTAAATAAACTTAATTGTAACTCAGTTAAAGTCAGCTGAGTTTTGCTCAACAGTTCATCAGTGCTAGCAGCTTGAGCTTGAAGTAAGTCTAAAATCAATTGTTCTTGAGAATTTAGGATAAAATTTTGTAGTGACAACTTACTGGCTAAATCAGGAGAAGAAGTAGTTGGTCGACTACCCAAAACCTCTCCCAACACTGAGTTAATATCGCTAGCCTCTCTTACTAAACTAGCGCCTTGGTTTAATAAAGCTTGAACACCAGCTGAAAAAGGACTAAAAATCGACCCTGGTACCGCCCAAACATCTCGACCTAAATCAGCAGCGTAACTAGCAGTCAATAAGCTACCACTCTCCTTGGCTGCTTCAATCACACATAAACCAGCAGTAATACCAGCAACAACTCTATTTCTAGCCGGAAAATTTCCTGGCTTTGGTGCCACATGAGGGGCAAATGGAGAGATAAAACTTGCTCCACTAGCTAGAAACTCTGCCATTAACTTTTTCTGGTGAGCTGGGTACATATAGTCAAAACCAAATCCCAGTATTCCAACCGTATAACCACTAGTCTTAAGAGCCACCTGTTGGGCATAAACATCAACTCCATACATAAAACCAGAGACGATTGTCCACCTTTCAGCTAATCCTGGAACTAAATAATCAATTACTTGTTTACCATAAGGTGTAATTTTTCTACTGCCAATGACCGCTAAAGCTGGAGCCAACTTCAAAGTTGCCCCTTTAATAAAAATTAAAGGTGGATGAAAATCTAGCTGTTTGAGTAGGCTGGGATATTCCGACTCTGTGGCCAAGACCACCCGAATATATTTACTAATAATTTGCTCGAAAAAAGAATAGCTATTATGTTCTTTATTAAATTTATAAATTGATTCTTCAATTTTTTTATTCAGCGATATTTTTTGCCAAATCTGGCCCTTATTGACCCAAAAATCATTTTCTGAAACTTCGGCTTTAGTTAGGCTATTAATAATCTGCCAAAAATGCTTTACCCCCACTCCATCTAAGCAATAAAGAGCTACCAAAAACTCTTTTGAATAAACCATAAAACAACTTTAACAAGTAAAACTGACTATTTAATTATTTTCCCCTAGTAACCACTGCCAAATCGTCTGGGCCACTGGAGCAGCGTCTCTAGAACCTTCTCGATAAGGTTGTTCTTCATCACTTTCCACCAACACCACTATAACTAAGCTATCAGGAAAGCCATGAGCCTGAACTTTTTTCAACCAAGTTTGTCTCTCTAGTTGTAAATCTCGATCAGCCTCAGCAGTGACATCCACTGCTACTGACTTACTCTCAGTGTTAACCCCCAAAACTTGGAGTTCTGGAGCCAATAATTGATCTAAACCACCAACTGTCATCCCAAACCAAGCATGAGTTTTACGATAACCACGTTCATCTTCACCCCCAAACTCAGCAGTCCCAGTTTTACAAGCTACTACTCCATTATCAATTAGCTTATTAGCTGGCAAGTTTTGCTCCAACCGGCTAGTTTGCTGTTGATTCCAAGAGAAAAATGGATAAGCTGTGCCACCAGTTGAACAAGCCTCAATCATACCCTGTTCAACCGCTAGTAAATGAGCCTCACTAACCCCAATCGAACTACAATTAACAGCTTGTGAATCAGCCAGTAAACTTGGTTTACACAAATGTCCATGATTAGCAAAAACCTGCAACATTTGAGCCTGCTGCAAAGGCGTAACCAACAAATCACCTTGACCAATGCCTAAATGAAAAGTATTTCCCAAAAACCACTTTTCACCCAAAGTTTTTTCTTTCCAACTTGGATTGGGGACTAAACCAGCTCTTTCACCAGCTAGCTCAATGCCAGTTGGCTGACCAAACCCCATTAACTCAGCTTGTTTAACTAAATTATCAACACCCAACAACTCGGCAGCTTTGTAAAAATAAGTATCATTACTTCTGGCAATTGCCTTCACCAAAGAAATTAGACCTTCAGTGCGACCATACTGAGTGTAATACCAGTTAGCATAACGATATTCGCCTACTTCCAAAATACCTTGGTCATCAACCTCGGTGGTAGTATCAAAAGCCCCTGATTCCAAACCAGCTAGCGCTGTGACTAGTTTAAAAATCGAGCCTGGAGGATAAGTCCCATGCACTGACCGATTAAAAAATAATCTTTTCTCATCTGCTAAAGCAAACCTCAACTCACTGAGTTTGGTTTCTTGTTCAGTAGCTATGTTTGAAGGACTAAAAAGGTTGCTATCAAAAGCTGGTGTACTAACTAAAGCTAAAACCTTGCCTGTTTCTGGATCGAGAATAACTACTGAACCAGTTTTATCACCCATTGCCCGCCAGGCAACTGTTGATAAATATGGGTCCAAAGATGTCTGAAGGTTTCTGCCTTGAACTGGTGGTTCAAATTTAGCTTCGGTTAGTTTTTTGCCCAAAGCATTGATTTCATACTCTCGGAAACCTTTTCTACCTTTAACTAAATCATTAAAGTAAGATTCTAGTCCAGCTCTCCCCACTGAATCAGTCAATTTATATTGGTTATCTTGTTGCAAATCCTCGGCTGTCACCCCAGTCACATAACCCAAAACGTGAGCCATTGAAAATGGCCTCAAATACTGACGTTGTAAAGAATAATTAACTGAAAAAGGTTGAGTAATAGTTAACTCCAAAGCTTGATCTCTGGTAATTGGTTGAGTCTGAGGATAAAGAGCAGTGGGTTCGGAAATTTGGTGATAAGCCCGTTGATTAACTACTAATAAATCTCCATAACGATCTAAAAAAACTCCCCGTTCTGCTGGAATCTCAGTTCTAAAAAGCCGATTCTGGTAAGAAATATCAGCAAACCACTGACCTTGAAAAGCTTGCAAATCAATCACTCTAAAAGCTAGTAAACTTAAAGCTAACAACAAACTCAAAAAAATTATGCTGACTAAACTATTTTTTCGTTGTTTTTCCATATTTTTGGCCACCAAATAATCCCCTTGGTATAAATCAATAATAAACCTAAACTCAAGAAACTTTGGCCAACAACCAGCCATGAAAAATGAACCAAACTGGGGTAACCAATAACTAATACCGTTAGCAAATAAACTAGCCACCAGCTCACACTACGGATGTTTTGGTATAACCAAAGAAAAACTAACAAACCAAAGACCAGCAACAAAGAATTGGCAAAAGCTGTACTGAGCAAGAAACTTAGACTAATGGTGATAACCCAAGCAGAAAGAGTTGAAGATCGAATAATAATTTGTTGAATAAAAAAAATACTTAACCAAGGCAGACCCATGGTCGACTCAATGATCAATAAGCCTAATAATAATAGTAAGTGTAAACTCAATCGACCAATACTGCGCCATTTCATCATCTCACCTCCACAACTGCAGTTTCAAAAAAAGATACGTACTGATCAACCACCGCTGTTTGTACTGAACTAGTCAAATCTTGATTGATAAAAGAAATTTGACCAATCAATACCCCCTGCTCAACCTGATTCTGACCCAAACTATAAACTTTTTCACCCACAACTAGTTGATCAGTTTTGGCCACTTCAGTTAATAATATTTTTTTACCATCACCTCTAATAATGCCCATTACTCCAGATTCAGTCTTGGCTAAAATAGGTGTAGCCTCCTTTTCGTGAAGTAAAGTCACCTGAGATTCATATTGGTTAATCTTGCTCAATTGACCTAACAAGGTTTCTCTACTCAGCACTAATGAACCAACTGCCAATTGTAAATCTTGACCACCAGCAATTGCTGGTTTGGTTAATGAAACCACTGGTCTAGTCAGATAAGTTCTAGTCTGGGGTCGATCAGTATTTTCCAATAAAAACCTTAGTTCTTGGTTTTCTTTTTTGAGTGTTTGTAGCTCTGTTAAAGCTGCTGTCGATTCAGCTAGTCTTGCTTCTAAATCACGAATGTGAACAGCAGAATTAAAAACTTTTCTAACAGCATACAGGTTAGTTAATGACTGATTAGTAATACCTACTACCAAATTTTGACCAGGAACAAATATCTTATTAAATAAAAAACCTTGAACCGGCCTAACTAAGCCCAACAACTCCATAATCAATAATACTACCCCAATGATGGTAATCTGCTCCCAGCTAGCTAGTAAAAACAAGCGTTTTTTCATAACCATTCAATACCTTGCATTAGATCGAACTCAGACTTTAGCTGAAGAGTTTTTTCACCCATTTTTTCGAGGGTAGCTTGAAAAAAATCATCACCCAACACTACCCACTTATCTGGAACAAACTGCTTAAATAAATTATTTTGTCTAACTGAATCGATTTCTTGACTGATTTTTTTCTGTAAAAAAGAATAAAGTGGTTCAACATCTTTAAACATGAAACTAGCTGTTTGCAACTCTTTGTTACGACTATTGCGCCCTCGGACTACTAAAGAAAACTTTTCTCCCTGTAAACCCAACTCTTGGTAAAGTTTGTAAGCAACTTTGTTTGACAACTCTAAAAGATGTTTTTCTCTAAAAAAATAAATTGTTTCTTCAATTGCTTCTTGAAGAGAGTAGTAGATATTAAAACTCTGTTGATCGTTACTGGCAAAAACTCCAATTTCACTTACTTCCTGACCAACATAAACAAAACAACCTTTTTCATAGTCTTGTTTGGCTAAAAAGGCTCTAAAAGCAGTCTCATATTTTCTCAGTTCTAGTTGGTTAAACCCCAACTGATTAAATAATTGCTGAAAAAGCTTTTTTTCCAAAGGTGAGCTATCTGTCGGTATAAAAACAATCGCCTTGTTTCTAAACCACAAGTTAATAAATTTTAAGCCACTTGTCTGACAAACATTTCTCAAAGTCTCTAAAGCTAAGGAAAAATCAGCAACTTTATTAGCCAAAAATCCACTGTTGTCAGCTAGCTGGTGAACACTACGTTTATTACCAGTCACCAATTTAAGTTGTTGGCCACTCAACCAAAATAGTGATTGATTATGAGTCGTAGCTTTTGGGGTAAATAAATTAGTAACACTAAACCTTTTCATCTCTATTTGAGATTAGCAGAGTTAACCAAAAATAACAAACAAAATTAGAGTGAGTTCAAAAGTTGAGTGCCAGTTTTCCAGCGACCATTTTTGAAGTGATCAGCAACGATATCTAGTTGAGCTTCATTTTGGTTGGCTTGTTGGAAACTTTCTCTAATTCCTTGAAGTCTCTCTAAAACCATATCTTCTTTTAGTTCTAGAGCTTTTTCAAGCATGATTTCTTCAATATCTGGCACTAACTGCTCAATTTTAGCAATTAATTGAGCTTGTCTTTGTTCTTCACTTAATCCGGTACTGGTTTTAATTTTATCCAACTCCAACATTTCTTGCTCACTAACCAAAAGAATTAAGTCTTTTTCTAAAAAGTCCTCCCAAAGAGCTTGTTGGAGTTCGTCCAAGAAAGCCTCTTTTTCTTGATCTGAAGCATCACTAACCCCCAGCAAATCAAAAATGTTTTGCTCATCAATTGATTCATCGGTATCATTAGCACTCACTTTGCTTGGAGTTTGCTCTAGAACCGGAGTAACAAGTTTATCTTGATCAGTTGTTTGTTGTTCAAACTCAGTTACTGCTTTTTCTAAATCCTTCAAAGAAACTTTATCTGTAGAATCAGAAGTTGGACCAACTGGTAGAACCGGTGCTTTAGCTTTAACCTGGTCTAATGCTTGACCAAGTCCAATCGCTTTATCTCCACTATGACTGACTGTTGGGTTTGCTGCAGCCACTCGATCTTTATACTTCTTCTCATATTCATCTAAAGCTTTTTCTAATTCAGCTAAAGGATCTGTGGCTTGAGTAGTATCTGGTTTAGACATTGAGTCGGAACCACCCGTTGGCTTAGAAGCAGCAGCTTCTAGTGATTTAAGATCTTTAAGCTGGTCAGCTTTTTTTTCATCTTTTTTATTTTCAAACTCAGCCACTAACTCTTCTAGTTTCTTTAACGGATCATTGGTTGAGGCAACCGGCATTGAAGTAACTGAAGCTGAATTAGCACTCATTTGACCACTCGTTGGTGGTACATAAGAATCAACATATGATTGGTTTTGATTATTTAAGGCAGGATCTGACATATTTTCTCAAGTAAATTAGCTACTAACAGTCTGCTTAATATACCAGAAAACTGCCTATTAACTAAAGACGCAATTATAAGGTTACAATACAACAATGTTCGTCCAACTGATTAGTTTCCTTTACCATGCATTGTTCCTAACTTCTCCTCTATTATTTTTCTGGGGTCACAGCGAATTGTTTGAACTAAACAAAATGCTATTTATTTATGTAATGGCAACCTTAATTGGTTCATTATGGCTAATCAGATCAATTACTGAAAAAAAACTTTACTGGCAACAACATCCCCTAGTTACTCTTAATTTAATCTTTCTAGCTGGCCAAATGCTCTCAACAATTTTTTCCATTCATTTACCAACCTCCATCTGGGGTTACTATAGTCGACTCAATGGTGGTTTGTTATCATCTTTGGCTTTCTCGGTTTTAGCTCTTGGCCTATGGAACAATGTACCTAGAAAGAAACTTCTAACATTCTTTATTAGTCATGGTTTGGGCCTGGTTTTGACCATCTTATATGCCTTGCCAGAACACTTTGGCATCTCTCCCAGTTGTATCATTATGAAACAAGAGTTTAACACTGCTTGTTGGAAACAAGATGTTCAAGCCAGAATTTTTGGCACTTTTGGTCAACCCAACTGGCTCGCCAGTTACATCATTGGCTCCATCCCAATCATTTTCTTTCTACGAGATCAGTACCAAAAAAATTTAAAATTTATTTGGGAAATCATCTTAGTATTGGCTACACTTGCCATCTTGTTTACCAAATCAAAGTCTGGCTTGGGTGGCTTAATTCTAGTTTTGGCGACTCTATTTTTGTTATTCATTTATAAAAAATCACCAACAATCCAAATAACCTTGCAACATCGACTAGTTTTGCCTTTGATAGTAACTTTGGTTATACTGAGTAGTATCGGAGGGAGTTTTCTTCTTCACCAGAGAACTGTCAACGATTTGAACTCCCTTGATCTTTCTCAAGGTACTGATTCTTTTTCTATTAGATCGATTGTTTGGGACGGTGCAATTAAAGTCTGGCAACGTTACCCAATTTTTGGCTCTGGGCCAGCTACTTTTGCTTATAGTTTTTACTTAGACCGACCGATTGAACATAACTTAGTCTCTGAGTGGGACTTTCTTTACAACAAAGCTCACAATGAATTTCTAAATTACTTGGCTGAAACAGGCATTGTTGGCCTAGTAACTTACCTAGTTTTTTTGGGTGGCACTATCGCCTACTTGTGGCAAAACGGCAAAAAATATAAATCATGGGCCAACTCTAGTTGGGTGGTATTGGCTAGTTTAATCGGTTTATCAGCTGTTCACTTTTTTGGTTTCTCGATTGCTGTTACCAACCTCCTCATCTTCACCTTACCAATAATCACTTTAGACAACAACCAACTCAACAAACCAAACAACAAGAATAAAACCAAATCAACATCAGTGACGAAACTTTCTTCACCAACCAACCAACCCCTGTTATGGTGGCAATATTTATTAATCTTAGTCGTAGCTGGTTTTGGCCTAAAAACACTTAGTTCAATCGGCAATTTTTGGTTAGCTGATCGCTACTACAAACAAAGTAAAGAAAAACAAGAAAAATCACTCTACTATGAGGCTGCCAAACTTTTAGAAAAAGCGATTACTTTATCACCCAAAGAAGCAGTTTTTTATGATGAATTTGCTGACGTTTACAGTATTCTGGCTTTCCAATATGACACTTTAAATAACTCGGAAATGACCGATAAACTGACTAAGGCTGCCATTGATAACTCCAACTATGCCTTATCACTTAACCCCAGACATCTTAATTTTTATAAGACTAGAGCTAGAGTTTATCTGATCTTAGCTCAGCTTGATGCTAAATATTATCTAGATGCCGAACACACCCTAAAATCAGCTATCGCTTTGTCACCTAATGACGCTAAACTTTACTATAACTTGGGTTTAGTCCAAAAAGAAATGCAACAGTTTGAGGAGGCTCAACAATCACTGGAAAAAGCTGTTTTCCTCAAACCCAACTATCTTAAAGCTCGAGATGAATTAGCCATGCTCTATGCAGAAACTCATCAACCCACACAATCACTTGACCAATTTAGCTTTATTCTGAGACACTTAGCAGTTGATGACCCGAGTTTCTGGCAAAAATATCACCAAGTAGAAGCAACTGCTGGAGCGACTAAACCATGACCACTCAACAAATCTTCGATTATTTCCAGATTCCACCAGGCTTACAACAACACATGTACACAGTTGCTGGAGTCGGTAAATATATTTGTGACCACTGGGTCGGTGAACCAATCAAAACTCACGAGACTGTCGCTGCATTATTAATACATGATTTAGGCAACTTGATCAAATTTGACCTTTCTCCAGGAGCCACCATTTATGACCCAGTTTTGAATAGTGAAGAATGGCATTTTATTCAAAGAAAAATGGTTGAAAAATATGGTCCAGACGCTCATCTTGCCACCTATAAAATGGCTCAAGAAGTAACAGCTAATCAATTAATACTTGAGCTTATTAATAGTATGGATGCTACTAATCTTACTGCCACGCTCAATAAATCTTGGGAAGAAAAAATCTGTGAATATGCTGATCTGAGGGTTACTCCAATTGGGATCACTTCTTTAAACGACAGACTGGATGATATCCACCAACGCTATAAACAACATCGTGGGGCTTGGGCTGATGAAAAATTGCTGACAACTAACAAACAAGCTGGTAAAGAAATTGAGAACCAGCTCCAACAGCGCACCAGCCAAGATATTTTGACTATCCCAACAAAAAAAATAGCCACTTATCTGGTAGAATTAGCTGGTTATCAAATTTAAATGAAAATAATTACTATTCCTCACCCAACTTTGCGTGAACAAGCAAATCGGGTAGAAAAAAATACTAGCGAATTTACTCAGTTTTTAGACAATCTCAAAATGACTTTGTTGAATGCTTCTAACCCTCGGGGTGTGGGCTTAGCTGCCCCCCAAGTAGACAAACTTTATCGAGTTTTTTTAACTTTAATTGAAGATAACCAACAAAACCCACAAGAATTCATTAATCCAATAATCGTTAAACATAGTGATAAACACACCTTTGGACCAGATCCAGAAAATCCTAGATTGGAGGGTTGTTTGTCGATGCCTGGAATTTATGGACCTGTCCCTCGTTGGGAATGGGTAGAACTAGAGTATGAAAAACTAGAAAATGGTCTTTTTGTCGCTGATAAAAAGAAATTTCAAGGTTTTCATGCCAGAGTTATCCAACATGAAATCGATCACTTAGATGGAATTTTGTTTACTGACTACTCACTTGAATATGATTTACCTGTTTACCTTGAAAAGAAAAGGCAGTTAGTTGAGATTGAAGATAGACGAGCACTGGAGCTCTACTAATCATGTACACAATTTGGGTCGCTGGCTCAACACATCGTACCACTCAGGTGGCTGAAACAATTTTGGCCGATAAAAGATTCTTAATTACTCATATCATCACCCCTCAACCAAGAAAGGTAGGTCGAAAACAAGAACTGGTTACTAATCCACTGGCTAACTTTGCTGAGAAGAATAAGATTGCGACTACTTTGGTGGACCAAAAAATCGATCAACAGGTAAAAACCAAGTTAACTAATTTAGAGAAACCAGATCTAATCATGGTCGTAGACTTTGGTTTTTGGGTACCTACCTGGCTACTTACTTGGCCTAAAAAAGCACCGCTCAATATTCACCCATCATTACTTCCTCGGTGGCGAGGCAGCTCACCAGGACAAAGTGTCTTATTGCAAGGTGAACCAGAATCAGCAGTAACTTTGATGCAAATTATTGAACAGATGGATGCTGGACCAATTCTTACTCAATTACCATTCAAGGTCGAGCCTACTTGGAATCAGGCTGATTACTACCAATTTAGCTTTGACTTAATTTGTGAAAAACTGACTGACTATTTGGCTGACTTTATGATTGGCAAAATTACTCCTCAACCACAACCAGCTGAGTCTCCGACCCCACTAGCTAATAAAATTAGTAAAGACCAAGCTTTTGTATCCTGGAAAGATCTAGAATTGGCCCTGCAAGCTGGACAACAAGCCGTTGAGCTAGAGAGAGCTTGTCGCGCTTACAACCCCTGGCCCAAGCTTTGGACTAAAGTATTAACTGCTAAAGGCGAAAAGCGAATGATTATTCATAAGTGCTCTTTGATCAACAACAAACTCATGCTAAACCAAGTTCAGTTGGAAGGTAAAAATCCTACTAACTGGCAAGAAGTTAAAAACCAACTAATTTAATTTCACTGTCTTTAACTAAAAAAAGAAAAACAGGCCCATGAAAGAGCCTGTTTGATCGTACTGTTGCAGGTTAACTTTGCCCTTTTTGCAAACTAGCCTTTTCTTCGGCATTTGCAAGTCGGTAATGAAGTGGGCTTTGGTCACACTCCAGATATACTCTGGGTGATATTTTTCTCAACCGTAGCTGTCCATTACAATGAGGGCACTTATCGCCAACCTTTGCAGTGGCTGGTAACTCTAAGACCTCAGTCATAGTTACCTCCTTTTCCTGCCATAGATTAAGAACGCGCTGTTCTTGATGGCAGAAGTGGTATTATAACAAATAACTATAAAAATTTTAATTATGGGACAAAAAAGCCACCTAATAAAGGTGGCTTCTAAAGTCAATGAATTAACTCAATTATTCTGTAGCAACTGCTTTTTTGAAGTGAGTAGTTACTCCAGACTTTTTGAGCATCCGCAACATTTTGGTAGGGACGCGAAAACGTTTCTTCTCGCCACCAACTTCGATAGTTACAGTGTGTAAGTTATACTTAAATCCACGCTTCTTTCTATTTTTAGCGTGTGATACAGAGTGACCGATGTGAGACACTCTTGGGAATTTGAACGAAAATCTTTTCATAGCCAGAGGAGGATTATAACACTTATTAAGCAAATGAACAAATACGGGTTTTAGTGCTATCAACAGTTGAGTTTTATGACTAATAAGACCAATTTTAAAAGCATTCTCAAAATTGTTTGGTAAAATAGTTAGCTACTATGATAGAAATCTTATTTAGTTCTCCCCTAGCCTTTATTATTATTTTTGGTGGTCTGTTAATGTCCATTACCATTCATGAGTTTGCCCATTGCTGGGTAACTGACAAACTTGGCGATCCAACCCCAAGAGCTAGAGGAAGACTCACTCTAGATCCACGAGCTCACTTAGATCCACTAGGAGTAATTGCCATCCTGTTTACTAAATTTGGCTGGGGTAAACCAGCTCCTTATGATCCATATAATCTCAAAGAACCAGTGCGTGACGCTGCCTTGATTGCGGCGGCAGGTCCATTGATAAACTTGATTATTGCAGTAATTCTTTCTTTGCTTTTAAAACTAGGTCTAGTGCCATTTCTTTGGTTGCAACTAGCTTTATTCCAAATTTTGGCAATCAATGTGATGTTGGCTATTTTTAACTTGTTACCCATTCATCCTCTAGATGGTGGCAAGATCTTATTGGCTCTGTTGCCAAAATCTACAGCTTTAGAATATGAAAGTGTAATGACCAAATATGGTACCTTCATCTTGTTATTTATGATCTTACCTTTTGGTGGAGTTTCACCTGCTTCTCAACTACTCTCACCCATTATTAACATTGTTTTAAACTGGCTAATCTAAATGACTTTCAACTCTCAATGAGTAAACAAACTTCATCGTGAGAACTAGTTAAAAAGTTTTTGATTTTCTGTGTGAAAATCTGTGTGCTTAGTGACCAGCAACTTGCTCCAAGCTTAGCAAATAAACTCAATCAACACTTTGACTGTGATTTTTTATCTTTTTCCAGCGAAAATATTAATTGTTTAGGTAGATCGGAAAAACTAATTTTGATTAGACTGCAAAAAACATCGCTTAAACTGAAAAAATATCTCTATTTTTTGCTTACCAACCAACTAGATAACCCAATTATTTTGTTTATTAATAAAACTTCATCAACAGAAAGGGTTCGGCTATTAAAAATGGGTATTAAAGAATGTTTTTCGGGTAAAATTTGTGGTGATGAGTTAGTCCTTAAACTTATTAGTTTTTCCGAAAAAACAACGAATGAAACTTGGACAAAAAACCATCACTTTAAGCAAGATTTTCATTTTTGCTTTAAATCAAAAATAGCTTTTTATCAAGGAAAAGAACTAAAATTGAATAAAAAAGAGATGCAAATTTTAGGTTGCCTGATTCAAAGTAAAAATCATACTGTTACTAGAGAACAAATTTACACAGTTGCGTGGTCAACTGACTTAATTCCCAACTCTAACTCTTTGGAAGCTTACATTTGCAAACTAAGAAAAAAACTGGCTAAAACTTGTGGTTTTAACCCGATCAAAACTATTTGTGGTGTAGGCTACAAACTACGAACCAACCCAAAAAGCCCTCAAGTTAATGAGGGCTTTAATTTATTTACTTAGGTAAATACTTTTATTGGTTTAGCATTTGCATAAAATTAATTGGCATACCGTCACTACTGTTTGGTAACACTCCAGCAGGATAGGTTTGTCCTGGATAAACCGACTCTTGAACAGGATAACCACCTTGGTTCATTCCTGGTTGGGCTTGTTGCATCATCATGTATTGATAAAAAATTGGCGCAAACTCTGATTGGGCATGCAACATCACTTCCTCCCATTCTACAGTCTTGGTAGGCTCTATAACTGTTTCCGCAGAACCGTAGTCATCAAAGGTCATAGTCATAAACTTAACTGACTCACCTTCTTTAACACCTTTGTCAGGCTGAAAAACGGCAGTAACTTGTGAAAACTGAGCCATCAATGGTGACTTTGTTTCTGCCTGTTGTTCAATAGCATCTTGGATTGACTCACTAGCTCCTTGAGGGGCATATAGATCAACCATTCTGATATAACCATCAGCATCAAGGTAAACAACCACTAAGGTCTCTTTTAGTTCACCCATGTCTTCAATTGCTTTCTTAAAGTTGTTAATCTCAGATACTTCAGTACTAAGGTCCAAATCTTTAAGAGCATCAATTGCTACCAATAGTTTTTCTTTATCTACACCAAGAGAAATAATGTCATATTTCTTACCTTGATATTCAGTATTTCTAGAAAAATCTTTAACTACCAAAGCCTCGGCTAATTTTTCACCAAACTGTTCATACTCTGCTAAATATTCATCTGAATCAGTAGCTAGTTGTTCTTCTTCTGGAATCATCATGTGCAACCAAGATTGACCAGTAACAACTGGTTGAAGCAATGCAAAAGTCTGAGTGGCACCAATTCCAGGAACCATGAGATCTGCCTGAGATAACAGTAGTTGCATGTAGTTATAGTTCATCTGGAAATAAACATCTTTGGTATCGGCAATAAAACTTAGATCAAAGTCATGTTGTACCCCCTCTTCCACTAAACCAATCGTAAAATCTGCCTGAGAAAAACCTTTCTCGTGAGCAATAATCGTTCCAGCAACAGTCACGTCTTCAGCTTGAGCATCAAAACCAAGTTTAATTGAGTCAACCTCCATTTTTTCAACTGCTTCTTTTAATAAACCTAATGGAGACATAAAGTAATTGGCATAAATCCAGTAGCCACCAGTTACCACTAAAATCAACCCGACTAAACCACCCAAAATTACCTTTAGGTTTTTGGCTTTACTAAAAAGTGGATTACCAGAATAGGTTGGGCTTGAATTATCATTTTGTTGAGCAATAGGCGTGGTTGTTGTTACAGTCGGCTGAACAGATGAAGATGGCTGTTGCATTATTAAATCTGGAGAAGTATTTTCAGACATTAAAAGTTATCCCTGAATAAAAGAACTACTAGCTCCATGATAACAAATAACTAATCAGGAGAACAATCCTACCTTTTTCTAATAAAAGGATTTCTAATAATTTTTTTCGGCTGAGTTTTTTCTTTTTTCTGCCTATTTTGAGTACCCCTAATTTTTTCTCTGGGTTTTTTCTTATTCCCTTGATTACTAAACTCTAAGCGATAATAAAATGATGGATATCGCTCAACCATTTAGACTACCTCTTCGTCTTGCTCAATTAAACCTGGTGCTAAAGTCTTAATAAAAAATCTTTCTAAATATTCACCACAAATGCGCTTGGTTACCTCTGCTACCCCCTTATAACTACCAATCCCTCTGAAATCAGAACTCTCTTCACTATCAATGGAAACACTAAATTTTTGGTCACCAACAGCAAAAGACAAATCTTCAACAACAATGCCATCTTTTTTATTCCCATTATGAGGACCAACATAGTAATTAATGTAAAAAACTTCATCAGCTGTATCAGAAAATATAGCAGTCAAGGTACTATCTTCCTCATTGAAATCAAACTCCACTTCCCAGTCATTAGCTCTAAATTCTGCAATTAGTGGTTCAAGTTCTTCCTTAATTTTTTCAAAAACCTTAGCAACAACTTCTTGTTTTTGCTCTGGATTAAGATTGGCACCACCCTCAGGAAAAATACTAGCTAACTCATCAGCAGCACTCATTGCTACTTCTTCATGTAAAACTGCCAAAGCTCTTCGCCTTGCACTGGAAAATAATTCTGTCATAGATTCTGCCCTTATCTATACATATCAAAAACTAATTTATTATATCAAAATACTTGGATTATCTAGTTGGTTAGTAAGCAAATCATAGGTAACCCACATGACTTACCTAGTAAACTTTCTATAAATGTTTACTTCTTTAAATAAAAAACTGACCACTCTATCTCTGGGCGTGATGACTCCCGTTTAAAAGAACTCAAAATCTCAAAGCCTTCAGCTTTTACTAGTTTGGTTAAATCTTCAAAACTAATAAATTGAAAAAACCGACCTTCTCTAGAGTGATAATCATCTACCCAACCAGATGGTTGATCACCTCTATTCTGCATGCTTAGATACAAAACCCCCTCATCTTTTAGCACCCTCTTTAATTCAAGTAAGGCTTTTTTTAATTGTTTCTCATTCTCCAGATGTACCAAAGATGCACTGGCCCAAACACCAGTAAATTTGTTATCTGTAAATGGCAATGACAACAAATCACCTTCAATAAACTCTAACTGTGGATAGTTTGCTTTGGCTATCTTGATTAGCTTTGAAGATAGATCTATCCCAATTGTAGACAAGCCAAAATCATGTAGATGTTCACTATCCCTACCAGCCGCACAACCAGCATCCAAAACTAAAGCCCCCTTAGGCAAATATTCAACAAATTTTTCTATCTCACTAATCGGTGACTTAGCTTTAATTTTTTTAGAGTATTCTTCAGCATGACTGTCGTACCAATTAATGGTTTTTTGTAAATTGCTAATCATAGTTAATCTTTTATTATAAATTTTACTAATTTCCCTTAACAACACCCCCACCTAAGTTTTCATTTAAAAACTATGTGGTCTTTCAACTGAGCCAATCGATTTAGAACTACATGACTATTCATAGTGCTACTACCCACCTTAGGCGCGACTAAAAAAGTTATAAAACCAAGCTCTGCTGCTACATCAGCCTCTTTCCAACTATTGTCTACATAAATAGTTTCTTGTGGGTTAACACCTAATTTTTCAATCATTTCTTGGAAAGCTTCAGGCTGAGGTTTTCTGGCCCGTTCCATTTTGTCACCAGATAAAATCTGGTTTTCTAGCTGTTTAGCTAATTCACCAATCACTGCTTCCAAAGCACCAAAAACTCTTTCCATTTCTGAAGAAGAAAATAAATAAACTGGGATATGCTTCATTAGTTCAGCAATAAACTCAGCCAGTTCCTGATCAAATTGTAAGTATTCGGCCAAATTAACATCATTAATAATTTCATCAAATTCCGCATCAGTGCCACCATACTTTTTAAAAGTAACTCGCCAACCTTCTTTAATTGCTTCTTGAACAAAATCTTCTAACCTAGACCCAAAAACCATGCCATTAACACTAGTTTTGCCTTCTAACTCAAAAGTTTTTTGTACTAGTCTCAATCTAGCATCTTTCCAAACTGTTTTTTGAAACTCTTTATCTGTAAGGTAAAAAGTACCATTGAAATCCAAAACGATCGCAGAAACTTTTTGACCATCAAACTCAATAGACATTGACAGAAATTATATATGTAAAAAACTAAATTTCTACATTAAAGCAATTTTAGGTTTTTTATATAAATTTTTATTATCCGAGACTTAATTGCATTAGGTTTTCTTGGTAACTAAAACCTAGTTTCTCATAAAATTGGTGAACTTGCGTAGCATCTTTTCTGGTCCCAAGCTTAATTTTTTTAACTCGGTTATCACTTTTACAGTGGTCGATGGCAAACTTCATTAATTCACTGCCAAATCCTTGGCCACGAAGTTCTTTTTTGACTAAAACATCTTCTAAAATTACTACATAACCACCAGCCCGAACTCTGGGTAAGTAAAGTAAAGTCACAGTGGCAACAATTTGCTCGCTAATTTTACCCAAAATAATTTTGACATTAGGTTCCACTAGAATTTTCAAAAAAATATCTCTAGAGGCAACTAAATCCAAGGCTGGTTTCTCTGGGTGAACTAGTCTTGATTCTTCGTTTCTTGAATTTAACAACTCAATTAGTTGGTCTTGATCAGTTTTTTTGGCAAAAGAAAAAGTCAGGTGCATTGATTACTTTTAAGTAAATTTAATAGTTATAGCCTAGCAAAGTTAAACAATATTTGACAAGTAAAATAAAATCAGTATGTATGGGTATAAAACAATTTGAGCTAAATATGCTCAGTACACCAATGGTTCAAGAGGCTAATATCTATGATCTATCACTTGGTAAAATTTTAGCTGACAAAGTACTTAAAGATTATTTAATAAAACTAATTAGGTTCAGCCCACCAGGAAGTTTAATTAACCAGCATGCTAACTGGCTGCTAGAGCAATTTTCAGAGTTAAAAACAGCAGATAAAATCCCCCTACCCTGGGTCTGGGCAGATCTGGTAACAGAGGTTGAAAATGTCGGTTCTTTGGAACAAGCGCAAGAAAAATGTGAGCAATGGCTTAATGAAGGTGAAAAAGTAGCCTATTGGACAGGAGGACTTGAATTAACTGAGGCTCATTTTGAAGTTGCTAGTTTTCTAATAAATAAGCAAAAAATGAAGATTATTTTAGGGATTGAACCAGCTACTTACCCTGAAGAAAACTCTAAAGGTCGGGGATCATTAACGGATACAATTGTACCAATTTCTTTATGGTCCAAAAAGTTGAGTGATAATGGCTTTATTTTTGAAATCCCCAGACCCATTTCAGATAGTAAGCAAGCAAAAGAAACTTTTTATCAAAACTTATACCGACAAATTACTCGAAGTGAAGCCTTTATTGTTGTCAGTGAAAGAGACCCTTATCGAGAAGAAAAAAACAAAAGAAGTAAAGTGGTAATAGTACCGGACTTTGATAAACCCTCAACCACCCAACTTTACCAAAGCTTTTTTAATTAAAAGCTATAACTTGTTATATTAACTAAATCGATCTAGGCTAATACTAATTATTAGTCATTAATTTTTACTTATGGAATTAAACTATTCCCAAATAAAATCAGCAGAAGGTAGAACTATCAAACAAAACCTTGAAGTTAAAGACTCCACTGAAGAGGATATTGAACAAAAAAGAAAAAAACTGGTAGCAATGCTAAGTTCAGAAACAGGAATAACTTTACCATTTTCAATTGACCGAGATGGCAACCAAGAAACACATAGATTTGTTTTTAACTTAGAGGAAAACTTTGCTAACAAAAATCCTGATTTAAGAGGTGGTTATCTAGTTATTTCTTTACCTGAATCAGACAGAAATAAAAAAGAAGAAATTGCTGGCATTAGTTACACCTTAACTAAAGGTAAAACCTCAAACGAACCAACTGCTTTTATTACTGACAAGGGCTATATTGCCACTAATGGCAAAGAAATCTATGGTGGTCTGGGTTTAATGAAAATAGCTTTTAGTCTATTAGCTGAAGCTTTTAGGGAAAATGGTATTAGAAAAGTTGAGGCTTATATAACTGGTGGAAACCCAGCAGAGAAATCCAGAACTAATGCTCCAGTTTTATTTAGTGAAGGTAAAACTTATGCAGACTCAAGTGAAGAAATTAATACACCCAGTGGACCTGTTTTAGTAACTACTTTGTAAAAAAATACTAAAAAACTCAAGCTAGAACAAAATGTTAAAATAAGTTTGTGTTATTTAATCCTCCAATCAACATTAAAAAATATCGCCAACCTAATTACTCTATTAATCCACTCATTTATAGTCGCTTTTCACCTAGAGCAATGAGTGGCGAATTGATTAGTCACGAGCAATTACTATCCTTATTTGAAGCTGCTCGCTGGGCTCCGTCTGCCAGTAACCTCCAGCCGTGGAAGTTTTTTTATGCCCACAAAGAAACTAAATACTGGGCAACTTACTTTAGTTTTCTAAGTGAGTTTAACCAAATCTGGACAAAAAATGCGGCAGTTTTGGTCGTCGTAACTACTCAAATAGTTAATGAAAAGGGTGTATCCAAAACTGCGGAATTTGATGCTGGAGCAGCCTGGCAAAACCTAGCTTTAGAGGCAACAAATCAAGGACTAATTGCTCACGGTATTGGTGGCTTTGATCGAGAAAAGGCTGCTGAAGAGCTTAACTTACCTGATAGTTATAAAACCATTGCCATGATTGCTATTGGTAAACCTGGTGACCTCAATCAAATTCCAGAAAGAATGCACAAACAAGAGATACCAAACCAAAGAAAAGAGTTGGCAGAAATAGTTCAAGAAGGCAAACTAGATTAGTTTCAACTTACTTTAAAACTCCAAAATACTGTAAAACCAAGTCTTCCCTACCAATATTTTCAACACAGTGAACGTCATTTGGCTCCATAGTAAAAACTGTTCCCGTTGATATCGACTGCTCTTCCCCATTTACAACTATTTTTCCACTGCCACTAACCACAAAAAACACTTCATACATGTCACTGTGGGAGTGCTCTTCAACCACTTGTCCAGGTTTAAGTTTAGCAACTGCATATTGAGTAAGGTGAGGTACTTCTCCACCACCAATCAAGACTTTTTTCCAAATTTCTTGTTTATGGGCTGTAGTTGTTAGTGGTTTATCTGAAAGATGAGTTATCTTCATGGGTAAAGTGTAATAAAAATACAAAAAAATTTAAAACATTATGGGGCTGGTGAGGCTGAAAGCAAATTAATTCGTTGTTGAAGTTGGTGTAATACTTCAATGTCTGTCGTGGTTAAACCAGTGGGAACAGCGAGTTTTTTTTCAATTATTGTCTTCGTCCCGTCAAACTCAACCTGATTCCAAGTTTTATCTTTTTCATATTGTTCTATTCTCTGAACTAGAGCATTAATCAGCTGATTGGTTGAAGGAGCCTCAATTTTTTTGCCTTCACCAGGAAAGAGTTCATTTACCCCGACTCCTTGTTCGGCTCTTTCAACAATTTTATCAAACTTTTTCTTAGCTCCTACTGCTATGCCAATGTCATGTAAATTTATTTCACCCATAATCAGCCTGATGTCCAAAAAATATTCTAAATCTATTCTACAACAACAAAATGTCTAATTTTTCATGAATAAAAGCATTTAGCTTGCTTGCAGGCAGAACCGACTTCACTTCGTGTCGCTTCTCACCTAGTTCGACTCTAGCAATAAAAAAATCCAGCAAAGCTGGATTTGTTTATTGCAGGGCCACGAGGATTTGAACCCCGGCGAAAGGTTTTGGAGACCTTCATGCTACCAGCTACATCATAGCCCTAAGTAGATCACTATTATAACCGAAAATTATCAGTATTCAGCAGAAACTTATCTCAAGACTATAGCTAACTCTTGTCTGATTAGCAAAAACCCTCTAGTCTATTAATATGCCCATTCTCCACAAAACCCTTCGTCAAACTAAAAAACTAGACCAAAAATACCTCAATAAAACAATGATTCCATTGGTCACGGTCTCTGGAACCTACCGAGAAGACCTCAAAGGCCTGCATCACTTAACTGAAAATGACTTAACTAGAGATGTAGTTTTGTCTAGAGCCCACTACTCGATGGCGATTGGAATTGCCGTTGAAGCCTGGAAAAACAAACTAGATCCCCAAAAACTTTGGTTAGTGGATCCAACCAATTATGTCAGCAACAAAAACTGGAAAACGATTATTATTACCGAGACTATTGGTAAAATCCTGGCCAGGTACCCAATGTTGAAGCAACTTAAAGATATTGTTGATAAATTTGGGCGCCAAAAACTACCAATTCTTGAGAGTATTACTCAACCACTCTTAACCTTAACCAAAGACATTAAAAAGCCAATTCTCTCTTTTCACATTGCAGCCGGTAATATTTTGTTAGAAAAAAACCATACTGTTTTTCAGATGATTACTGACCCTCACGTTAGAGAAGATTACTTGGCTAATAGTGAAAAAGATCAGGCTTACTATGGTGTCTTTGATGAAAAAACTAAACAAGAATTTTTTGATAAAGCCACCAAACTAGGTAAAACTGTTGATTCAAACCGAGTGGTGGTCACCGGACCACCGATTGATCCACGGGTTTTGGAGGCTAGAGATCATAAATCTCCTTGGCGAACTAACCGCCCAGTGAGGATCTGTCTGACCACTGGTGGTTTAGGCACAAATAAACCAGAAATTAAACAAATCCTTCAGCAACTTTTACCTGAACTTAAAAAATCTCAGCCTAAGTTTGAAGTCCTAGTTTATGCTGGCACCCAAGTCGATATTAAGGATATGGTAATTGATTTAGCTAGAAACGAACAACTAGACTACGTAGAAATCAACCCAGTTGACCCCGCCCAGTTCGAGATTGGTAAAAAAGTGATGTTGAAACCAGGATTTCATAAACACCACCACCAAGCACTCAAAGTTATTTATCACCCCCAAATCATCGATGCCAATGAGTTACTAATTGCTTATGGTTTCCCTTGGGCAGACTTGTTTATCTCTAAGCCTTCTGGTGATATGGCTTATGATGCCATTGCTAGTGGGGCTGCTTTGTTGACCTTGGCTGAATGGGGTGAGTGGGAACACAACATTAGAATCAAGTTTGAAGAACATGGAGTTTCTATGGAAGCTGATGTGGAACATATCCTTGAGCAACTGACCAAGCTTACTCACTCAACTCCACAAAAAACAGCCTGGTTACAGCAAGCTCAACATGTCGCTCGTACTATCGAGAAACAAGATAAATATTTTAGAGTTGGCGCCAAAAACATTATTAAAGCCGTTGAAAAACTAACTAAATAATAGTGTGTTGCTTTTGACTTGGAAACTGAGGAGTTAAACAAGATTTGGGCTTCTCCATTAAAAATTAGTCACTAGAACCAAAAACCCCGCTGAACAGCGGGGTTTCTTAGTTACAACTAAAAACTTTTATTTAAGTTTCTTCATCATCTTGTGATCAGTGTGTTTTTTACAAACATTACAATACTTACTGATTGGGAAAGTCCCCTCTCCCTCGGCTTGTTTTTTCAAGATGTCATTATTTTTGTTATATTCGGTTACGTAACCAAAATGTTTACAGACTGTACATTGCAAGCCTGCGATTTGTCTTGGTCCTTTTTTCTTTTTTGCCATATCTCTCCTCTGAATTTGCTAGGCAGGTATTATATCACACCTTACTGCTGAGCCAACTGTGGGACTTGAACCCACGACCTACGGTTTACAAAACCGTTGCTCTACCAACTGAGCTAAGTTGGCGGTAGATCTATTACACTAAAAAATCGCTAAAAGCGATTTCTAAGCATAATGTGCCAAGGGAAGGATTCGAACCTACGAAGGCGAAAGCCAGCAGTTTTACAGACTGCCCTGTTTGACCACTTCAGTACCTTGGCATAATTTTAGGAGCCTTTGTCGGGGTTCGAACCCGAGACCTCAGTCTTACCAAGACTGCGCTCTGCCACCTGAGCTACAAAGGCATCTGTTTAGAGAGATATATTGTACCTCAAAAAACACTCGAATAGATTTGTATATTATATGAATAAACGTAAAAGGGACAAGTAAGAACTTAAAAACTAGCATTAAATTGGTCTTTATAAGCAAAAAATCTTTTAGTAATAGGGAAAGTTTTCTAAACTTAACAGCTTAGCGCGAGGGGGAGAACGATTTTCCCCGGAAAATTCCAGGTGGGCAGAGTGACTAATACTCCACGGAGCATTAGTACGCCTCATAAGCCCTTAATCAAGCTGTTGAGAAATTTTTGGTTCTCGCCCCTCCCGCAAAACTGTTAAAGTTCTATTAATTAAGATACTACAAAAACTAACTGACAACAACCGCAATTCCAGAGGTAAATACAAAAAAACCACCCCATCCGACTAAATCTTCGGGGTGGTTCAAATTCTCTACTCTATTTTACCTACTAGTAGTCAACTCTTTCAACCAGTCAGCAACCTTGGCACCATAATCTTCAAAACTTAGTACGTATTGCAAATGAGCTTTGAAATAATTTTCTGGATCACCGGTAGTCATCCATTTAGTTGAGTTTTTGGCCACCAAAACCTTGCCACCATCTTTATTTAGATTGCCAATAGCATCAGCTGTCCACAACTCACCATCTTTGCCCGTGTTACTAGCATCCAAATATTTAAAAATCTTTGGTGTCAGTAGGTAGCGACCATAGGAAGCTAAAGTCGTTGGTGCTTCTTCTGACTTGGGTTTTTCAACAATTCCTACTAAAATATTTTCCTGGTTATCCTGATATTCGCCATCTTTTAGAGAAACAGCAGCATACTTGCTGATCTGATCTCTTGGTAAATCCTCGACCATAATGACTGCATCAACCTTTTCGTGTTGTTCATAGGTATCAACCAAAGTCTTGGCAGAACCTGGCTTACCAAACACCACATCATCACTGTACATTGCCAAGAAAGCTTCTTCACCTTCAACAAAAGCTCGAGCAGATGCAATTGGTGAGCCATTACCATAAGGCAAACTTGGATCCTGAGTAATTACCGTAATTTTGGGAAAATCTAAGACCTCCTGAACAGAAGCATAACGATCTTCTTTACCTTGAGCGGCAAGTTGTTTTCTGATTCTGTTTACATTGTTATTGAAGTAATCTTCATAAATTGGCTTACCCTCTGGGGTAGCCACAATAATGATTTCTTCGATACCAGCCTCGACACATTCTTCAATCACAATTTGCATAATTGGACGATTGCCTAGAGGCAACATTGCTTTGGGAACAGTCTTGGTAATTGGCAAATATCTACTGGCAAAACCAGCATCAGTAATGATTGCCTTACGCACTCTTTTGTTGGCTGAAAGCATTATTAAAATCCTTTTATTAGCTTTTTACTGTTCTTCTGTACCAGAAGAAAAACTCTTTCATAGACGAAAGAGATAATGACAGTATACTACATAGCTAAAAATCTTTCGCCTATTCTTCAAAAAAACAATTAAAATATATAACTGTGCAAGAACCAAACCATGAACAAGAAACCTTTAAAGAGAATATTGAAATAGAGTTGCCAGAACCATTTCAACCTGAGTTGACTACTTTTTCCATAATCAGTGCTAGAAATGAGGTTGAAATAAATATAGAACGATCAAATAAAAAAATAATACTCAAAATTGAAAAACCACAGGATGGTGATTTTATTTCGATTGTTTTAAGCCAAACTAGTAATCCTATTTTCCATGGTTTTTTGGGAAGAAAAATGTCAACCGTAGTCTCACAAGCTATTTTTAACTTTGGTTACACTTCTTTGAATGGATGGAAAATAGAAGGTGGTCAATCAATGGATCTAAAGTGGAAAGAAAAAGAGGAAAAAGAAGAAAAGAAAAAATTCAGATTGACACTTCCAAAACTCCCTCTGAAAAAAAACTAATTTTCTGATAGAATACTCTGTCTATGCAACGACTTCTCCAATATTTTCGTGAAGTTGCCCAAGAACTCAAGAAGGTTTCCTGGCCAACCAAGGAGCAAACTTACAATAAAACTTTGTTAGTCGTGGTGGTAACAGTGGTTGCAGCCTTGTATATAGGTGGTTTAGATTATATTTTTGCTCGGCTAATGGGCATTGTATTAAGGTAAAAAAATATGACAGATAACACACAACAAATCGATGAGAAAAACATGACCCCTCCAGAAGAACAAGAGGTTCAAGTAGAATCTCCAAACTTGGTTCGTATCTCTGATACTGAAAACAAGAAAGCTCGCTGGTATGTTGTACATGCTTACTCAGGTCATGAAAAAAAAGTTGCTGAGGCACTTAAACAACGTGCTCAAACTTTACATTTGACCGACAAAATCTTAACTGTGTTAATTCCAAGTCAAGAAAAAATTCAAATTAAGCGTGGCCAACGCAAAACTGTCAGAGAAAAAATCTTCCCTGGCTATATGTTGGTCCAAATGGAAATGACAGACGATGCTTGGTTAGCAGTTAGAACTACTCAAGGTGTCACAGGCTTTGTAGGGATGAGTAGTAAACCAACTCCATTACCAAGACATGAAGTAGAAGCTATTCAAAAATACATGGATCAAGCCGAACCTCAATTTAAAGCTGACTTTGTTGAAGGTGAAGCCGTCAAGATTACTGATGGTCCATTCGCTGAATTCTTGGGTACAGTCGATTCCATCGATGAAGAAAAAGGCCAAGTTAAGGTCTTAATCAACATTTTTGGTCGTGAAACCCCAGTGGAAATGGATTTCTTACAAGTTCAGAAAGTCTAGACCGGTGTGTTAAAATAGCGAGTCTGTTTAAGGAATAAATAAAATATGGCAAAAAAAGTACAACAAGTCTTAAAACTCAATTTGCAGGGTGGTGCTGCTACTCCTGCTCCTCCAGTTGGTCCAGCTCTTGGTCAAACTGGTATTAATATGATGGATTTCTTGAAGCAATATAATGACGCTACCAAGGATAAAAGAGGTCAAGTTATTCCAGCAGAGATCACTGTTTATCAAGATAAATCATTTACTTTTGTCTTGAAGCTTCCTCCAGTTTCAGACATGATTAAAAAAGCTTTAAATATTAAACAAGGCAGTAGTACCCCAAGTAAAGGCTCTGTCGGCACTTTGACTATGGATCAAGTGAAAGAGATTGCTCAGGAAAAACTTCCAGATCTCAACACTAACAACCTCGAGAGTGCTGTTAACAGTGTTAAGGGAACTGCTCGCAGTATGGGTGTACAGGTAAAGGAATAAGCATATGGGTACCACTAAAAATGTAGATATGTCTAGCCAAGAAACCGAAGTTAAGGTTGTCGAATCTCCAGAAGATCAGGCTGAAAAAGCAACCAAACAAATTAAGGTTAGAACTCACAGTAAAAAATATGTTTCTGTAAAGTCAAAAGTTGATAAAACTAAAAAATATGACTTAATGGCTGCAATTGAGTTAGTCAAAAAACTTTCTTACACCACTTTTGACGGCACCATTTCAGCTGAATTGGTAGTTAGAGAAGAAGGCATTTCTGCCGAAGTTACTCTCCCTCACCAAACTGGTCAATCCAAAAAAGTGGTAATTGCTAGTGAAGCAGTCCTAAAGGAAATTGAAGCTGGAAACTTAGATTTCGATATCTTGGTTAGTTCACCAGATTTCATGCCTAAATTAGCTAAATTTGCTCGTGTTTTGGGTCCAAAAGGCTTAATGCCAAATCCCAAAAACGGTACTTTAACGCCAAACCCAGAAAGAGCTGTTAAAGAACTTTCTGCTGGTAAGATGTTAATTAAAACCGAAAGAAAAGCTCCATTAATGCATGTTACCATTGGTAAAGTTTCGATGGATAGCAAGGCTATCGCCGAAAACATTCAAGCTTTAATGAAACCTCTTCAAGGTAAAGCCTTGAGATTAGCTTTATCTGCTTCAATGAGTCCAGGTATTAAAGTTGACTTAGAAACTATTTAACTTTAACTAAACAGTAATTTAGAAAGCCACTAACGAAAGTTGGTGGCTTTTTGTTATTTAATCTTGGTTTGCCAGATAAACTTCTCTCAGCAAAAAAACTAAACTAAAGTACAATAAAAACCGTGTCAGCAAAAATAATTTTTGATAAAAACAATAAAGAATACAAGCTAACAACTGAACTAACCGATGAATTTCTGAAGCAAATGATAGCGGCAGCTCATACTGACCAGCAGATTATTGATCAAACATCTGACTCAAAGCGTTTTTCCTCTCTGGCAAGCGCCTTAGCGTGGCTAAAAAAAGCTAAAAAATATTTTTTTGTCCTGGCCCCAATTAAAAACCAAGCCAATTTGGCTGGCATCATTTGGTTTGAAAACCTAGATTTACCACCAACCCTAAAAAATAAGTATCCAAACAGCGATTGGACTTTTGGTATTAGAATTTACCAACCATATCGTAGTCATGGTTTGGCGTTACCTTTTATGAAAATAGCTTTCCAAAATTTGACAGAGATTTTACCTAATAAGCAAATTTGGCTAAGCACCCACCTTTCAAACCAAGTGGCAGCCGGACTGTATCAAAAGTTTGGTTTTAAAAAAATTGGTGAAACAAACAATAAAGCTTACTTTATATTTCAAAATAAAACTTAAATATTTGTTTGTTAGAATTGTTACTAATTATGAATTGGTTAATTGCTAGTAGTTTAATGTTTGTTTCATCAGTAGTTACTTACCTGTTTGTAAGATTGGCTGGTAATCAAAAAATTAATAACCCCCTTAAAAATCTAGCCATGTTTTTTATTCCAGTGATAATTTACTTAGGTCTTTCAACTAGTCAACTTTCCACCTTAAGTGTTACTCCATATCAGCTATTAGTTATCACAATCATGTCAATCTTTTTTTCTTATTTGGGTAACAAATTTTCACTAAAAAGTCTTGAATTAGCTTCAAATCCAGGTTTTAGCTTGGTAATCTCAAAAAGCTATGTCGTTTTTACTACTATAGCTGCTATTTTTTTGTTTGACTCTACCCTATCTTGGCAGGCTAGCCTAGCTATTGTTTTGATTGTCACTGGGTCAGCCCTGATCATGGTTGAAAAAACTCAAGCTCCAAACCAAGAAACTAAAAATAGTTGGTTTTGGTTTAGTTTGGGAGCTTTTTTCTGTTGGGGAATGTTGGCTTTAACCTCAAAATACCTACTTGATTTAGGTGTCTCAATTTTGGCTAGATTAATTTACTCAATGTTAATTGTCTCAGTTATTATTTTTTTAGAAATTTGGCAAAAAAGAATCTCTTTAAAAGTAAGCCAACCCCAACTTTTGACTCTGTTAATGATTGGTCTAACTGGAGCTAGTTTCAATTACTTTATGCAACTAGCCTACCAACTAACTCCAAATGTTGGTTATGTTAACGCCATGAATGCTGCTTCAATTGCAGCTCTAACACTTTTATCTGGAATAATTTTCAAAGACCAACTTCAATCCAGAAAACTATTTGGTGTAGTTATAGTTGTTTTGGGCATGATTTTCTTGACGCTTACAAAGTGACAGACCAGGTAATTCAAGTTACAATGACTGGTATTAATTTCATATGAATAATTTAGCAACTAATAATAATTTTCAAATTTCTCAAGACAATAAGGTCAGTAACTTTATTAAAATTCCATCACTGGGCACCATTGCCTCTGCTTTAGCAATTATTTTTTTAATTTACGCTTTTTTCTCTGGAATACTTCATACTTTTTATGCCAGTTTCTTGTTCTTTTTCTACTCTTACGTTAATCACATGTGGATCTCAGTGATGTTATTGGGTGTTTTCCAAACACTACTAATGATTCCCTTTAGAGTAATTAGAATTGCCAAATCAAATAACATTCAAGAGTTTCAACACACAGTCGAAAAAATTCAAAAAGAATCGGAACAAAACTTTGTTTTAAAAAAGAAGTTCCGTCAGGGTAATCCCACTTTTTTATTCTATGCTGTTGATTTTGTCATGCAGATCGTTTCTTATGTTTCACTAGGTCGGTTATTTTTAACAGACTTTTATAATATTCCTCTTGATCCAAAACATCTTTACTCTTGGGTCGAATACCCTAGTTACCCCATTCAAGACGTTTGGTTCAAAATCCCCTACCCTTACATTACCAAAAGTATTGATCTGGGTTGGAAAGTACTCCTTCCCACTTGGATTGCTTTGGTCATCATTCAGTTGATTATTCTTATTTTCAAAAGAGCTAGTAAAAATAAACCAGTGGTTGAAGAAACTGAGCTAACTGAAGAAGATAAAAAAGTCACTGAAGTTACTGAAAAAATTAATAAATATACTACTGGTTACTTGTTATTTTTCATGTTGATTGCTTGGTTGCTGGTTAGAAACTTCCCGGTTGGCTGGCAGATTAATATTTTTAGTGGTGATGTGACCATTCCTAATAGAACTTTTAATACCGTAACAGCAATCGCCACTTTTATTACTATGTTGTGGCACAGTATTCCGAAGATTGTCAGAAAAGGTCACCTGGCAGAAAAACTCGGCATCAAAACTTCAATTATCGAAAGAACGCAAAAAGATATGTTTAAAGAATCATTATTTACTGCTACTTTAGTTGGTCTTGGAGCATTCTTTATTACTAACCAAATTCCAAGTGCCTTTGAATTATCAATTTTCACCTTAGAGGTCATTTCGCTGCTCTCGCCTTTCACTTTGGATAAATTAGTTTTAGGTAGTTTGGCTGTCAAAAAAGAAGAAGTTAATGAAGAAGAAGTCAAAAAAGAGTTTAGATAAAAAAATCTGGCTACAGTTTTTAAACTGTAACCAGACTAAATATTTAATTGCTAATTAAAACTAACTAAGACTTTTTACCAACCAACTCCTTGATTAAAAGTAAATATTCTTCAATAGAATAACTTTGTTGCTGACCATCTCTAGTTCTAACATTAACTTTTTTCTCTTCTAGCTCTTGGTCACCAATCACTAACATGTGTGGTACTTTTTCTAGCTGAGCAGTTCTAATTTTAGCTGGTAAGCGATCACTACGATCATCTACTTCAACTCGAACATCTAACTTTTCTAGATGGGTTTTTATTTCTGACACAAAATCTAAGTGACGATCGGCAATTGGTAAAATTTTCACCTGGACTGGAGACAACCAAAATGGAAATGCCCCACCATAGTGTTCAATCAAAATTGATAAAAATCTTTCGATTGAACCCATGATCGCCACATGGAGCATCACCACTCGCTCTTTTTCACCAGTTTCATTGATACAAGCAAGATCAAATCTTTCTGGCATATTAAAGTCTAACTGAATCGTCGCCACTTGCCACTCACGACCCAAAGAATCCAAGGCCATAAAATCAATCTTTGGACCATAAAAAGCAGCCTCACCAGCAGCTTCGACTGCCTCTGCTCCTCTAAAACGAGCTAGCTCTCTTAAAGTTTGTTCTGCAGTGGCCCAACGATCTTTACCACCCAAATATTTTTCTGGAGCAGCTGGATCATGGAGCGATAATCTCACCTGAAGTTTAAAACCAAAAGCACCATAAAACTTCTCAACAATATCCCAAACGGCATTGGCTTCATCTTTCACTTGGTTGGGTCGACAAAAAACGTGAGAATCATCTTGAGTAATAGCTCTGACACGAGATAAGCCGTTCAATTCGCCAGTTTGTTCATCACGATACACCATCGTGGTATTAGCGTAACGCTGAGGCATTTCACGGTAACTCATTTGCTTACGAGCAAAGATTTGGGTGTGGTGAGGACAGTTCATTGGTTTCATCACAAACTCATGACCTTCACGAGTCACCATTCTGAATAGCTCATCACCAAATTTATCCCAGTGACCACTGGTTTGATAAAGATCTTTTTTAGTAATATGAGGAATTTCTACCTTTGAATAACCACGAGCTTTTCTTAGTGACCAAACAAAGTCATCTAATAACACTCTCATTTGGGTACCTTTTGGCGTCCATAATGGTAAACCAGGACCCACCAAGTCTGAAAAAGTAAATAAATCTAAAGTCTTACCAAGTTTGCGATGGTCTCTTTTCTTGGCTTCTTCTAGTTTGTTAATGTATTCATCTAGTTCAACTGGTGACTCAAAAGCCGTACCATAGATACGAGTTAACATTTTATTTTTCTCATCGCCTCGCCAATAAGCCCCAGCTACACTGAGTAACTTGAAGGCTTTAATTTCGCCAACTTTGTCAGCATGAGGGCCACTACATAAATCAACAAATGCAGATTTCACTTCAGTTTGGCCTGCTTTAAGACTTGCCTCATCAGCTTCCACTTGATCTTTGGTGCCAGTGAGATAAACAGTTACTGGCTGTTTTTCACCCTCAATTTCATCTAACCACTCTTGTTTGTATGGGTTGTCAGCAAAAAGTTTACGAGCAACTTCTACGGACACTTCAACTCTTTTCATCAAAAAATTAAGTTGAATAATCTTCTTCATTTGTTTTTCAATTTTGGGAAAATCTGCTTCACTCACTTTAAAATCATCAGTCACATCAAAATCAAAATAAAAACCCTCATCAGTTGCCGGACCCATCGCCATAATCACTTTATCTTTGCCATAAAGTTGATGCATCGCCAAAGTCAGCACATGCTCGGCCGTATGTCTAAGTTTCCATAATTGATCAGCTGATTTTTTGTCCATATTTCCTTTTCTTCAAGTTGTTGGTGCAACTATGTTATTGTACTTGCTTTTAACTGTTTTTTGATACTAAAAAACCCCTCTTGCAAGGGGTGTCATGTCTTTTAATTACCACACACAACACACCCTAACTAAGGGTTGTAGTAGTGGTGATGGTAATAAAAGAATCAATTATCATTAGCAGTTATTATAAACCTGATCAGCAAAAAAGCAAAAAACTAGAACTACCAGTAAAAAGTTAATCAACAAACTCTAAGTCTTGGAGCTCAACCATCTTGATCTTGGCTGGTTTTTGACGACTGTAGTAACCATCATGGTTTTTGACCCGATTTTTGTCTTTGGCAAACATGGTATTAAGATACCAACGCTCTTTAGTCACTTTGCCAGCTTCATCTTTTAAAAATAGGATCAAACCATCTTTAGTGACTCTAAACTTGGGAGTTTTGGGATTAGATAAACTAAACCGATGAGCTACAGAACCATTTTCATTCTGACAAATAATCCCAGAAATATCACCCTCAGGTCTTGGAATAGTCTCACCTTTAGCATTAGCATACTCAGCATTTTCTGGAGAAGCATAAGCCCGATCAGGTTCTGCCACAATAATTGGCTCACCATATTTACCTTTGATCACTTTGTAAAAACGCTCAGTACCATCTGGCTCTAAATTTACAATTTCATACTTATCTGCCCAAAACCTAAAAGTCCATTGTTTGAACTGGTATTCTGCTACTGGTTTATTTTCTGGATCAAGAGACTCAAGTTTTCTTTTAAGTTTTTTGTAAGTAAGTTTGGCTAGTCTTTTGAGGTCAGTTTTATCAGTTAAAAGCTCTCGCCACTGCTCTGTCTCGGTTTGTTCTGAATGCTCGGCTGACTGGTTAACACCCACAAAATTAATATCTTGTAGCTCTAAAAATTGCACACTTTCTGGTTTGGTTTTGACGTAGTAAGCATCATAGTTTTTGATTCTATTACCATCTTTGGAAAAAAGGGTTTTTAAATACCAACGCTCACCATTAATTATTAGGCCATCTTCAGTCTGTTCAATTGTTCTAGTGCCTTTGTTACTTAAACTTACCCGGTGATCCACCACTACTTGGGCTTCTTCCCCATCACCTACTTCAGCTTTACTTTGACAAATAATGCCAGAAATTTTCATTGAAGGTTGATCGATTGCTTTACCTTTGGCGTTAACAAAACTAACTGCTGGTGGCAAAGCAAAAGCTAAATCAGGTTCTGCAGTAATTAACGGCTCACCATAAATACCATTGGCCATGGAGTAGAATCTTCTAATTTCACCTGTTTCGTCAGGATTTGAAAGTTCATAGCGATCTTGCTCAATTACGGTTCGCCATTGGTTAAACTTGGCCTCAAATTCCTGAGGGACAACTTGTTCTGACTGGCTACGACGCTTGAGTTTGTCCAAAGCAATTCTAGATAACAAATTTTTGTTATCTTTACCTTGACCTTGGATGCTATTTTCAATTCGCTGTTGTAACCAATTAGCTGAGCTGTCAGTAATTTTTCTAAAGATTTCTCGCATAATTTTTAAAAAAGTATTTTAACAAAATTATATTAATAAGTGCTATCTATATAAATATTACTCATAACCAAAACTTAACCAGCGCTACCGCCACCGCCACCTCCTCCACCTCCCCCACCACCAGAAAAACCACCAGAAGATCCAGCCCCACTTGCTCCAAAACTTTGAGTGGTAGAGCTACTAAAAGAGTGCAAAACCGAATTTAGAGAATCAGATAAACCACTAAATGATGATGAAAAATCATTACCAGTTGCGTAACTATGACCCACCCAATAGCCAGTTACCACTGGGTCATTCAAATCAAACCTAACTGGTAATTGGGCCAACGCTTTAGCAGATACCCCAAAAAGTGTGCCATAAACTAGATACTTTTCCCATAAAATTACCGAATCGATAGGATAATCTCTAGTCTGACGATAATCTTTCATGTGTTTGGCAAAGGCTCGCCATAAAGAAGCTTCTTTGAGTCCACTCTCAGAGTAACGGAAACTCAAAGCTGCTATTGAGCCAGCAATAAGCAAACCAAAGGCTAAATACATTTGCCCAAACAGACTGATAAAAATCGCCGTTGGATCTAAATATTCACCTAACCAAATAGCTTGAATAATAATCACCACGATTGAGACTGCAAAAATTAATAACAAAGGCTTAACTGTTTTGAAAAAACTGCTTTTAGTTTTTTCGTCAATGAATTCTTTGTCTTTATTTACGGCAAAAGCTTTTTTTTCCAAATCTTTAAGCAGACTTCTTGCCCCACTTGGGTGTTTTTTGTTGTAACCAATTAAATCTTTAAACCAAATAGTGTCTTGATGACGAGCTACTTTTTCAAATAAATAATCAAAAACCAGCTGTTCAACTTCGCCTATTTTTTTCTGGTTTTTTATCCTAACAAAACCATACTCATATTTTTTAAGCAAGAAGCCTTGTTTCTCATCACTCCGAATAATCTTCATAAACTTTTGTTGCACCAAAGATAAGGCCACAGCAGTAAATGACTTGACTGTCAGAGGTTGACGGTGATTGAGTAACTGCTCCACTGAAGCCGGGTTAAGCTCACTCGGTGGTTCCCAGAAACGATCGGCTTGGTTGGCTTTAGGAATTTTTTGTCGATCGACCAATAACCATTTGAAAAAAATCACCATCGCCGTCAACCAAGAAGCTCCAACCAATAGCAACTGAATTTTGACAAAAATTTGATTTCTCCCCAACCATTTTTGAGTTTCAATAATAAAAGTTTGTTCTTGTTCTTTAATCTTTGTCTTAGAAAAAAGCCCTTTAGCGCCCGTTAAAAACACTGTTTTGGGTAAGATCACTCTCGCTTCAGCTATTTTACCTGAACTAATATTTCGGACCGTAATTTTAACTAGCTTGTTATTAGGAATTGCAATCACCCCACTTAGCTCTCCATGTCCCCAAGCTTCAATGTCATCACCACTAATCCCGTCTGGCAAATTTAAGTCAACGGTAATATTTTTTTGGGCAACTTCCCACTCACTCCCCACAAACTGCCAATAAAGCTCGGCCACATCTTCATGTAAAGTCACGGCATTATCGACTAAATAGTTGAGCTTAAAAACTTTACTACCATTAACGGTTGCATAGTGCCACTGGATATAAACTTCATCGTTGTTATAAATTACTGTATAAGTACCAGGCTGATTGTTACGGCGTTCAGTCAAATCAATTTTATTTGGTTCAACAAATTTATAACAAGTTTTTTCATCACATAAACTTTTAATTCTTACCCTATATGATTCGCTACGACCAGGATCAGTTTTTTGATCTGGTTTTAAATTAATTCGTTGGTAAGCAAACCGAAAGTCACCAGTAAAGTTGTAGGTTCTGGTTTCGGTGACCTCCATCGAGCCATCGGTTTTTAACTCAGCTTGAATATTGACTGAAGAAATCTGGTACTCTTTCTCCTCTGCTTGAACTTTAACTAAGTTAATAAATAAACTAGGAACTAACAAACCCAAAAAAATAACCACTTTTAAAGTGATTTTCTTCAAAAGGTTATTGGAGTTGCACTTTTTCATAAATTTTATGATATAATGTTGCTTCTGTTTCCTAAGACAGTGTGTCCAACTACTAGTTGGTGAAATGTCACACCGAGGAGAGATGCTTAAAATTCAGTCCGTCTTATTGGACTTTTTTACCTCTTTTCTCATTCTACATTTCTTTCACTGCTTTCGAAACCGCACCTTAAGGTATTAAGTAGTAGAAGGTATTCGCTGTATGCCAAACCAACACAACTTGGAGCAAATCGAGATCTTGAAAAAGAAACTTGATCAGGCACAGTCAGCAGTAATCGTCGAATATCAGGGTACTACCGTTAACGATCAGGTCGAACTCCGCGCTGCTTTAACCGCTGCCGGTGGCGAAATGTTTGTTACCAAAAACACCCTCATCGATATTGCTGTCGGAAAAGGCAAACTTGCCGATTCTTTGACTGGTATGAATGCTATCGTCTTCTCTTTTGAAGATCCTGTGGCTGCCTTGAAAGCTCTTTTCAAGTTCCACAAAGACACTGAGAAATTAGTGATCAAACAGGGCTTCATGGAAGATAAGGTTTTAACTTTTGAAGAAGTTGAAGCTCTTAGCAAACTACCTGGCAAGCAAGAACTGCTCACCACTTTGGTGGTCAGACTTCAAGGCCCAGCCTATGGCTTGGTCAATGTCCTTAAAGCCGGACAAAGAGATCTTGTATATGCTCTGCGTGCTCTCCAAGAAAAACTGGAGACCACAGCTTAATTAAAAAGTAATTAAAAAATAAAAAGGAAAAACATGTCAGAAGACACAAAACAACTCTCCGCTAAAGTGGAGAAAATCGTTAGCGCTGTTTCAGAACTTTCCCTCATGGAAGTTTCTGAACTCGTTAAAGCTTTAGAAGATAAATTCGGCGTTAGTGCTGCCGCCCCAGTCATGATGGGTGCTATGCCAGCCGCTGGTGGTGAAGCCGCCGCTGCCGAAGTTAAAGATGAATTCGACGTTATTTTGAAAGACGCCGGATCTAACAAAATCGGGGCTATTAAAGCCGTTCGTACCTTGAAACCAGAATTAGGTTTGGGTGAAGCTAAGACCTTCGTCGAATCTGCTCCAAAAACCGTTTTGGAAGGTGCTAAGAAAGAAGACGCCGAAGCTGCTAAGAAAACCTTAGAAGAAGCTGGTTGTGTCGTTGAAATGAAATAATTTGTTTCAATTAACAATAGAAACAAAAAAAACCCCGCTGCAAGGCGGGGTTTTTGGTACAACGAAAACTTAATCAATTATTTCACCCTCAGGAGTGATATATTTTTTACCTCTCGCTACAAAATCTCGGTGAGCTTGATAAACTTGCCTGGCTAAATCATCTACCACAGCGCTAATCTCTTCAACAACTTTGAGGTCTTCACTAGCTGAAACTTCCTCTAATTTTTTTTGCTTGGCTACCAATTGATCTAGCAATTGAGCCTCTAAACTATTTGCTGGAGCATTGCGAGAAAAAATAAACCTATTTAAATCAATCCGCTTATTAGATTGCTTAAATCTACCAACTTCTCTGGTAACTTTTAGTTCACTAATTAGTCGTCTATATTTTTCCATAATTAAAATAATGTTTATTTAATAAAATTACTCAAAGAAATCAAACCAAGAAATATTCTTTACTTTATTAGCTCTTAACTCGTAATTAAACGGAATTTTACAAACATCAGAAACAAACTTTAACACTTTACCGATTTTAGTTTTTTTTAGCTTATTTTTCTTTTTCTTTAGGTCTTCAAGTACTTTACTTTTCTTTTGCTCAATTTTAACCGGTTCAAAATCATAAAGCTTGAGGTCTGCAATTTCACTAAGATATTCATTCAGTTTTTTTGGGTTAGAAGCCTCAACACAATAGTAAAAAACAGCCTCAGCTTGATTGCCATAGATACGAATTAGGTCTCCTTCTTTATAGAACTTAACCAAGTCTTTGATGTAATCATATTTTTTTAATTTATCGATAAAATCTTTTTTAAAAAGACTGGTTTCATAAGTAAAAACAGCTTTTTGCATTACACAGTTATTTTTTGTTTTTTTAAACTCAACCTGATCACCTAAGCTTAGTTGATATGAGGCTTTGGCCAAATCCAGCCCGTAAGCTCGATAATAACCTTGAGCAATGGGCCCTCCAGCAATTCTTGCCCCAATCTCTATTAAAATAACTTGATTTCCGTTAACTTTCATCTCGCAATGAAAACCACAATTATCAAATCCTAGTGCTTTCAAAATTTTTTTTGTTTCTGAGTAAATTGATTGTTTATTCTTTAAAATATTTTCGCTTACAGGGGGAATAAAGTTAAACTCAGGAACTAATAATGGATCTGGAGATAAAAAATACTCAGCAAGACCAACTATTTTGGGCTTTTGATTTTGAATCACCCCATCAACAGAAATTAAAGAACCTTCAATAAATTCTTCTAAAATAAATAGATTATCACCATCAAATCTATAAGAAAAATACTGGTTCATTTCATTTTTTGCCAAATTAAATGCTTTGGTTACTTCTCTGGAATTTTGAGGATTACTAATCTTTATAACAGCCAAACTATGATTGCCATCATGAGGCTTTATCACCACAGGAAATTTGAGCTTTTTGCAAAGCAACTTGAGTTCTTTGAGAGTCTTAAAAAAATGGTAGTAAGGAGTTTTAATTCCTTTTTCTCGGCATCTCTCTCTCATTACATATTTGTAAAAAGAGCTATTAATCACTGCTGATGGAGAAATAAAAGTTTTACCTAGAGCTGAAGCAACACAACTTGCTTGAAAAGTGTATTCTTCCACAAAAGTAGTCACTCCATCAAACTTTATCCCATTTTTTTCTTGAAAAACTAATACATCCTCAATAAAAGTCTCAAAATTAGTATCCTTAGACAGAATTATTTTCTTTTTGGGAATATAGTTTAAAACCCATTTTTTTTCTAATAAGTCTTTTTCCGTTAATAAAAGATATAGATCAAGCCCCAACTCATTTGCCTTAGCAAAAGTATGAGTTTTATTTGTCCCTCCAGAATTAACGATTAAAACTTTTTTATTCTTTAAAGTCATAATTCAAAGGTGATCATAACATTATTTATATTTTTTAAAAAGCAAAACTGCCCATATTTGACCTAGTTTGAAATTCACTATTGACCCAGTTCAGTTTATTCTGTTACCTTGGTATATAGATTTGAAAAATTCTGATCTATATTGCACCATTCACCGCGGATGCAGTATTAACACTTAGGAAAGGATCTGCATGACTGATGCATCTGCCACCGTCTCTGAGATGGACGACAAAAAAACCGGCCGAGCCAACGATGCCGCCAAGCTAGATATTAATAACCTGCCAGACTTACTTACAGTTCGTGAAGTGGCAGACCTACTTAGAGTTTCCCCTCTTACCATCAAACGTTGGGGTAAGCGTGGCAAACTTCCAGCAATCAGAATTAACTCCCGTGGTGACCGTCGCTATAAAAAAGAAGCAGTATTATGGTTACTAGGTGTTAACCCAGCAGAAACTCCTGACGAAGATTAGTCCCTAAAAAAATAGACGTTTATACTCCCGTTACCAACGGGAGTATTTGTTTTATTAGTCTACTTTATTATTAACTAATCTACTTTAATATAAAGTAATAGATCATTTTTTCTTTAACAAATCTATAATAGCCAATTTTATAAACTTAGCTAATTTCAACTGTCTTCGCCACCGACTTGGTTCTTGCCATAATCTAAACAACCATTCCAAGCCTATCACTCTCAACCCTAGTGGTGCCCGCTTTAATTTCCCCAACAGGAAATCAAATGATCCACCAACAGCCATTACTAATTTAACCTTACTGCTTGTTAATAGTTCTTCATGGTCTACAATCCATTTTTCTTGCCAAGGCGCACCAAAAGCCACAAACACTAGGTCTGGCTGTTCCCTTTTGATTAGTTTGACTAAAGCAAGTTCTTCCTCTTTCGTCGGCTGAGCTACCTTTTGGTAAGCTGATTGCCAAAGTAAGGTGAGTTTTTTGGCGGTGGCCAAACCTGATACTGAAATCTGGTGCAACTTATGTTGGTAACCCCTACCCCCCACCAACAAAACTTTCCAGGAATAATCACTGGCTAATTTTAGTAATTTTTCTACTATATCAACTCCAGCGATCCTTTGTTCAACTCCTTTTTTACCAACTAATTTCTCGGCTAACTGACTAAAAATCACCACCCCTACCCCATCTGGCAACAAAATATCTGCTTGATCCAAAAGTCGAGAGAAGTCTTTATTTTCAGCAGCTAAAACAAACTGTTCTGGATTTGGAGTGAAAACCTTAATGACTTTTTTAGTCCTTATAATTTTTTCACTAATGCTTTCTAGCAGTTGACTCTCATCTTTGCTAAAAAGAGATTTACCTAGAAAAAGGACTGTTTCATAAGTCTTTTTTGTGTTTTTTTGCTTCATTTTTTACTTTTTAAAACTGAAAAGAGTACGAAAAAGATCAGCTTCCATTAACTATTGTATCAATAGTCTATGGTTTTCCCAATCTAAGTTTTAAGAAAAGTGTCATACTTTTTCATACTTCGTCTTTTATTCGTATCTTCATTTTTTGAAATTCAATAAACCCGAATTTTTTTATTGAAAAAAACACGAAACCACTATTGGCTGACTGTTAACTTAACTAATTTTTTATTGTTTTTGAGTAGCTTTTTTTTTGAGAAAATTTATTTAAAAAACCAATTAATACCATAAATAAATAAAAAGTATCCAGAATCAACTCACCCGAATTATTTTCGTTGGTGCTAACCACTCCTATTCAACCAACTTTCAGTTAATAGCCTTATCTCCTCTGACTAGGTATAATAAAAGCATGCCAACCGAGAAAACTCTCGAATCATTAAGAAAACAACACCCCCGCTTCATCTACCAAAGCTTTGACTGGCAATTTAGTAACCAGACATTGACTATTTCTTTTGATTTTTTGTTGGAACCAGCCATTAATTTTCAACCCCAAATCACCATCACCAACCTAGATAAACAAACCTTTGCCAATATACCTCAAGAAATCATTAGCCACTGGGTTTTTAATCTGGGGATGATTGAGCTCTTCAGCTATTGGAAAGTAGCAGCCTCACCAGAAATAGTTATTCAGCCACTGCCACTTTCTCCAGAGCAACTCTCTTGGTGGCAAGGATTACTGCTTGATGGCATGGGTGAATACTTTTACACCAATAACATTGATTTCACTCAACCAAACTTCGTTAAATTTACTAATCAAAACACTCTTACTCCCCAAAAACTACCCAGCTTTTCTTTTCAAGCAAAAAATAAAGCTCTTGTCCCAGTAGGTGGCGGAAAAGATTCTGCTTTAGTCATAAATTTACTTAGCAAATATAAGCTTCCCTACGAAATACTACTCAGCTATCCTCAATCACCGGCTGCCCATAAAATAGCCAGTGAAACTCAAGTTAAAATTATTGAAATAAAAAGAACTTTTGCTCCAGAACTCTTGGAACTCAACAAACAAGGATACTTAAATGGCCATACCCCTTTTAGCGCTAGATTGGCTTTTGAGAGTAGCTTAGTTGCTTTACTGAGTGGTCATAAAAATATTTTATTAGCTAATGAATTCTCGGCTAATGAAGGTAACGTGCCTTACCTGGGAATAATGGTTAATCACCAATACTCTAAATCATTTGCCTTCGAAAATAAATTCAGAACTTATGTAAAAAAATATCTCGGATCAGCCCCTGAATATTTGTCGTTTCTCAGACCTCTTACCGAACTACAAATAGCAGCTCTATTTAGCAAAAATGAACAATTTCAGTCGATTTTTCGCAGCTGTAACAGAGGACAACAACTAAACCAGTGGTGTGGAGAATGTCCTAAATGTTTATTTGTTTTTGCTGTCCTCTACCCATTTATTGACGAACAAAAACTAATTACAGAAATTTTTTCTGAAAACCTTTTTACCAAACCTAATCTCAACCAAACAGCTCAAGAATTAATGGGCCTTGATGCTAATAAACCATTTGAGTGTGTTGGCACTCATGAAGAAACTCAAGCAGCTTTTTACTTAAGCATTAAAAAATGGCAAAAAAACCATCCAAATAAACCACTACCAGTGGTTTTAGAAAAAATTAATCAAGAAATTCTTTCTCAAGTCCCCAACCTAGAACAAACTACTAAGATGCTACTATGTTTTTGGAATAAGCAGCATCACTTGGATCACAGCTTGGTCGAGTTGCTACAACAAGAAGCTCAACAAATTTGTCAAGCTAAAAATAGCTATTTTTGAAAGAAACTATGATCGATCAACAACAAGTTTTGGCTAACTTAGAAAAAAACTCTATCCTGATTCTAGGAATGGGACGAGAAGGTTGGTCAACTTACCATTTTTTGAGAACCAAGTTTCCCAATAAAAAACTAGCCGTGGCAGACAAACAACCACTAGAAAAATTTGCTGAAGATCAACAACAACTACTAAAAAATGATCCTCATCTTGAGTACTACTTTGGTAACAATCATTTAACTAACCTAAAAAATTATCAGCTAATCTTTAAAAGCCCTGGCATTCCTCAAACTATCCCAGCAATCGATCAAGCCAAAAAAAACGGTTCTCAACTCACTTCTAACACTCAGCTGTTTTTTGGCCTCTGTCCAGGAATAACGATTGGTGTAACTGGCACCAAAGGTAAAAGCACCACCTCAGCAATAATTCATCATGTTTTGCAAACGAATGGCTTAGATAGTCATTTAGTGGGTAATATTGGCCAACCATCTTTGACAATTTTAGAAAGAATTAATGCTGATTCTTTGGTGGTTTGTGAACTATCTAGCCACCAGCTAGAAACCATGACCATCAGTCCTCATCTTGCAGTGGTTCAAGATGTCACTAGCGAACATCTCGATTACTATCCAGATACTGCCAGTTACCAACAAGCCAAAATCCCTATTTGTAAGTATCAAACTGAAAATGATTTTGTTATTTTTAATCCGCAAATGACTGGTGCTACCAAGATTACCCAATTTAGTGCTGGTCAACACCTACGTTTTTCACTGCAAGAAGGACCAGATGCCGTTGTTTTCGTCAGAAATAAGCAGATTTTACGCAAGGATAATCAACAAAGAACTGAACTGATTTTAGAAATAGAGAAACTGCCGCTCAAAGGCGAGCATAATCTATTAAACGTCATGCCTGCTGTAGTGGTAGGAACGCTGTTTAATCTATCAGCAGAACAGATTGGCAATGCCTTACAAAACTTTAAAGCTCTACCCCATCGATTGGAGTTTTTTTATCAAAAAAAAGGCATTCGTTATTATGATGATTCTCTCTCTACTATGCCTGATGCGGCCATGAGAGCTTTAGATAGTTTCTCCGAACCAGTTGTTTTAATAGCTGGTGGTTATGAACGCCACCAAGATTTCTCTGAATTAGCCAAAAAAATACTAGAAAAAAAAGTGGCTGGATTAGTTTTATTTGAACCGACTGGCAAAAGGTTAGCTGTGGAAATAAATAATCTAGATACTGATAACAGCCTTGTCATTGAATTTGCCAAAACAATGCCAGAAGCCGTTGGTAAGGCTCAACACATCATGGCTCAATATTTTATGCTTAGTGGTGAAAGCCAAGGAGTGATTCTACTCAGTCCAGCTAGCGCTAGTTTTGGCCTGTTCAAAGACTATCAAGATCGTGGTGAACAGTTCAAAAAGGCAGTCCAAACTGATTAGGTTTCGACTTGGTCAGCAGCTGTTCTTTTTTCTGCTTGCATTTCTATTATTATCGCCATGATGTCAAAAAACATGTTTCGGCCAGTCTTTGCTTTCTTATCTGCAAGCAAATTAATAATCTTCACGATTCTGTCTTTGTCAGCTGGAGCCAAACCATCACTTACTTCAATTGTATCTAAAGCATCGCCATCAATATCACCTTCTTTAGGCTCTCTTTCTTCATTCACATTGATCTCACCTTCTATGCCAACAAGCTGAGGATTGGCCACAATTTCATCAGTTAACTCAGTGAGTAAATGCTTGGGAGCTTCTGCCATAAAAAACCTTTCTATTTATTGGTTAATGGTAAGCCTTCTAATCTAATATCGTCAGCGCTAGGAATTGGTGGTTTGGCAGCTTGTTGTTCAAATCCGCCTGCTGAAGCCACCAAACTTCTTAGTAATTCAGTTGCTGGAATATTTTTTTCAGCTGCCAAATGATTGACTCGATCAACTAGAACACTAACCCATGATTCATCTTCTGGAGTAATTTCAACCTCTTCTCTCAACATTGACTCATCAATTTGTCCTATTTCCACTTTTTCATACTGCTTGGCCAAATCAACAGCCTTACTAAAAGCCTCCAATCCTGGTTTTTTCATTTCGTCAGCCATATTTTCTCCTTTACACTAATTAATTTTAATTAAAAGACACCTTCAGCTTCTCAAAAATCTACCCGGTTGTAAAGCTTAAGCTTCACCTCGATACCCAAGACTTCGCCTAAAATCACTCAAATGATCTAAAATTGTGCCCATTCCCCTGATGACTGCTTTTTTGGGTTCATCCACTACCGAAACAGGAATCCCTAATTTTGGAACTAAATATGAATCCAAACCAGTTAATAAAGCTCCACCACCAGCAAGCAACAAACCTTTATCAACAATATCCACTGTTAGTTCTGCTGGGATTTTGCTAAGCAGTTTTTTCACTTGTTTGACTAAACTTTGCATTCGCTCTTCAGCAAAAGGTAATAACTGCTTGGCACTCAACTGAAGCTCTTTGGGAGCAGTCGTTTTCTCATCTTTACCGGTAACCAAAATTGTCCCAGGATGAACTTCATCGACACTAACTAAATCGTGAATTAACTTCCTGGCCGTCTCACGACTAAGTAAAACTTGCTTTTCTTTTTGCAAATAAACCTGAAGAGCTTGTTCAAAATCATCACCAGCTTCATATGATTTTTCAAAATCAACTAAAGTTCCTAATGAAACTACAGCTACTTCATTAATTCCTGCCCCCAATTGAAAAATAAAACCACCAGATGAATCTGCCACCGGCATCCCTGCACCAATCGCAGCGGCTAATGGTTGAGCGACAGTCAAAACCTCCTTGGCACCCAGTGAGTAACCCAATTTAATTGTTTCTTCTTCAACAGCAGTATTGAGACTAGCGGGGATACTAAACAAAATCGTTGGACTAAAAAAACTCTTTTTTAAAGTGTCTTTAAGGACTACTTTTAAAAAAGCTAAAGCAGTTTTCTCATCCCAAATTTGCCCTTTCTGAAAAGGTCTGAGCAACGAAACATTGGCAGCTACTCTGCCTCTCATTTCATAAGCATCTTGGCCACTAGCTAGAATTCTTTTTGACCTAGAATCAATCGCTAAATAACTAGGATACTCCCCTACCAAACCAGCTCCTTTTTCCCACACTCGTACAGCATCAGAGCCTAAATCTACAGCCAAAGTGGTACTTAATTTGTCCAGATATTGCAACATCGCTACTGCTATAATAACGTCTATTGCTTAGAAGAACAATCAAATCATATGTCTCGTTCCATCGTTCCCAAAAACCTTTTCACTAATGTCAACCTTGGGGTTATCTATACCCTAGTATCAGCCGTGGTGATTTTACTGGGAACTACCATTGCTATCCAATATGCCAAAGGTGGTTTTCGTTTTACTCAAAAAGGTTTTTCTCCAGAAACCGGACTACTTAACGCCAATTCTTTTCCCACTGGGGCCGAGGTTTATATCGACGGTGAACTAGCTACTGCCACTGATAATACTTTGTATTTGAAACCAGGTGAGTATCTAGTTGAGATTAGAAAAGAAGGCTTTTCTCCATGGAAAAAACAGCTTAAAGTTCAGGAAGAACTAGTCACCCAAACCAATGCTCAACTCTTTCCTGTCGCTCCTAGTTTTTCACCACTAACTTTAACCGGTGTCACGACACTATCCACTTCTCCTGATGGACAAAAAGTGCTTTTTTATACTGATACTGCTCAAACCACAGAAAAAAATGGGCTCTACCTACTAGAATTAACGAACAACTTTATTCCTCTGCAAAGAACACCAAAGCAAATTGCTGTTGATAATAAAAACCTAAACTTAAAAAACGCCAGTTATATTTGGTCACCTGATAGTACTGAATTGATGATCCTTGATAAAGAAAAACATCTTTTAATAAATATCGAAAATAAAATTAATTTAGAGGCGGAGCCTGATATTACTTGGAAAGAAAAACAAATTCTATCCCAATGGGAAGCAGAAATCTACCAAAAAGAACGAGAATTTCTCAAAAAGTTTCCTGAAGAAATCATTCAAATAGCCACAACCTCTGCCAAAAATGTTTATCTCTCTCCAGATAAAAAGAGAATGCTTTATACTGCCACAGCAGAATTAACTTTGTCTGAAGATATCATCCCTCCAATTCCTGCTAGCAACACCCAACCAGAACAACGATCTTTAGTCAGTGGTGGCATCTATGTTTACGATCGAGAAGAAGATAAAAATTTTCAAATCGGTGTAGAAACCGGTGATCCAGCTACTGTCTCAAAAATCTTACTTTCAACAGATTTATTTGGTGCAGCCAAGTCACTTGAAACCTCACCTAGTGCCTTTACTAATTTACAAGCTACCAACTCAGCTGAAACAGCCAAGTTGTTTCAGGCTTACCACACGTCTCTACCAATCAACACTCTCCAATGGTTCCCTGATTCAAAACACATCTTGTTTGCTAAAGACCAACAAATTCATATTATGGAATATGATGGCACCAATAACACTGTTGTTTATAGCGGACCATTCCAAGAAAACTTTGTTTACCCATGGCCAGATGGTAGTAAAATCTTGATTTTGACTTCTTTTAGTCCAGATTCACCAATGAATCTGTATGCTGTAGAACTGAAATAGTCTTGAAATAAAACAATCACCGGGGAGTAGTTCATCGGTAGAATGCTCGATTCGGGTTCGAGCGGCAGAGGGTTCAATTCCCTCCTCCCCGACAACTACGGTTCTACCTGGTCTTTAACTGACACCAAAAAATCAGCTAACTGTTTGAAAACCCCAACTTCAGCAGCTGACTTAAAACCATGTTCTTCTGCCTCCAAAAACTGTTGTTGAATTTTCCGATAATCTACTACCCATTCCTTGACCGGCTGTTCAAACATTAAAAATGGATAAGAAATTGCTGCTATTTTGAGCAAATTTAAAAAATCTATTCCTGAGTTAAGACTTACATCCCATTTAAGCCAGCTAAACAAGTCTTTTAATAAAGAAACATCGTTTTCATTCATCAATAGTGGACCAACTCTATTAAGAAAATCAGCATTACCATAGATCAACTGACTGGCTAATGAATTAAGCATCATTCTTGGTTCACTGTCATAAATCCGACCGTAGTGTTCTTCCAGGTAAGCTCTAATTTTTTTATCTTTGATTAACTCCCCCCAAACTGCATAACTACTCAACTTAGGATCAGCAACAAGCAGTTGTTCAGTCAAAGAAATTAATTCTGGTAGTAATGGTAAAAGATGATGCTCAATATAACCATTTTCGGCTTCAATTGTGTTGGTTGCTCTAATAACGCCAGTCAAAAACTCTTTGTTTAAAACACTCATAAAAAAATTTGTTAAGATACTAACTAAAACTAAGGTTATTTTAAACTATGTCTACCATTCCACCACGCACCATTATTAGTAATTTTAGCAAACCAGAACCGACAAAAACGGCCAATCAATCTCGATTGCAACAACTGACCAACCAACATCAAAAACACCTTCAAAACGATACTAAACAAACGCAAAAAAACATTAACCAACTAACTGAACGAAAACAACGAATTGATCGCACTATTCCTATCACCAAGCAACCACTCCAGACTCAACTTAAAGGCGTAAGTAATTATTTAGGCCGACAGGCTAATAACCTAAAAGCCAAAGTTAATGGCGAGCTCAAAAATAAATAATAAAAATCCCACCACTAAGGGTGGGATTTATTTTCAACTTAGTTAATTGCTAGTTACCAACAATTACCACTACTTCAGCATCAGAAGGAGCTTCTCCTACTGGCAATTCGGTTGTTAATTGAACACCCAAGTTAGCGGCAAAAATCTGGGCTTGTTGTAATCTGTCTTCATCATTAGTTAAAGCCACAATCACTGGTCCTTGATAATCTTGATTAGCTGCTTCCACAACATTGCTCACATTGACTACTTTTCCTAATTGTTCAATCAAAACATCTACTCTTTCTTGGCTGGCTCCACCAGTACGAATCTCAACATTAAGCGGGTTCTCAGTATCTAACTGCAAAGCATTATTACCCTGAACTGAGATTGTCCCAACATTGACAATGATGTTTTTGTCTGGAGAGTAAATAATACTTTTGCCAGACTGAACATAGATAATGACTTTATCACCATCAGTAGCTTTACGGAAAAATGGTTGATATTGAGCCAATACTTCAGCATCTGTCACGGTTGCAATCGTTGGCTCTTCATCTTCTGGAAGAATCATTAATTTACCAACTTTTGCCAAGACTTCTTCTCTTTCTTTGGCAATTGCTTCTTGTTGAGCTTCAGGATTTGAGAGTTTTTCTACTTGTGTTTTAGTTTGTTGGTATTTAAGAAAAGACCAACCAGCAAAACCCATTAAACCCAGCACCACCACGACTCGGAGAATTGTCTTGAGACTTATTTTTTTCTTATTGGCAGTGGTTTCTTCCATCTTGTTCCTTTTCCTTTGCCAAGGAGCTAGTTGGTACTTAATTCAGTATAAGGAGTTTTAATTCAGAAACAAGAGGAAATAGTCGATAACTCTTGGTACAATAGCGATCTAAACTAAAAAGTAAGCCCTCATAGTTCAACGGATAGAACGGAGGTTTCCTAAACCTTAAATCCAAGTTCGATTCTTGGTGAGGGCACAAAACAGAAATGCTCCTTTTAAGGAGTATTTTTGTTTTAAGCTCACATCATTAGAAACGTAATTTAGCTGAACACAGTGAAGCTAGTTCACCGCCAAGTATTCGAAGAATACCTGGGTAATGCAAGCGAGCAAAGCGAGTCGTAGATTCTTGGTGAGGGCACAAAAATAGAAAAAGCCGGCTAACTAGCCGGCTTTTCAGTTACACCACAATTATTTATTTTAGCTCATACTCAGCGTAGATTACTCCATCCATCGCTCCGTGATACTCAATCAATTCATCGTCGTCAAAAACAATGCCAATTTCTCTTTTAGCATCACTTTCACTAGATGAAGCATGAATCAAGTTATATTGCTGACTCATTCCAAAATCTCCTCTGATAGATCCAGCTTCAGCTTCTCTACCCAAAGTGGTACCAACGAGCTTACGAACTACTGGAATCACATCAACACCCTCCCAAACCATCGCCACAATCGGCATTGAACCCATAAAACTTTTCAGTTCGCCAAAAAATGATTTATCTCTATGCTCAACATACCATTCCGACAGCATCTCATCGGTCATGTTTAACATCTTTAAACCAACCAACTTAAGGCCTTTTCTTTCAAAGCGACTAATGATTTCGCCGATTAGCCCTCTTTGTAGGCCATCTGGTTTAACTAAAACGGCTGTTCTTGAACTTGCCATAACAGCTTCCTTTCAACTAAGTTGTTACTTTTCCTGACTTGTATCCTAACATTTCTTGACTTTATTAGAAATAAGAAAAACAGTTGTTTTTTTATATTCAAACTGTTTTTAAATATAAATTAATATATCTAAAGAACTCATTAATTTACTTAAAAAAACGCTATTCTCGAGCATTGAGCTTTTTGTTTGTTTTAAAAAATATATCTAAAACAATCAAAAAACTAATTAACATATCTTTAAAGTTAGTTTAAGACACTCACTGATCTCTTTAAAAACAAATTGATCTCTTTGAGAAAATGTTTAAAAGCAAACAAAGTAACTTTAAATATATATTAATATTAACAAAAAGATCATCTGTGCTTTTAAGTCAAAATAAACAAAAAACTATGTCAGTTAGCTATGAGACACTTACCCACGGGGTAAAAGGGGCTGGGAAAATTTAAAAATTTTTAATTAATTCAGCAAATTTTTGCTCGCTTTTATAGGGGCCGATTAAAGCTAACCTGACTTCATCTTTTTTGACTAAAGTTGCGATCACTTGTTGAACATCCTCGACTGTAACCGCTTGAATCTTAGCGATTACTTCTTCTAATGTTTCTAGTCTATCTGAGAGAACTTTTTTCAAACCATAAAATTGGGCTACAGCGCTGCTGTCTTCCATGCTTAAAATCATACTACCCACCAAATGCTCTTGGGCTCTTTTAAGCTCGATTCTCGTTACTGGTTTACTGCCATCAGCTAAGGAATGAAACTCTTGTAAAGCTACGGAAATAGCCTCT
>CAYPPX010000001.1:0-362951 GCA_964412775.1 uncultured Pseudomonadales bacterium | reverse complement strand
TGTTATGATCTCCGCTGCCACTTCCATCTATTGAGTCATCGTCAACATTATTTAATGTCCAACCATTACCATCATTTTTATGACAAATATTAACTTTGTGAGATTCTCTACCACGATCAGCACTAACCAAGTTAGCTCCCGCCAAAAAATTAAATGCCAGTGAAAATATACCAGCCACTACTAAAAAAGAAAAAAATAATTTCTTCATAAATGCCTGCCTTCTCTGTAACCAGGTTACAGATAAATTGTTCTGGATGTATATTATATCAAACTATGTCAATTTATATAAGAATTATTACAAAAATCAGCTAGTTTAAAGTTAATTACAAAAAAATAATTGTTACAGTTTAAAAAAATTAAACTAAAAAATTTAAAAAAAGAGATTATTAAATACTCTTTTGCACCAATAGCACCTGACCATCAGCCAAAGTCACTTCTACAATCTCTTCTAGTAAGGCATCAGTCTCAGCATCTCTTTTGAGAAAAACAGTGTATTGTTCACGAATGGCTTCTTCATCAGCCTTTTCACCCAGCACCACTGCACCAGGAATATTAAATTGACGATCAAATTCCTCTTGCCATCTTGATAAAAGAATTTTCTCATATGCCTGAATACCAGCTGAAGCAATATCAACATCTTGGACCTCAGTTCCACCGCTAAAACTTGTAGCAATCCTACGAGCAATCAATGCCCCACGAGCTTGAGATTCACCTCGTCTGACTGGCTCCTGATTTTGAGAATTTCGACCAGTTCTGAGTGAATAAAATAATTTGCCCAAGGCAAAAGTAGCATAGTTGGTGCCTTCATCTTCATCACCACGGTTGGCTTTGTCAGGTAAACGCTCCAACTTGCCGACCACATCAAGCATCACCATCGAAACAAATGCCTCTGTTTCGCTGTCACCGATTAATTCTTTAACTAATTCAAATAGAGACAAATCTGCAAATTCTTCGTCACTAATCTCTGCAAGTTGTCTGACTAAGTCTAAGGTAACCACTTCAGCAACACCTTTAACTTTTTCAGTTCCTCCTTTAACTTCAAGCTGGCCAGCTCTTTCTCTCATTGCAGCAAGAACAACTCTGGCGTCAGCAATAGCTCTAGCTAATTTTTCAGACATAAATTTACAACTCTCATATTTAATATAAATAAGTAGTTCAAATTATATCACTAAATCTCTGAAGAAAAAATAAAATTTACCGCTACTAAATTATCTATCATCGTCATCATAGTCATCTTGCCAAGCAGTATCAGTAGATCCCCTTGGTTTACCATCTTTAGTCTCTAGCTTTTTCAAAACTTCAGCCAAACGTAAAGACTCACTACCTAAAATTTGATCTTCTTTCATATAGGTTAATTATATCAAATTGATAATAAAAACTTATTTAAACGTATAAACATAAAGAAAAAATCCAGTTCATCATCATTAATGCTATGAGCATCAAATCTGCTTTTAATTAAATCGATTTTAATAGAGCTACTGTTGTTTAAGTAGTTAGAAATATTAATATCTTTATCTAAATTAGCTAAAAGACTTAGCTTAAGTGATGTTTTTAAAGATATTTTTTTTTGCCACTCAGAAAAACTTTGGTTTATTTTCTTTGCGAAAAAATTTTTAAGAAATATTTTATTTTTTTTGTCAGTATCATTTAAATATAACGATAAAGAAATTAGATCTTGATTAATAAATGGAGATATTGGCCAAATCCCGATATTTCTCCAAGGAGAATAATAAAAACAGCTAGCATCAGATAACGAGCTATTTAGTAAAGAAGTCATTTTTGGTGAGACTTTTTTAGGAATTTTATAAGTAAAATATTCGTTGATGCTACCTTTTATTGGGGCTGTTTTTCTTGATGAATAACTGGCCACTGAAAAGTAATCATCTGCACCTAATCCAGTAAAAACTAAATCTATATTATGGGCCAATAATTCATATGCAAAAGCAACACTCCAATTACCATAAGGATCTAAATAAGGATCTCTGAGTAAATAATTATTCAAATCTGAAAATAAATCTGTTTCACTGGCATTAATAGTAAAAGTATTAATGCCTAAAAAAGTTGATATTTTTTTTATAACAGTCAATTGACGTTCTTGATTAGAATCATTGACAATCGCTGCAACTCCAACAGTGGGCTTAGTTAAGTTAGCAAAATAAGTGCTTATTGCACTATCTGTTCCACCACTTAAACAAGATCCCCATTTTTCTTTATCATAAATTAAAGATATTTTTTTTATTTGTTTTGCGAAATATTTTTCAAAGGTTGAATCAGACTTATTTTTATTAACTAAAATAAACGGCTTAACTTGATCTTCAAGCTTTACTTTTTGACTAATAGTTAATTCTTTTGAAAAAGATAAAATAGAGTTTTCTTTTAACTTTTTAATACCTTTAAAAAAAGTTCTTGTCACTAAGTCAAAATTTAAAGTCAATAAATCCACTAAACCATTTTCATCAATTTGCAAAACAACATTTTTATCTTTTAAGATCTTGACTAAAGCAGAAAAAGAATCAGCTGCAAAAAACAAGTTTTTACTTTGATAGTAAAAAAGTTGAAGTTCTCCTAATAAAGGGGTTTTTAATATTAGCTTTTGTTCACTAACTTCAAAACTAAAATTATCCTCGCCCAAACTATAACCACCGATAAATTTTTGTAGATATTCTTCAAAAAAAATTTTGGGATAAGTAAATTTTTTTAATTTAATAAAACTATCACCAAATCCAAATTGTATAAAGTCACCAAAGTCATCAATATGTTTTTGTTTGACTATTAAGTCATTTTTGTCTATAGAAATCAAAACTGAAGGTTCAATTTTTATCACTCATAAATTATAGCAGTTATAAATATTAAATTTTTTCTGCCAAAACAAATAAATGTTTTTCTTGACCACTCTCATCGATTTCTTTTAATAAGATATCAAAGCCAGCATTTTTCACCATTTCTAAATTAGTTCTAGCATCATAATGACTAGACCAAACTTTCTGCCCATATAAATCATGTTCTGCTTCGAAGTGATCATCACCCATTGAGATTAATAGTTTTCCACCTATTGGTAAAAACGAAGCAATTTTTTTTAAAAAATCTAAGTGAGTCTTTCTGGGTAAATGAAAAATCGTATAAAGTGAAATGACTGCATCTACCTGATATTCAGCTTCTTTTAACTCCGTCAAATCCCTGACAAAAAAAGCTCCATTTTTACAACGTTGTCTGGCCATATTAATTTGGGTTTCAGAAATATCCAAACCAGTGACTAAATGACCTTTTTTGAGTAAATAATCATCAACAGGCACACCAGCCCCACAACCAAGGTCTAAAATATCAGCTTGTCTAGAAAGAATCTCTTCAAATTTAGTCACATAACGATGACTCCTTAAGCGACTTCGATCCTGTAAATAAGCTCCAGCCATTTGGTTGTAGGCTAATTTATTCTGATTAGTATCAAAGTTGTCCATACTTATATTTTAACCTAAAAAAACACCTATTTATCAATAGGAAGCCCAATTATTCACAACAAATAATCACTTAATGATTAACTCTTTTTTATGATCAACATCACTAATTAGCTGTTGTAACCGACTAATAAGTTGATTATCTGCCACCTCTCTTTCATCAAGAATAAAAATAGTTTCCTTACTATATTTTTGAAATTTGTTGTGACCACAACCAATAATGTTACGAGCAATTTGAATATTCCATTTAACCAGTGTTGATAACAATAAATCTTGATCTTCATTTCTAAACTCCAAAAATCTATTGATAACTTTAACTGGTAAAGAAACTTGGAAAACTAAAGCATGTTTATTTTTAAGATTAGCCCGTTTAACTTTATCAGTAATAGCTTCATCACCATGAAAATCAATAAAAACACTTAAAGAATCATGTTCTGGCATAGAATCATCAATTGCTTGTTTACCCAATACTTCTTCACCCAACTCAACCAATAATAAATCTTCAACTTGGTCTCCTGCTAATCGATCATCAATCACAGCCTGAATAGCAGCACAGGCCCCACATCGTTCATGAACTTGTTTATTAATAGATTCCAAATCATCTTTTAATCGTTCATCAATACAATGTAATGAATAACCATCCCCTCTGATAGCACGATAAAACTCACCTAGCAATGATAGTTCTCTCAAAGAAAAATCAATCTCTGCAATCTTAACTATGCCATTATTTTCAGCTGCTTGGACTGTTAACGCTTGCCAAATTTTTGAATCATTACTTCCAAACGTTAATGGTAAACCACCACCAGCCACAAAAATTAATTGACCAGCCACATCAGTCAGCCATTCCTCTGGATTTTCTTTAACTTTTTCCAAAGTTTGATAAACTTCTTCAACTACTTTTGGTAAATTCCGCCTAGACATAAATATCCCCTCCGAACTAACAATAGTAATATAGTCTAAACCTTTTGTTTTTTCTTTGCAAAATCAAGTAAAAATTAAAAAATTAGCACCTCTTTATTAAGAGATGCTAATTTACAATTTAACGCTTGGAATCTAATTGACTATTTTACCGATCGATTCTACCCATACCTTTGCCACCTTCACCTCGACCAAAACCCATACCCATGTTACCTAAAAAACTCATATCAATTCCATTTTCTTCAGCCCAAGCTTGAAGCTCTTGACGATGTTGCTGTCTTTGTTGTTGCTCAACTTGAAATTGAGCCCGCAACTCTTGGTGCTTTGATAAAACAAGTTGTTTTTGCTCTTCAGTCAACTCACCATTTTGAACTGCTTCATCCAATCTATTCTCAAAAACAGTTTCAGCTTCTTGACGCTTATCCTCTCGAACAGCTTCAAAAGCAGCTTGAACATCAGCTTCACTCTTACCAAGTTTTTCAGCTAAAGTGGCTGCCATGTTCTGATGGTCACCATTGCCAAAACCAAAAGCCTGGACTTGTTGGGCGGTATAAGTTAAACCACTAACTACAGCCAAAGCTCCCAAAGATAAAGCTAATTTATTTTTCATATCCTCTCCTTTCAGTGAGGTCGTTTGTACTAAGAATGAACTATATAAAAGAAGTTTGAGAAAACTTTGAGAAAAGTTTTAAAAAATAATCGTAAAAGTTGAGCCTTGATTTAATTTACTTTCAACCTCAATTTTACCAGAGTGTTGAGTAACTATTTTCTTTGCTAAGGCTAAACCAAGACCATAGCCAGCTCTAAAATTCTTGGTCCTGGAGTCATCAACTCGGTAAAAACGGTCAAAGATCTTATCTAAATGTTTTTGGTCAATACCAATACCTTGATCAATTATTTTTAAAATTAGTTTATTTTTTTCTTTTTTAGCTATAATTTTTATTTCAGTTTTTTCACTACTGTATTTAATCGCGTTATCAACCAAAATCATTACCGCTTCAACCAAAGCATTTTCATTAGCTACCAAGCTCAACCCTGCCAAGCCACTAGTTTTTAAACTAATCTTTTTCTTTTTAGCTAAAGGTTTTAGGTGATTAACTACTCGATCAATTACTTGTTCTAACTTAACTTGTTCAAAGTTTAGTTTAAAATCAGCGCTTTCTAACCTAGCTAGTGATAATAAATTTTCTGTTAGAGCAGTCAAACTGTTAACATCATTTAAACTAGACTCTAATAATTTTTTAGCCGATTTGGTTTGTTTATCCATCAAACCAACTTCCAAAGAAGTTTTTAAAGCTGTTAAAGGCGTCTTTAATTCATGAGCTGCATCACCAATAAATTGTTTTTGTTTTTCTAGGGATTTTTTAATTGGCGCCAAAGTTATTCCAGCCAAAAAATAACTAGAAGTTACACCTAAAATTAAAACTAGACCATTAATCATTAATAACTGTCTTACCAAGAAAGATTTAATGAGAATAAAGTCATCTGCCAAAAGTTCTAACCTCTGTGATAAATTCCTCATTGGTTGAGCCGGAAATTTATTATCATTCAACCTAAGCTCAATTTGGCGATACTGAACCTCCAACATAGAAATTGTTCTTTGATAATAAATTCCACTTAAAAAAATACTTACCAACATCAAACCCAAGGTGTACCACACAGTTAATCTAATTTTTGCGTGACGAAACTCTTTCATTTTTTTCTATCTCCCAGCATATAACCAAAACCTCTCACTGTTTTGATCAGCTGTTTCTCTTTTGGGAAAGACTTGTCAAGCTTATTTCTCAAATACCCCAAATAAACTTGGGCAGTATTAGGTAAAACATCACTATCAAACGCCCAAACTCTTTCAGTTAATTGTTCCTTAGTAAAAACACTCCCAGCATTTTTCATCAAAAACTCCAATAAAGCAAACTCTTTTTTAGACAAACTAATAATCTCCCCAGCTCTAACTACCTCATAGGTTTTTACGTCTAAACTCAAATTATCAACAACTAGCTTATTAGCTACAATTTTTTTTGGTCTTCTAGCCAAAGCATTAATTCTGGCTAGCAATTCGACAAAAGCAAATGGTTTACCCAAATAATCATCAGCTCCTGAATCTAAACCATCGACGCGGTCAGTAATTTCAGTTTTGGCAGTCAACATCAAAATTGGAGTAGCTATTTTGTCTGATCTCAACTTTTGACAAATCTGCACACCGTCAAGCCCTGGCAACATTCTATCCAAAATAATCACATCATAATCCTCACTACTAGCCAGGTCTAAACCGGCCAAACCATCATAACTAACATCAACTACATGAGATTTAAGTTCTAAACCTTTTTTAATTGAATCAGCAATTTTTTGTTCATCTTCAATTACTAAAATTTTCATGTAAATATATTATAAACTTTTTATTGAGAAACTCTTGAGAGCCAATTAGTTTTTATCAACTGTTTCTTCAATAATGTAAGCAGGAAGTTTGCCACTGGTCATTAACCAAGTCATCAACCCTGAAATAAGAAAAATTGCTGAAAAAAATAAGTAACCAACTAAACCTAATTTATCCTGATTTTCTGGACCAAAAAACTCAAGATAGGTGACAAATAACCAAATAATCAATAATAATGGCATAACATAGTAACGCTGCCATTTAGGAAGAAAAATCTTTTTTTTAACTACCATATTCTTAGTCCCCTTCAGGGATAACTAACCAACAAACAAGATAAACGGCTAATCCTGGAATACCACCAGGAAGTAACATTAAAACAAACAACAAACGAAACAGCACTACATCTATATTAAAGTATTTAGCTAGACCAGCAGCCACACCAGCTACTTTTTTATGTTTTAAATCTCTTCTGAGTTTTTTCATAAACTTTTTTCCAACTAAACTTAATAATTAGTAATTTTCTGTATATTCTACCCCATCTTCAAAATGTTCATCTAATGTCTCAACTTCATCACTGTATTCATTTTTATGGTCATCAGCATCTTCATGTGAATGTGGAACTAAATTAATGGTCAAATACATTAATAAAACACCAAATAATAATAAGAATATAGCTCTAAATTTATCAATACCTTTGTTGGCCTTAGGTAGAAAATCGCTGGCCCCCAAATAAATAAACATTCCAGCAGCAATTGCCATCAGCAAGCCTTGTGTAGCTTCACTCACAACAAAAAAGTAAACAAACACTGCTCCGGCCACTGTAGCCAAAGAAGAAACAAAGTTTAAATAAAAAACTTTACTTTTGGAAAAACCATTTTTCAGTAGTACACCAAAGTCACCAATTTCATGTGGAATCTCATGTAACAATGAAGAAATAGCCGTTGCTAAACCAAGACCTGGACTAATTAAATAAGTGGTTGCAATCGCTACCCCATCAATAAAATTATGAACAGTATCACCAAGTACCACTAACGCAGTTGAAGATTTATGACCGTGATGATGTTCGTCTTCTTCGTGGTGATGCAAATCAAAAAACAAGTTTTCAAATAAATATGAACCAAGAATAGTCAATAAAATCACCATAAACGCTTGGTCACCCATCATGTGAAAAGACTCTGGTAACAAACCTAGAAAAGCAATGGTAATCATCACTCCAGCAGCAAACGGAGTCGAATATTTGGCTAACCTCAAACTCCATTTTTTCATTAACAAAAATACTAAGCCACCAATTAGACCAACTACCCCACCCAACAACGCTAATAAAATAATATTCATTAAATCTGACATAAAAAAATTTCCTTACCTTTAATTATATAGAAGTTGTAAAGCAATAAAAACAGAGCCCACTCACGTGGGCTCTTCGAACTAACTTACAGGACTTTGGATGCAATTTCTCGCTGAATTTGAAGAATGCTGGTTCCCTTTGCAAAATTAATTGTTATAGGAAACTCCAAACCTCTGACCCAGATCTTCAGTTCTTCGTCTAAGTCAAAAGTGCCAGCATTTTCTGCTGAAAAACCAGTTACAGTTTTCCAAGGAATTGATCTTCGATCCATTTTATTGCCGGTAAATCCCTGTTTATTGACAAAGATCAGCCGCTTATTAGTAAAGATGATCATATCTCTGAAAAACTTAAAACCTTTTTCAACAACTTCACCATCAATCAGCAAGTCTTTCACTTCAACTTTTGCCTGATCAACAGACATCTCTTCAGCGTGTCCCAATACAGCATGGAAAAGGTTAGCCATTTTAGATTAACCTCCTTTCAAAAAAATTTCAGTCCAAAACTTCAAGACTGCTTTATAAAGTACTCAAAAATACCCTAAAAAACAGTCTCAAAGTTTATTGTGTAAGTTAGATTTTTAAAGTTCCTCTAAAGACAATTACAAACTAATTTTGCAATTAAAATTAACCTGTAATAATATCTAAAGAGACTTTATAGTCTATCATACTTGAGAAAAAATACTCATTTAAAATGTATTAATTATCAAAACTCACAAATCAAAAAAAATCAGCTCAATTAGAACTTTTTTCTGTTCGAGTTGTTTTTTGTTATTGAAACCATTAAATTCTAATTCCAAAACTAGGATCTCTTGCATACTTAACAGATACTGCTGCACCTTGTGTAGCAGTCTCATAAGTAGACCCAGTCCAAGAGGGATAAACTCTAATATTTTTAGGTAATTTTGCCACTTTTTCAGTAAAAGTGTCTTCTTCAATATTTCCAATCACTTTGACGAAAACCACCCCATTTCTTTCACCATCAAACTGTAAATTTGTAAAACCAACCTCAATAAGTAGATTAATTAAAAAATCAGTTTTTTCTTTGACTACTTGTTTATCATCTGTTTCTAACATGTAATTATTTTAACAAAAAGACCCTCTTATATTTAACCAAAGGTAAAAGCATAAACTTCAACCTTACCTGTTAATATGGGCAATCCCTTCTCCTTGAGCTGCTGTTGAGGCCAAAGTAAATTGAGCTTTCTTTTGAAATTCTTTAAGATTTCTGGCCCCCACATAGGACATAGCACTTCTTAAACCACCTACCAAATCATTAATAATCACCTCAGCAGAACCTTTGTAAGGCACCATTGTCGTAATTCCTTCCGCACTTCTAAACTCACCCAATTCTGAACCATTATCTTTCATATAATCCTCAGAAGCCTGACCTCTAGCTTTTTTAACGCCACCCACTACTTCTCCAGGTGCTTCTTCGGTACCAGTCAACATTGATCCAACCATAATTACTCTTGCCCCAGCAGCCATTGCTTTGGCAAAATCTGCCGGCTTTCTAACTCCACCATCAGCAATAATCTCTAATCCAGATGAAACTGTTTCAAAAATAGCAGATAGCTGAGGGAAACCAGCTCCAGCAACTAGCCGAGTAATACACATACCACCTCCACCAACACCAACTCTAGCAATCTTCAAACCATATTGCTTATATGACATCGCTTGATCGTAATTCACAATATTACCAGCAGTCACAGTTAAATCTAGTTTTGTTTGAATTTCAGCTGCTGTTTTTACAATGTTTGCCATACCACCATGAGCCACATCCAACAGTAACATCTTGGCACCTAATTTTTTAAATTTTTTGGCATCTTCCAAAGCATTTTTTAAACCAATTGAGTAAACAGCATTTACCTTAGCTTTTTGTAGATGATAACAAGCTTCTAGAGCCTCACCGATAAATACTCTAGGCATAAAAGTCAAACCACCCAATTGATGCATTAATTTAGCCATTTTCTCACCACTCACTGTATCCATTGGCGCGGTAACAATCGGTTTTTTTAATTTAAAAGGACCAAAATTAACTGAAATATCTGTCTCTCTTCTGGAACTAATCTCAGTCATTGTCTGCGGTACCAATAACACATCATCGTAAGTCAAACTAGCCGGGTGAGCATTAATAAGATTCGGCCAGACCTCCGTCTTGCCTAGGGAGTGATAAAAATTAAAGGACACACCCAACAGTATACTGGAAAAAAACTAAAAAAAACTATTCCTAAAAAGTAAGCCTAATTAATTACCTCCAATAAAAACTTATTGTGGCCACAAATAACCACAATATCATCTTCATTAAAAACAAAATCATCATTTTTATTAAGCAAAATGTCACTACCTCTTTTGACAGCCACTAACATTAAATGCTTAGTAGTAAAAAACTCTATCTCTGAAAGTTTTTTGCCAATCCAATCATTTAAAACTTTAAGTTCCAAAAACTTAAAATCAGAAGACAACTCCATGGAATCAATAATATTGGAATACAAACTCAAAGCAACTTTTTTACCAGTTTCTTTTTCCGGAGAAATCACCCAATCAGCCCCAATTCTATTAAGAATTTTTTCATGTAGCTCTTGTGATGCTTTGGCTACAACAAATTTTGCCCCTAAATCTTTAACTAAAGTGGTAATCAAAACACTTGATTCAATATCGTAACCAATTGCTACTACAACTGCATCAAAATCTTCTACACCGAGTGACCTTAGAAAATCTTCATCATGAATATTGCCTGATAAAGCCTCAGTTACTTCATCAACCAACATTGCAGCTTTATGCTCATCTTCATCTACCGCCACTACTTCACAACCCAACCTACTAGCATTTCTAGAAAAACTAGAACCAAATCTACCCAAACCAATTACTAGAAAGGACTTATTTTTAGTCTTCTTTTTATCTTTTTTTACAAACATAACTTAGCCTTTGGATAATTCTTTTTTACTACTTTTTTCCTTTTACTAAAAATATAACCATACAACAAAACATATAGACCAACCCGGCCAACAAACATCAAAAACACTAAGATAAATTTACTCAAGATAGATAATTTACTAGTCAAACCTAGTGATAAACCAACTGTCCCCATCGCAGAAAAAGACTCAAACAAAACATCAAGAAACTCGGGATTGTCAGAAAACTCCATAAACATGGTAGCTAATACAATCAGCATTAAGCTAATAATCGCAGTACTCATTGCTCTAATGACAACTTCAAAATCAATGCTTCTTTTTCTAAACTGTAGATTAAGGTCCCCTTTAGTTAGACCAATCATCATTAATAATAAAATAAAAGCAGAGATAACCTTAATCCCACCAGCTGTTGAAGCTGGTGAGCCACCGATAAACATTAAAGATATCATAATAATTAGAGATGACTTACTCATCTCTGCTAAATCATAGGCACTAAAGCCAGCTGTTCTAGCACTAATACTATGGAAAAGTGATTCTTTAAAATGAGTTAAACCACCAACTAACTGATAACGGTTGTTATACTCAAACAACCACAAACCAATTGTTCCCAAAATAATCAAAACAATGTTCAAACCAATAATCAACTTACTATAGTAACTTAATTGATGTTTTTTGGGTTGCCTGATCTTCTTCAGCAAATCCAACCAGACCGGATAACCTAAACCACCAATTACAATCAGGAACATAATTATTTCGGCTGCAAAATTAACTTGAATAAAGGTTCTCCCACTATCTCCAAGAGCAAAAATATCAAAGCCAGCATTAGCAAAAGCTGAAATAGCATGAAAAACACCAAACTTAATTGACTCTAACCAGCTAAAACCATGAACAAAAAAAGCCAAACTCAATAAAACTGCACCTAGGAACTCAATTAAAAAAATATAAAACATCACATCTTTTAAAATCGTCAAAACCTCACCCTTATTGTGAGCACCAAGGTCATCACTCAATAATTGTTTATCAGTATAAAAAAGTCTTTTACCAAAAATATAGGCAGCATAACCACCAATTGTTACCACTCCCAATGCCCCAACCTGTACCAACATTAAAATTACTAACTGACCCCAGCCAGACCAATAACTACCAGTCTCAACCACTGCCAATCCAGTAACAAATAAAGCCGAAGCAGACGTAAATAAAGCATCAATTGGGTGGGTAATAACACCAGTTCTAGTCGCCCATGGATTCATTAGTAAAAAACCACCAAAAAACATCACTGAAATAAAAGACAACGCTACCATTAGAAATGGGTTGGTAATCTTTTTTTGTTTCATTAAAAAAATTATCCCAAGATTAAGCTGAGTTGTGAAGTATCAGCTAAATCAATTATTAAACTATTACAAATATTTTTGTAAGACAAATTACAAATATACCTTTTTTTAAATAAAACAGCTATAGTATTTATATTGAAGGAGAGCTTAAAAATGAAAAACCAAGCCAAAACTATCTCATTAGCAAGTTTAAATACCAAAACTATTCTTTTTTACTCAACTATTTTAGTTTTACCAATGCTTAACCATGCTAACCAAATCATCGTTGGTTCAGCGGTCAATTTAATGTTATTTCTTGGTGCTAAAAAACTAACCACTAAAGAACTAACTCTCTTGGCTGTTTTACCTAGTTTAGGTGCTATCACTAATGGAGTACTATTTGGTTCTTTCACTGTATTTTTACTTTATTTGGCTCCATTTATCTGGCTAGGAAACTATCTGATGATGCAAGTATTTAGAACACTAAAATATGCTGAAATCATTAAAGTAATTTTAGCTAGTTTAGTTAAAACAATCCTGTTATTTTTTATCGCTTTTATTTTGGTTAATTCTAACCTAGTGCCAAATATTTTCCTAAAAGCTATGGGTTTAATACAACTAATCACTGCCCTAAGTGGGGGAATTCTAGCAATCCTAATTAGTAATTCAAAATTTCTCGATCAAAAAACAGAAAGTAAAAAATGACAGAAATAACTCCACAACCACAAATTACCACTGAAGCAAAACTACTAATTGAACTAATCGAAAAAAAACAACCAATGGTGGCTATGTTGGCCCCATCTTTCCCGATTGTTTATCAAGCACCACAAATAGTTGGCAAACTCAAAAGACTTGGTTTTAGTTATGTGGTTGAAGTTTCTGTTGGTGCAATGAATACCAATGCAGCAGCTTTAGAAGTTTTAAAAAATGACAAAAAGGCCAGAATCATTACCAGCCCATGCGCCAGTTTCGTCAGAATGATTAGAACTAAATACCCTCACCTCAAACCATATTTGGGGTTTGCTGCTGACTCGCCAATGATTGCAACAGCCAAAATTGTTAGAGAAAAATATCCAAACCATAAACCGATTTTTATTGGACCATGTAATGCCAAAAAACTTGAGGCCAGTGAGGACTATCCAGAATTAGAAATTCTTTCTGTTACCTACAAACAAATGACAGAGGTTTTTAATTACTTTAATCTTCAAGATGAAAAAACTGATAAAAAAGCTAAATTTGATTTAGAAGAAGCTCACACTCGCCTTTACCCAATTTCTGGTGGCCTAGCTCAAAGTAGTGCAGTTAAAGATTTTTTAGCCGATGAAGAAATTGAGGTAGTTTCTGGTTGGCAAAATTGTGAAAAAGCTATTAAAAGATTCGAAGAAAGTGATAAAGTTAGACTACTAGATATTCTCTTTTGTGAGGGTGGTTGTATTAATGGACCAGGAATAAATAGTCCCCTCAATATTGAACAAAGAAGAGAAAAAATTATTGAATACTGGCAAAATAGCAACAACTTAATAAGTTCAATCAAAAAACTACTAAAAGGGGTTATTGGAAAAAATTATTTATGAAACATTTAATTTCACTTAAAGAAAACTCTAAAAAAGACTTACTAGAAATATTAGCAATTGCTCAAAAATTAAAAAAACTTAGAAACCAAGGAAAAATAATTGATGTTTTAAAAAATAAAACCTTAATTATGCTTTTTCAAAAAAGCTCTACTAGAACAAGACTCTCTTTTGAGGCTGCTATGACAGAACTTGGTGGCCATGCGATCTTCCTTGACTCAAGAACTACTCAATTTAGCTTGACTGATTTTAAAGATGAAATTAAAGCTGTAATGAGATATGGCTCGATCCTAATGTTTCGTGCTTTAAAAGCGAGTGATGTTGAACTAGCTGCTCAACAAAACCAAATCCCAGTCATAGATGCCTGTAGTGAAAAATACCACCCTTGTCAGGCTTTGGGTGATATTCTTACCATGAGTGAAAAAGCTGGTGGACTAAATAAAATTAAAAAAATTGCTTGGTTGGGAGTAGAAAACAATGTTTCAAATACCTTAAAACTGACTGCTGCTAAGTTGGGAATAAAAGTTAGCATTATCGCTCCTGAAGCAAATCCAGATAGTATTGATTCTGAACTAAACAAATTAGCTGATAAAACTGGAAATATTAGTTACACCACTGATATAAAAACTGGTCTAAAAAATGTTAATTTTGTCCATACTGATACTTGGATGGATATGGAGTTCTTTGATGGTGGCAAAATAAAAAAAGAGTTTACCAAAGAATACAATCGAAGAAAAAAACTTTTGTCACCATATCAACTTAATGCAAAACTAGTTGATAACTACTGTCCCCAAGCAAAAATCATGCACTGCATGCCTTGTCATATCGGTTATGAAATTAGTCGTGATGCAATAGATCATCAGAACTCGATAATTTTTGACCAAGCCGAAAATAGAATGCATATCCAAAAAGCCATTATTCTGTGGTTATTAGATATAAAAATTTAAAAAACTACCTAGTAAAAACCTCAACAGAACGATTCATCGCTTGATTAAAAGAGCTACCTCCTAAATCATGACCACCACTTTGGTATTCAAAAAGCTTGATATTAATAGCTGAGTCTTTTAGAACATTAACTAAATTTCGACTATACTCTATAGAAACCGTTTGATCATCAACAGCATGGTGAAGTTGAATTTCACCAGAATAATTTTTTAGCCAATCAACTGGAGAAACTAGTTTCCAAAAATCACTACCAGAATCTAAATTTCCAACTTTGGCAAACAGATTTTCTCTTCTTGGTTGATGTTCTGGAGGTAAATCAGCTCTACTAAAACTGCTATCATTAATTCCATAGTCAGCCATGTCTGAATAGGTATAAACAGCTCCAGCCCAAATTACCACAGCTTTAATTTCAGGATTAACAGCCACTGCCCTGGTTACCACATTCCCAGCCATACTATGACCCCACAAACTAATTTGCTGCCTATCTACCTCTGAAAGGTTTTTAATGCTTTCAACAGCATTCAAAACATCAACAACATATGAATTAGAAAAATATGCTCCACTAGCCTCACCTTCAGACTGATCATGACCTCTAAGATCAATCTTAAACACTACCAATCCATTACTGGCTAAATAGTCAACATAATCAACATAACGTTGCATTGTCTTATAAATTTTTGGTGGAATATAACCATGAACAAAAATTACAGCCGGAGTACTAGCCATTTTTGCTTCATTAGGAATCGTTAATAAGCCATAGATTTTGTTACCTTCAGAATAATAAGAAGCTCGATACTCTGTGTATTTTCCTTTTTTTGCTAAAGTCTCTTCTATCACCAATTGCTTATTATCTAGTTGAATCTCTTTAATAAAAGGAATTGTTAAGTCAGCAAACTCACCATAATCAGCAATTATTTTTTCAACTTCAGAGTTTATTTGTTCGCTTGAATTAGTGGTTAAAAATAAAGCTTTTTCAGCCAAAGGAAGACTATTTTGGTTATTAAAAAAATTATAAGTAAAAAATGCAGAAATAAAAAATAAAAAACTAAAAATTAACAGCAGTTTTGTGTTACTAAAAAATTCTTTCATAACTTGATTTTAACAAAAAACAACTTAGTATTTATCAATATATCTAACAAAAAAATAATATCTAACTTGTGTTAAACTTTATTAATGAATAATAAATAACCTTAAAAACAATTTACTAAAAAATTTTAATAAAAAAATCAAAGCTATGAGAAAAAAGAAATCAAGAAAAGCCAACGAACCAAATAAAATAAAAACAGCAACTAGTAGTAATCCAGGAGTTATTCCTCAATTCAAACAACAAATAAATCAACGAAATTTTAGGGCTGCTAGTATTTTTATGCCGAGGAGGCCAAAATAGTTCTTAATCTCAAAAAAAATGCAAACAAGTGGCATAAGAGAAAGAGGTGTTGCTTTGTTTAATACTACTGTTGATGTTAACAGAGAGTTTCCCAATCGTTATTTTTTTGAAATGAAAAAAACTTTAGAAGCAATGGGAGCTCAAGTACACCCTTTTGATTTTGAAGATTTAAAAGAACCAAGAAAAAGACAAGAAATTTTACAAAAATTCAGTAGCTTTATAGTTTCTGGCAATGATGGTTATGGACCACATTTTAATAGTGTCCCAGAATTTCAACAAAGATATGCATTTATACTAGAATTAGCAGAGACTGCTAAAGGGCTACTTGTCTGTAGGGCAGCTCAATTTTATGCTCAAGAAAAAGGGGCTAAATTAGAACCAGGGTCATTTCCTGAAAAAGGCATGACAACAACTTTAGTTGTAGACAAGCAGGACCCACTTCTGGCTAATATGCCTACAAAGTTCAAAATTCACGGAGACCATATTCAAAGAATAGATCCCCAATCTTTGCCAGCTGGATTTAAAATCATCGCTAGTTCTCCAAGCTGCAAAGTAAATATTGTTAGAGTTGAAAACAAAAGTATATGGCTAAGTCAAAACCATCCAGAATATAACGAATCTGTCGCTAAACTTTTAATCAGAAATTTACTTTACAATATTTAATAAACTAAGAAAATTAATTTCTCCAAATATAAATAAGTAAAAAAATCCTTCTTAATTTTAATTGTTTTAATAGGTTTATATAGTAAAGTTGCAACTGAAAAGAAAATTATAGTTATAATTAGTAGATGTTTTTTATTAAACTAAAAATTTACTAAAAACTAAAAATACTCAACAATTCATCGTGGATTAAACCATTACTAACAACCAAAGATTCTGGCTGATTAGAAGAGTGATATGTTTGACCAGCTAAATTTGTAATTCTTGCTCCGGCTTCTTTAGCGATTAATAAACCCGGTGCAATATCATGCCACTTGGGGATATTGCTTAAATTCAAATAAGCTTCTGCACCACCTTGAGCTACCCAACACATCATGGTGTTCTCATCAGCTAAAGCTCTAAGACGATAGGCTTTTTTACCAATCTTTTTTAACTTATCCCAGGATTGGTCATAAATCTTATCCTGATCTGCTTTATATCTTGGTAAATAACAATAAACAAAGCTATCAATAAGCTCTTGTTTATCTGACACATGAATTTTTTTACCATTCTTAAAAGCGCCAAGACCAGCTGCTGCACTATATAATGCTTGCTCATTGGGCCGGTAAACAGCCGCTACAACCAATTGACCTTTATATTCCAAAGCCATTGAACTATTAAATAGAGGTAAATCTCGAACATATTCCTTGGTACCATCCAAAGGATCAATAATCCACTGAAAATCAGCAGTCCCCCTAATGCTACCTTTTTCTTCTGAGGTTATACCGTGATCAGGATAAGCTTGTGATATCGTCTGCCAACTCAATTCTTCAGAAGCAAGATCGGCAGTAGTAGCAATATCTTGACGATCCTTAATAGTAACAACTTGGGCTTGGGCTTGGTGCTCTAAAAGTAGCTTACCTGTTTTTATAGCTAAATCCCGAACAAAAGTTAGTAGTTCCTCTAGTTTTTCTTTAGTTAAATTTTCCATAGTTAAATTATAGCAATTTATCAAGATTAGTTATTTTTTGTTAAATAATGCAACTTAAGATTTTCTTTACAATCTAGAATTGAAACTTCAGTAGCCTCACCAAATTGACTAAGTTCATAATAACTAGTTTTCCCGTTTTCAAATGTTGCCCGATCAGCCACCACTAACATCTCAGCTACTGGGGTGGCATTAAATTGTTGAGTATCTATTGCTCTACAACCAAACTCTTTTAAAAGAAAAACATATTCTAAAGCTTGGTGATTATGAGAAGCTGACTGAGTATTTACAAAAATATTCTGCTTAGCAAAACCTTGGTTTATTCGTTGATTACAAAAATTCTGTAAACAACTTATTTTTTCTTCAGCTGAATGAGGAGCTTGACTTTGGTAGCGTAAAAAATAATTGGGTTGTAAATAAAACCAAGAACTAATAAATAAAGTTAACCACAAATATTTTTTTGGCAAAGTTGCTAAAGCAATAAGTAAAAAACTCAATACTCCAAACATATAGTGCTCATGCATGGTCAGTGGAGTTACTAACAATAAAACTACTGAACAAATAAAAACCAAAAAACTAAAAATAAAACTGTTAGTTTGAATTTGGTTACTTTTAAAATAATTTTTATTTTTCAAAAAAATAACTACTAAAAATAAAACAATAAAAATAAATAACCAAATAGATAAATTATTAAAATATTTTGGCCAGATAACATTCGTTGTTAACATCAAAAATTTGTTAACCAAAGAATGATCTTGTTGTAAAACTTCTTGATTGGAAAATGATCTGGTTAGTAAAAAATTGTGCCTTATCTCAAAAGCTAGAGTTGGCAAATTAAGCACAATTGCAGAAAATATTCCATAAAGTAAGGTAGTCAAAAAAAGTTTTAAGCTTATCCGTTGTTGCCAAGAAAAAACTAAAATAAAAGCTAATACGGTTGGTAAAATAGAGTAGTTCAAGCTAGCTGCTGTAGCTAGTGAAAACATCATCACTAATAGCCAAATTTTTTTAGGTTTTAGTTGATACTCAAACCAACCCCAAAAACTCAAAATTAAAAATGGGGCAATCAGTGATGGATTCCAAACCAATCGCTGTTGTAAAACAAACTGAGGATGAATTGCGACCAAAAAAAATAAGGCTAAAAGTCGCCACTGATAAATACTATTTTTTCTATACCAATAAAATAACCAACCAAAGACTACTAAATATAAAAAAATTGTAGCGACTAAAGTCGAATAAACAGAGTGTTTTAACAAAACGAAAAATGGAAACAAATAATAAAAATAAATAGCACTTTGATTAAAACTAATAGCACTAGTCTGTGGACCCAACAGTGGAGGTTTTAGTAAATTTTCTGACCAATCTTGTAAAACAAATAAATCACGACCAACATCACCAAATAAATAAAAACTTTGATCAATTTTATAAACTCGCAGAAAAATAAATAACAAACTAATTAACAAAAAAACTAGCAAAGGTAGGTTGAATTTTTTCACTTCTTAGACTTTCAGCAAACCACGAAAACCTCTGACTGCATAGTAAGATTCTGCTCCATTGTGATAAATAAATACATGATCATAACGACGGTCACCATAAATTGCACCACCAAGTTTTCTGATGGCTGATGGGGTAGCAAGACAACTAGAAGATTTGAGATCAAACTCCCCTAGTTGTTGTAAATTTTGGTACTGTTCTTCTGTTAATAGCTTAATCCCCATATCTTTGGCCATTTTAGTAGCACTATTTTTGGGTTTAAATTCTTTTCTGGATGCTAGAGCTTGTTCATCATAACAAAGACTGCGTCGACCTTTGGGAGTTTCTCTTGAGCAATCACAAAAAATAAACTCATTAGCTTTCTTATCAGCCCCAATTACATCGGGTTCTCCACCAGTTTGTTCCATTTCATTAAGCGACCAAAGTTTGGTGGAATTTTTTATTAGTTTAAGCTCAACTTCTTCCCAGCTAATGTTTTTATGCCTTTGAGTATTTTTTTCAAAACGAGTTTTAAGTAAAGATAACAAAAGTTTAGTTTGTATAGAAGTTAATTTTTTGTTAACTAGCATTTGATTTAAGTCTTTCCTTAATAAAATCCAATACCACTTGATTGTGTTCTGCATATGGCAAAACTATTTTTGTCCCAAACCAATCAATGGGAAACCATCCTGGCCAATCTTTGTGCTTGCTTTGTGGATTGAGTGCATCCATATCCATTTGAGCAATATAAAAACCAACTTTTGGTGAATCTGGAGCACCTTTTTGTTGATATGCGTGAAATTTTTCAAGTGAGTTTGGCCTGGAACCAGTTTCGCTAATAATCTCTTTTAAGGCTGCTAGATCAGGATTATCTGGATCATCACTCAATGGACCACTACCACTTGGTAAAGCCAAGATAATATTACCATTATTATCTATTTTATTTTTCTTTTCCTTAGGAATCGGTTGACCATTTTCATCAAACTCATTAGCTAGTCTTCTAACTAACAAAATTCTTTGTTTACTAGGATCAATAGTAATAATGCCAACTGCATTAAGATTTGTGAAGTCATCAGTAACTTCATAGGTTGCTAAATCTGTTGATTCTGGTTTTTCAATTAAAACTTCTAACATAACTAAAAAAAATTATAGCTTATTTACATTAAAATATATATTTTGATGTACAATATGATCTTCATTTACTATGTCAATTACTAAAGAACAAGCACAATATATAGCTCTTGATGACCAAGGTGCTGGCCGCTGTGGTATTGGAGAAGCAGCATTGGGTGAGTTCGTCGGTAAAGAAAATATAGACACAACTTTACCAGAAAAAACTAATCTCTCATCAACAAGTTTATACCAAAACATTATGAGAGCTGGCATCAGACCCCCAGATTCTGGTAGATCTGATCTTCATCCGTTAGTCACTGATCTGATTAAAGCTCAATTTGGAATCGAATTTCTTGATAAGAAAATACACCTATTACAACAAGCTGATATTAATACCAATACCATTGTGATGGTTTTATCAACTGATCTCAATTCAGTTCCTGAGTATGTTTTTAAACAAGCCTATGATGTTCTCCATGCACCAATTATTGATCCATTCCCCAACTTAGAAAATGATTTGGGACCAGCAGCAAGACAAATTTACTTTTATGCACTTCTACTAGGATACATCGTCGAAACACGTTTTGAAGAGCTTGGAATTAGTCGAGATAAAGATGGTAGAGTTATTCCACGTAATTTAAAAACTTTTTACCCAGAAAATTGGGAAAAACATTACTTTCCAGAAGTATTTGGCTTAGTCCCTCCAATTTTTCTTCCAGGTGGACTAGGAACAGTTTCAGCTGAAACTTCAACCATTGGTCAAGGACCAATGGAACAAATGCCTAGATCTTTTTTTGATGATGAGTGGGGAGAAACACCATCTATCCTTAAATCATACTCTATAATGAATCAAAGATTTTAAACAAACTCGAATTAATCAATTAAATCTTTAGCTTTCAAGTCATCAAAGATTAGTTGATCAACTGGCCCCACAATCTCTCGTTGTGCATAAGTATAATAAGCTAGATCTTGAATTTCAGAGCTGGGTTTTAGTTCACCAGTAAAATCTGCTTGGTAACAAATCATTCTAACCATCATCCCAATAGGCTTACCATGAGCTTGAGCTTCAAAAGTACCATAATGTTTAACTGTATCTGAAATAAGCTCTACAGTGAGTTCTTCTTTAACTTCTCTAGCTAAAGCAACTAAATCAGTTTCACCAGGCTCTCTTTTTCCACCAGGAATATAATAAGTATCATTACCTTTGCTAAGTGACATCAAGATTTGTTTATCTTTAATATAAATAAAAGCTAGCTTATCTATAAATTCTCTCATAGAGAAAATTATAACTTTATTTTCATTTAAAAAACCAACTCTTTTCTAACTAGATGTAGTAATAATAATGATCTATATTCAAAATATGGTAAATTATGACATTCAACCACAAAAAATTTCTTCACCTGCTGAAAAATTTGCTAAAAATGTTAAAAAAAGAAAAGCTGATTTAGAAAAAGAATTAAGAGAAACTCATGAAGATTTTAAACCTAGAGCAAAAAATGAACTATTAGTTCTTGAAGCAGAAGAAAAATATACTAAAGAATATATTGAAGAAAACCCTGGTAACATTGAGCTTTTAGCAGCCCACGGGACTGAACTAGATAAAGCAGCTTTTGCATTACTTATTGGAAAAATACTACCTGGATTTGATGCCCAAATTCTTTGGCTGTTTTTTATGAATAAAAGAATGGCAACTTCTCCAATTCCAACAAATTCTATTAGCTTATCCGCTGAAGAAAGCAACCCACAGTACTCCATAAAAAAATATCCAGAAAACGTTAGTAGGCCCTGGACTAAATGCCAAGGGGAAATATTTTTTGCAACTAAATTAAAATCAATTTTAGAGAGTAAATCATTTGCTGGTTTTAATAGTAATGAAGTTACTAGAAAAATAACTTGTACCTCATTTTTTTTAACAGGTAAAAATGGTTTAATTGCCTTAGCAAAAAATCATCAAATTGATATTCCAGTTGAACTCAAAAGTGATCCTGCTAATTTACAAAAAAGATTACTTAGTGGTGAGCTAACTAATGAGGAATACCTTGCCATCCTCCAACTAGCAAGACAACTTGGAGTGTCTACTGGTGGAGACCAACCTTTCAGGGAATTAACAACTAATGACCACCTTGAAATAAATAACCAAGGTCTCTTATTTATGCCTGACGACTTCAAACCAGCTTTTATTGCCGAGTTAATTGAAGTTGTTAGAAAAATGGCTGAAATTGATAAACTTAGTGATGAGCAAATTATGGAAAAATTAAAACAATATTTTTGGGAAGATGATGACAATATTATTAATATAGTTAAAATTGCAAATTTAATTAAAGAACTCAAACAACGCTACCTAATGATCAAAGCCAACAAACCAAGTATTGAAGAATTAATCTCTTCATTTGTTATTTTTTATAACCATGAAATTCCAACTGGCAATGCAGCTTTAAGATACTTTTCCAATAAAAAAAGATCACCATTTAAAGGTTAGCTAACTTTTATATAAACAAATTTATCATTTCTTATAACCGGTAATCCAGTAACAGAATGCCTCTTTGGAATGTAAGTGCCATCAACTTTTATCTGAACCTGAGCTTCAACCAATAAACTATTAGCAATTGAACTAAAGTAAATTGAGAAAACAAACTCATCGTTCGTACTATCTTGGTCAACTTGATAATCTGATGGATCAACTCCAACTTTAGCCGATTCTCTTTTTATTTGTTCAACATATAACTTACTAAGTCTGATACGCTCTTCTATTCCAATAACTTCAAGAGGTGCTTTTTCTACAGAATGAATAAGTTCACCATTTACAGTATTACCTTCTCCCGTTGTTATAATTTTCATATGTAATTTGGGATTTGGTTCCTGCATATAAAAAACATTAATTCTTTTTTTATAATTATGACTTTTTTACAATTATTCAGCAACAACTCCATAACCCAACTCTTCGATCACCGCTTTAATTTTTGCTAAATCAACTTTTTTCTGGTCATACTCTACTTTAGTCTCTGATTTTGCATAACTAGTACTGGCACTAATCACTCCATCCAACTCCTCTAACTCACTATCAATGTTCATACTACAACTCGTACAATGCATACCACTAATTTTTAGTGTCATAGTGTGGTTTTTTGTTGACTGATTTTTTTTAAAAAAATTTAACATTTTAAATTACCTCCATAATTCCAGTATACATACCCATTGAACAAGAGAAAGTATACTTACCTTTTTTAGTTGGTGTAAAAGTAAAGCTTTTACTATCGGTTGATTCTAGGAAGGTGTTAATTCCAAACTCCCTAAAAACAAAAGCCAAAGCACAAGAATAAACCCGATTACTTGCTAATGTTAATTCAACCGGTACTCCACTTTTAACTTTAATGTATCTTGGTTGATAACCATTACTTAACACATCTATTCTCACTTGCTGAACACCATCTTTTACACCAACACTATTTACGTTGTCAAATCTCTCTGCCGAAAAGAAGTAAGTAATTGGTCTAACCATTTTATTAATTGTTAGTGGCGAATCAGCCACCAATAACACTCCATTGATACTATAAACAGCCATACCAATTAACACTGCAGCGGCAAACTTACTAAATTTTTGATACCAACCTTCACTTAGCTTGGCTGTAGCTACGCCCAAAATAGCAAACAATGGGGAAGTCCCCAAAACAAAAGAGAACATAATTGCCGCTCCAGTTAGTGGACTACCACTATTTATCGCCAACACCTCCATCGCCTGAGTAACTCCACAAGGAATAAAAATGGTCATTAACCCCAAAACTGCTGGTGCAAATAAAGCCTCACTTTTACTCGTCCCCCTAATAAACCTTTGTAAAAATTTAGGTGGTTGAAAAGCTAGTCGACGAAAAATCGGATGGACATCAAGTAAATTCATTGCTGTAGCAAACATGAAAATCGCTGTAAAAACCTGAAAAGTTAATCTCATCCCCAAACTCAAAGTAATTGCCGAACCTAACAAACCCAACAAAAAACCTAAAATAGTATGAGAAACTAATTTTGCCAATAAAAACATCATTACTGGCAACCAATCCAACTGATCAAAAGACTTTAAAGAAAAATTTTGTCCCTGCAAAGATTTAAGATCTTGTTCTTTTCTCTTGGCTTTCTTTAAAGTTTTACCACCAGTAATATCAGTGTGTTCTTGTTCTTTTTGATTGGCAATAATGCTAGCCAGTAATCCACCTTGCATGGCTAAACAAGATAATCCACCCGTTGTTAGACCAGTCAAAAATACCACTAATAAATTCATAGTTTTTTTCCTTTAGTTTAAATTAAAATTTCTTAATCTCAAAGCATTAGCAACCACACTTACACTAGAAAAAGCCATGGCTGCTCCAGCCATCATTGGGTTCAATGACACTCCAAATGGTAAATATAGAATACCCATTGCCACTGGAATTAAAATTATATTGTAAGCAAAAGCCCAAAACAAATTTTGCTTAATATTAGTCATTGTTGCCCTAGAAAGTTTAATTGCTGTTGGCACTAAACCAATCTCACTGCGTAATAAAGTTATTCCGGCTGACTCAATTGCTACATCAGTCCCACCTCCCATCGCAATCCCCACATCAGCTGCTGCTAAAGCCGGAGCATCATTAATTCCATCTCCCACCATTGCTACTACACCATAGTCAGTTCTTAGTTGTTTGACTACTTGTTCCTTATCTTTTGGTAAAACCTCAGCCACTACTTCGTCAATCCCCAACCTAGCTGCAATAATTTTGGCAGTCATTTGGTTATCACCTGTCAACATTACTGTTTTGATATTTTCTTCTTTTAGTGACTCAATCACTTTGGCTGCATTAACTTTCTCTTTATCAGCTATCCCAATTACAGCTACCAACTTCTTAGCCATTACCACTAGAACTAAAGTTTGCCCATTGCTTTTCAGTGAGTTAACTTTTTCTTGTTCTATTGCTGTCAACTTAATTTTTAACTCAGCAAGTAACTTTTCATTACCAACAGCCACTTGTTTACCTTCAACTTTGGCAACCACTCCTTTACCACCGATATCTTTAAAACTAGTAACTTCACCCACTTTGACTTTTGTTCTAAGTTGTTGATCTACGTACTCAGTAAGAGCCATAGCTAATGGATGGTGAGATAATTCCTCAACTTTTTTAATTACCGCTAAAGCTTGTTTTTTATTACTTACCATGAAATCGGCTTGTTGAACTCTGGGTTTACCTTCAGTCAACGTTCCAGTCTTATCAAAAACTACTGTCTTAACTTTATTAGCTACTTCTAAAGCTTGAGCATCTTTAATTAAAACTCCTAATTTAGCACCTTTACCAATTCCAACCATTAATGAGGTCGGTGTAGCTAAACCCAAAGCACATGGACAAGCAATAATTAGCACATTAATCATATTGACCAAAGCAAATAAAAATTTTGGTTCTGGACCGATAAATAGCCATAAAACAAAAGTTAGCATTGCCAAAACTATCACTGTTGGCACAAAATAAGACGAAATTTTATCAACTAAAGCTTGAATTTGTGGTCTAGAACCTTGAGCTTCTTTAACTAAACGAATAATACTGGCAAGCATTGTTTCACTGCCTATTTTAGTTGCTTTAATTTCGACACTACCAGACTGATTAATCGTAGCACCCACCACTTCATCACTAACACTTTTACTAACTGGCAAACTTTCCCCCGTTACCATACTCTCATCAATAGCTGTTTCACCTTTAATGATTATTCCATCAACTGGAACCTTTTGACCTGGTTTTACCAATAAAATATCACCTGCTTTTACTTGTTCAATTGGCACTTCATGCCAATCATCACCTTTTTTTAGTAAGGCAGTTTTTGCTTGTAAGTTGAGTAATTCCTTAATTGCTGTCGAAGTTTTGGCTTTGGCAGAAATCTCTAAAAATTTACCCAATAAAATAAAAGTAATAATTGCAGCACCAGCTTCAAAATAAACATGGGTATCAAGACCATGACTCATAAACCAATCACCCCAAATGGTAACAATTGCTGAATAAAAATAAGCTACAGAAGTACCAAGAACCACCAAAGTATCCATGTTGGTAGTTTTATTTTTTAGACTAGACCAAGCCCCTTGGTAAAACCTTAGCCCAGACCAGAATTGAACTGGAGTAGCTAATAACCACTGAAACCATGGGCTATAAAAAATAGCTGGTAAGTTAGGTAACATGCCTAATAACAAAATGATAGAAAGTAATCCACCAACTGTCAGCTTGTTTTTCATCAGTTTTAATTCTTTAGCCCGCTCTTGCTCCTGAATATCTTCATCTACTTCTAAATGAGCTCCATAACCTAGAGAAGAAACCGCTGCTACTAAATCAGTTGTTGAGGCTTGTTGATCATCGAATACCACTGTAGCTTGTTCGTTAGCATAGTTAACATTGGCCTCAATTACTCCTTTGGTTTTATTTAATTTTCTAGAAGTATTACTAGCACAACTAGCACAATGCATCCCTGAAACATGAAAAGCAACCGTTTGTTTAGACATACTTGACTGGATCCTTTTGAAACAACTTCATACAACCACTGGCACAAAAGTAGTAAGTTTGATGATTGTGATCACAACTAAAACCTGCGGTTTTAGGAGAAACTCTCATCTGACAAACTGGATCATGAACTAGTGGTACTAACTCATTAAGCTTCATCAGTGCCTCTTGAGTAGATTTACCACTTTTCACTAACTGTTGAATAGTAACAGTTCTCATTAAATCACTCGCTTGAATAAATTTTTGATCTACCAAAGAGTAAAAAATCTGTTTACCATCACGGCGAGTTTTAACAATTCCAGTATCACGTAATAACATTAAATGTTGACTAATATTGGCCTGTGGTAAATCAAGCATTTGGTGAATATCACTCACTGATAATTCTTGATCTCTAATTAGATGAATAATTTCTAAACGCTTCGGATGAGCCAAAGCTTTTAGTAACTGAGCGTGCAATTCAAAAACTTCTGAGTACATATTCGATATTATGAATATGTTTTATGAATAAAACAATAGGGAATTTTAACTAGTGATAAATAACTTACATTGGCCTACGAATCATCAAATAAACTCGACCATGATCTTTAGAAAAAGTGAGGTTAATGGTGTAACCACTATCTTGCCATTTCATCAAACCAGTTTTTTCCTCAAAACTATAACTAGGTTGATTTTGATACTGTTCTTGGTAACTTTTAATCAGTTTATCTTGCTCTTCAATTTCTTTAGGCAAAGAAAAATATTGCCAATACTCAACTTCACCACCTTTTTGATTTAATAGGCCATAAGCAGTTTCGTGTTCAATTAGCGAGCTATCAAATTCAACAATCTGTGGATAATCTTGGAAATAAGGATTAACCTTTTGATACTCTTCTACTGGTAAATAAACTTGAAGATAAGCATAATTTTGTGGATTGTTACCATAGTGCGATACAGAGACTTTGTATTTGCCAATCTTTCCCTCGATTCTTTCTGTTGAGATAGTATCTTCATTGACCTCACTCATTAGTGAACGATAGTAAGCCAATAAATCTGTTGGCGTAGCTTCTGTTTCAAAAACAACATTATAGTAGTTAACTGGTTGACCAAAGTAACCAGCAAAGTTTTTGGGGTCATCATTAACAAAAAACTTAGATGAACTTACTTTCTTTAATTCATAAAGTGGGACAGTTTCAATTGGATAATTTGCTAATAAATAAGTTTTTTCAGCTGGCTCTTCAATAGAGTCTTTAGTTTTTGTCACTGAACTATTAGTTTGTCGATTTAATAGATAAAAGTAGCCTAACAAACCAGCTACAAATAAAATTAGTAACAAAACTATAACCAAAGATTTTTTAGTTTTCATAAGTAAAAACCATTGTAACAGGAAAAATAAATTTGTAATTAAACTAACAAAATCATCAAAGCTAAAAAGTAAGAATTACTAAACCTGATAATCAGCAATTACAATCTTTTTTTGTTGCATCATAATCTCAAAAGCACCTTTAGTTTTCATCAACTCTTCAATGTTCTCTGGAACAATCTGCCAACTTAAACCATACTGATCCTTACACCAACCACACTGTTCATTTTCTGGGTGGGCAGATAACTTGGACCAATAGTAATCAATTTCAGCTTGGTCTTTACAAAAAACAGCCAGAGAAATTGCCTCGGTAAACTTAAACTCATCACCAGCATTAATCACTGTAAAAACCTGACCATTTAATTCAAAATCAATCGTTAAAACTTTGCCAGCAAACTCCTGTTGAAAATCAGCCAAGCCCTCAACTGGGTAATAAACAGTATTAAGAATTTTACTATCTTTGAAAACTGAAGTATAAAAATCTACTGCTTCGCTTGCATTTCTAGAAAACCATAAATTAGGGACAATTTTTTGCATTTTTTATTCTTTCAAAAAAAATGTTTACTAAACATGAAATATATTTTTTAAATATAACAAAAATAAAATCTAAAACTCAGTAAGAAAACCTACGCTTTTCTTAAAATCTTTTCCAATGCCTTGCCTCTAGCCAATTCATCAATTAATTTATCTAAATAACGAATCTCCCTCATCAATGGTTCTTTAATCTCCTCTATCCTCACTCCACAAATAATTCCCTTAATTTGCGAACGGAGTGGGTTCAGCTTGGGAGCTTGAGCAAAAAAATTTTCGACATCTGTACCTAGCTCCAGATGTTTGTTGAGTTGTGCTTGTTGATAGCCAGTTAACCAATAAATAATCTGATCAACCTCAGCCTTGGTTCTGCCTTTTCGTTCTGCTTTAGCAATATATAAAGGATAAACCTTGGAAAAGCTCATGGTATAAATTTTATGGTTATTCATAAAGTTAGTATAACAAGTGGAGATTTTAAACCAACCAGCTAAAACGCTGATTAAAAATTGTTATAATCTGCTTAATGAACGACTTCCCACCAACCACCACAGTTTTAGATCTATCTGGAAAAAACCTTGATCAACTACCTCAATGGGTAATAACTTTAAAAAACTTAAAGGTTTTATTTTTATCAAATAATAATTTTAAAAAAATTCCTCAAGAAATCAGTCATTTAGAAAACTTAGAGTTTCTGGGGATGAAATCATGCCAATTAACAACCTTAGAGATTAGCTCACTACCAAAAAACATTAGGTGGCTAACTTTAACTGATAATAAAATTAACCAAATTCCCAAAGACATTGGTCTGCTTAAAAAACTTGAGAAACTACTCTTAGCTGGCAATCAAATTACAACAATACCTGAAGAACTAACGGCTTGTAAAAAGCTAACCCTATTAAGGATTTCAGCTAATAAATTAAAAAAGTCACCATTTCCCCTAATTAAAAAATTGCCAAATTTAGCTTGGTATGCTGATGCTGGTAATCCTTTTTCTTTGAAAAAAACACAGCAAGAAATAAATATTCACAAAGTTAATTGGTCAGATATAAAAATCAAATCAATGCTTGGAGCAAGCGCCCAAAATAAAATTTATCAAGCCTCAGTTAAAGGCCTAAAAGATGAAGTGGCAGTCAAAATCTTTGGCAGTAAAATCACCAGTGATGGCTACCCACAAGATGATTTAATGACCAGTTTTTTGGCAAGAAAACATCCTAATATTATTGAAACACTTTTTGAAATCACTGACGAACCAACTAATAATTTTGCTATTGCTCTAAAAAAAATAGACAAAAAATTCTCAACTTTAGGTTTGCCTCCCAGCTTTGACACTTGCTACCGTGATACCTTTGCCGAAAATCAAAAATTTACAAGTAACTTTATTTTAAAAGTACTACAGCAAGTTAGTTCTGCTTATACACATCTACATCAACTAGGCATCATGAACGGAGATTTATATGCCCACAATATCTTAACTAATCAAAATGGAGATATCTATCTTGGCGATTTTGGAGCCGCTTCTTTATACAATAAAGATCTCGAACCAGAAAGAGAAGCAATTGATGTTAGAGCCTTTGGTTTTTTGATTGCAGATTTACTCGATCATACTCCAACAATAAAAACAGAAAGTTTCAATAAACTAGAACACCTCAAAAATCTTTGTTTAACAACAGAAACAGAAAAAAGACCAAATTTCAAAAAAATTAATTCAATTTTAAAAAATATTTCATAAGCTTAAAATTAAGCTTTTGAAAGTTTCTGTTTGCGGTATATCTTACCTTCATTCAGCAAATCTTGAAGATTTAACCTTCTACCCTGATCAAAAACTAAGTGACCATTAGCATCTACCGGCCAATCTTTCTCTGGCCTATCCCAATAAAGTTCTAAACCATTACTATCAGGATCATTTAGATATAAAGCTTCGTGAGTACCATGATCGTTAACCCCAACTAAAGGCCAATTCGCTTGCTGTAAACGAAGTAAAGCATCACCCAAAGCGCCTCTATTAGGATACCTAATTGCCACATGGTATAAACCAGTTCGACCAAATTCTGGTGGTAAACCATTTGCTGATTCCCAAGTATTAAAAGCTAAATTGTGATGATAACCACCAGCAGATAAAAACAAAGCATTGGGAATTTCAGCAACGATATCAAATCCCAAAATTTCAACATAAAAATCTTTAACTCTTTGAAGATCAGCCGTTTTCAAATGGACATGACCAATATCAACACCAGGATCAATAGGGTTATGACTAATATAAATTGGTTTAACTTTATTTAGCAAACTGATTACCCCAAACAAAAGATAAATAATAGATAATTGGTAACAATATCCAAGTAAAATACCAAATAAATTTTGAAAATTTACTACCAAATATCTCAGCGACTCTAATTAAAAGAGCAGCACCCATAAACCAGCCAACCAAAATACCAGCCGCTGGCCAATCAGGCCGCATTAAATCAGAACTTCCACCCTTCTGGTACCAACTAATCCAAAATCTCAGCTTCATCACCACCACATGTAAAGCAGTGGCCAAAAAAACCAACCTAATTCCCCAATACTGAAGGGGCCACCAAACTTTTACCCCAAGAATATTAATCACTGATTTAAATGAAGTAATAAATAAAACAATCAGAATAGCAGTGCCAGCCAATCCATAATAAAATGGCCAGTTAACTTGACTGATAAATCTAGCCAGTGGAAAATGATCTGGAAGAAAAAATAATGAAACTAAAACATGGGCTAAAGTCAGGAAAAAACCAATAATTCCCAACTCTTTTCGATATTGCATAAAACGATCAGGAAAAGAAAAAAGTCGACTACCAGTACCAATCATTAGAATAAGCGAAAAAATAACCGCAGCCGTTCCGGCCATAACTTTGTTAGCAATGTAAAGATCATAGTAACCACGACGAATAAACAGGTACCAAGAAAGAAAAGCAAAAACTACTGAAGTAACAACAAAAGCAAAACCATATTGTTTGATTTCATATGCCCAATTAATTGGCTGTTGAATCGGAGTGGAAAGTTTTGGCTTTTTAGCCAATTTCTTAGATTTTTTGGGCATGAATTAATAGTAAGGTGTCAAGGGAAGAGCTGTCAATTAGATCTAAGCTTGACATGGTTTCCAGATAAACTTACAGTAAGGTACTATCTATGATCATCTTAGATTTTATCCTACTACTATTTACCTTTTACGCGTTGGCTAGGCTGATTGATCTATTTTTTGTCGAAACTTTGGAGATTATCTCTAAAAAATTAAAACTATCCTCTGATGTGGCTGGCGCCACATTTATGGCTATCGGTAGCAGTGCCCCAGAACTTTTTGTTTCTATATTGGCTCTCACCAAAGTTAATGAACAACAATCATTGGGTGCTGGCACAATAGTCGGTTCAGCTATTTTCAATATTTTAGTGATCATTGGTGCGTCAGCGCTTTTTAAACGAGCCCTCCTCACCTGGCAACCAGTTATCCGTGATATGACCTTTTACATCCTAACTATCTTCATGCTGTTATTCACTTTTATCGATGGCAAAATCACCTTCATTGACTCTGCCTTGTTTATTGGCTTATACATTCTTTATATTTTTTCACTAAATTTTTGGAAAAAACTTTTCCCCTACACTTCAAAAGATGACATTTTAAATACCTTGGCAGAAGAAAAAGAAACTAGAAACATTAGAAAAGAAAACTGGTCAATAAAAAATATCTTTGATAAAGCTCTAACTACTGTTTTTTTTGACCTTGAGAAAAAACCAAAACTATACTTAATCAATTTTTTTATTTCTATTCTTTTATTAGCAATTCTCAGTCACTATATGGTTGAAGCTGCTGTTAATATTGCTATTTTCTTCAAAATTCCCAGTGTCATTATTGGTTTAACCATCTTGGCTGCAGGGACATCTATCCCAGATTTGTTAGCCTCTATTAATGTAGCTAAAAAAGGCAAAGGGGATATGGCTATAGCCAACGCTGTAGGCTCTAACATCTTTGATATTGCTATTGGACTTGGCTTACCATGGTTTTTCCTCACCCTCATTACTGGCAAAAATATTGTTGTAGTAACAGAAAATCTTTCTTCATCGATTACACTACTCTTTGCTACAGTAGTTGCGCTCCTCTTCCTTTTATTGGCTAAAAAATGGGAAATCGGAAGGTATGCTGGCATACTACTGATCGCCTCATATATTTTCTATATTCTTACCCAACTAGGTATAGTCTCTTTTTCCATCTGTCTCAATTTAGCTGGAAGTCACTGTTTCGGTCTTTAAAGATTTAGCTAGCAAAATTGCTAAAACTAAAATAAACCAGAAAAAATCATGGTTAAAACAACCATAGTCATCACGGCAAAAATACCAACAGTTTTAACAAATAAATTTACTGCTTCTTTTCTTTTTCCCTCAATAAAAAGCAATAGTGGTTGATAAAAAAATAAAAAAGCCATTACTGCAACAGAAAGCGTTAGCACAAATAAAACTGTAACAGGCGCAAAAAAAGTATCTGGTTTATCCTTGAGTGGGGCTGTGACGTAATTCATCACAGTTACAACTAAAAAAATGTAGGTTGCTGCACTAAGAGCATTAAGAAAAGGATTTTTAGACATATGATTATTATAAACCATTAAACTTAGCCATAACAAATATAAAGCTAAAAAAATTTAGCGATTACTTACTATAATAAAATAAAAAATATATAATAAAAAACTATAAATTAATCATGAAATTAATAAAAAAAATTACTATTTTCTTTCTTTTGTCACTTTTGTTTTTTGGACCACGCTATTTTGCTCACTTACAATATGAGGCTTTAGAAGATGAAATCTTAGCAATTAGTAATAACATCGCAAATACACCAGCCCAGCTAGTATTTGCACCTGATTACACTCACCCTCAATTTTGGTACCTTTTAATGGATTATCCAACCAAAATTTTCGGTATTACTCATGGAATTCTCCCATATAGACTTATCCAAATCACAAGTCTTTTTATATTACTTGTTATAACTTATTCTATTTTCAAAAAACACTTTGATAAAAAATTTTTCATTATTTTTTATAGCTTATTTACTAGTAACATTTACCTTGCTCACCTAACTTCACAACATCGTATGTACTCCATAATCTTGGGTTTATCAATTTTTTACTCTTTGGCGTGGCTAGTAATCTTAAGAAAAGTAGAAAAAAAAGAAATAAACAAAAATAAAAATTTTATTTTTTTAGGTATTTTAGCCACAGTAATGTTTTTAACTAACTATAGTGCTATCTGGATTATTCCCATTTGGCCACTAACTTTTTTTCTACAAAGTTTTAATAAAAATAAACTTAAACAACTATTAATATTCACGGCAACTTTTCTTATAAGTATCTCTTGGTTTATTCCAACTTTTATAAAAAACTCTACAACTAGCATCGAGAATAACCAATGGGCTCCTCTGTTAAATTTTAGAAATGCTATTCAGGTTTTTGGTAATTACTTTGGCATTATTCCTAAATTTGAACATACTTCAGATATTAATTTAGTTCTATTACCATTTTTATTTTTAATTGCAGTTTTAATTTTCACCAAAATAAAACTTGGTGAACCAAAAAAATATTTTATAACATTAGTAGTTTCAACTTTTATTTCTTTTAGCATGTTTCTACTAACTGTTTACCTGTCTAATAAAAGTTTACTTTACCCCAGGCCATCAATAACTATTATTGTTGCCTGTTATATATTTATAACTTTAGCAGCCATAAAAAATCGTTATGGAAAACTAATAATTTGTTTATTAGTCTTTTTGCAATTAACTCAGTGGCCAATCTATATTTTTCCAGAAAAAAATCTTGAACAAAATTATGATCTTTGGAATTATAGAAAAAATCCACTTTCTTACTTTAAAAATTACCAATTTCCCAAACAAGGGTGTTTGCTAACTTTACCACCATGGAATACCCTATCTGTTCAATTTTTTTTAGATAAAAATGTTAGAATCATCGACAGTAACCTGATCTTAGAAAAAAACAAAAAACTATCAGATTTAGATACAGGGTGTAATGAAATTTATGTTTTAGATCAAACACCGGTTAATAGAGATATTATTAAGGGATACTATCAGGAAGTTTTTGGAGAACTAGCGACATTTGAACTTGTAGATAAACATGATAATCAAAATCTATATAAACTTAATTAAAAATAAACTAGTTAACAAAATATTATGAATTTTTCTTTCATTTTTCCAGTTCACAATGAAGAAAAACATTTTGAGAAACAATTAAATACTTTCATCAAATATATTTCTAAAAAATATAAATCATTTGAAATAATTTTAGTTGAAAATGGTAGCACTGATAAATCTTGGGAACTAATAAAAAAAATAAAAAATAAATTTTCTTTTATTAAAGCATTACACCTACCTAATCCCTCATATGGGTCAGCAATTAGACTAGGAATTCTCAACTCTACTGGAAAAAAGATTTTTGTTTTTAATGTTGATTTTTTTGATTTTGATTTTATAGAAAAAGCAAATCACCTTTTAAATACGCTAGATTTAGTTATTGGGTCAAAAACTTTATACGGAAGTGACGATCAAAGAACAGCCAGTAGAAAACTAGCCACATATTTTTTTAATGTATTTTTAAGACTTTTTTTGAATTATCCAGGAACAGATACTCATGGTATTAAAGCTTTTAAAAATTCAAAAACATTAATGAATCTTGCTAAAACATGTCGTACCCAAAATGAACTTTTTGATACAGAATTAGTTTTAAAACTAACAAAAAATGGAGCTATTTTTGTTGACTTACCAATTAAAGTTTCTGAATTAAGAAAATCAAGGTACTTTGGTATGAGAAGATTATCTTCAACTCTAGCAGATTTTATTTCAATCGTAAAAACAAAATATTTTTCAAGAAAAGTTTTTATATCTAACTTAGTTGATGCTGATGATTATGGAATTTCAAACAAGGTTAATAAGTCAATTATTAATAATATAGATCATCAATTAGTTGATATTGTGTCCATTATGGCAAACCTAGTAGAAAAAAAAGACTTATCTAAACTTAAAAAAAGACAATCAAAAATTAACTGCGCATTACACTTTAATATTTTAAGAGGCAAACCACTTGCCAATAAAAACAAAGTTTCTAGTTTAGTTGATAAAAATGGAAATTTTTATAATTTACCAATATTTATATTTAGACTATTTTTGGGCATGATATCAATGGATGAAATAAAAAATGAATTTTTAGCTCAATATAAAAAACTAACTGACTCTGGGATAAAACCCAGCTACCTAAACTCTGAACAACACATGCACGTCTTGTCACCAATAAATAAAGTTTTAGAAAAAACGGTTACTGTAACTAAAATTAAAAAAATTAGAAGTAAGGCTTCTTCATATAATTCTCTAAATGGCAAATTTTTCAGAAAAATTGTACTTATTTTTATAGAAACAATACTAAACCTTAGATATCAAAAATTTCAAGATTTTGATAAAAAATATGATGCACACATAATTCATCCTGGCGCAAAAAATGAAATTATTTAATCTTTGCCAAGAATAAATAATGAGGATGATAATGATAAATTTTTCTAATATCTTTATTTGTAATTACTTGAAAACCATTTTTTTCTAATAACATCACATATTGTTCAACACTCATAAAATAAAAGTTGCTTTCTGTTGAAAAAGTTTTTCTAAAAAGAAAAACTGTAATCAACTCTTGCAAATACCCAAGATAAAATCCAAAAGTTTTTTTCTTAACTACAGTTTTCATCACCAATAAGCCATCTTTACTAAGCAGTTTTTTCACATTATTAATAAGTTGTTTTTTTTCATTAATGTTTAATAAGTAATCAACATCAATAATAACAATACGATCAAATTTTGTTTTCTTTTTTAAAGCTTCACTAGCAAAAACTTCAATTTTTTTATTAGTAAAAACATATTTTTTTGAACTATCTTTGAATATTTTTTTTGCTAAAACAATTTTATTATTATCTGGATCAATACCAATAACTTTACCAACAAAATTTTTTTGAGATAATAAAAGCTCTAACAAGCCGTGTCCACAACCGATATCTAAGACATTTTTTGCTTGACTAATTGGTGTAATAATTTCATCAAATGGATTAGACAAATACCTAATAAACATAAACAATCGTTCTTTGAATGGTAATGCTAATTCAAGAAAAAATTTCATAAAAAATAGTCATCTAATTAATAATTTATTTTACAGACTCTCTTTCTCTGGAAGAATTAATTTTAACAAGATCGTCTAAAAATTGGTATTTTGCCATTATAAACCAAATTAGGGTGTTTTTTATAGCATAGTTTCTCAATATATTTGAATAGGCTATAGTAGTAATATGGATGAATTACTTATTCTGTTGGGAATATTGATAGTTTCAATTACTGGAACAATTACTGGTTTTGGCACGTCAACAATTCTAGTACCTGTTTTGCTCTTATTTTATCCACTTGCTGAAGTACTGTTGTTTGTAGGAGTCATTCATTGGTTTGGAAATATCTGGAAAATGTACTTCTTTAGGAATGGAAAGTCCCTCGCCTTGTTACTCAGCTTTGGTTTGGCCGGTGTGATTGGTGGCTTTCTAGGAGCACGATTGACCGTTGAAGTGCCACATGATTTCTTACAACGAACACTAGGTGGTTTTTTAATACTGTACTGTGTTTTCCTTTACTGGAAACCAGAAGCGAAACTCAAAGCAACAAATTTGTCTAGCTCAGTGGGTGGCTTACTTTCTGGTTTTTCATCAGGAATTTTTGGCGTAGGAGGAGCAATTCGTGGAGCATTTCTGAATGCCTTTGGTCTAAAAAAAGCTGTCTACTTGTTCACCGCTGGGGCAATTGGCTTTATCATCGATACCACTCGATTGATAACATATTGGCAACAAGGATTCTCTCTCTCAGGGCTTAGATTTACTTGGTTGTTGTTAGGAATACCTATATCACTACTTGGAGCTTGGTTAGCAAAAAAGCTGGTTGATTACTTACCACAAAAATTGTTTGGGCTGGAGATTGTGACAGGTTTATTTGTTTTAGGCTTCTATTATCTTTTGTGGTGAAGTTCAAGCTTACACTTTTAGGTATGAAAACTCCTTGAGGAAAAAGTACTGCTCCCCCGGTAGGATTCGAACCTACAACCTTGTCGTTAACAGCGACCTGCTCTGCCATTGAGCTACAGGGGAATAATAAAGAACCTACGTATTATATCTATTCTAAGAAGTCTTGCAACTTCTTTCTGCGACTTGGATGCTTGAGCTTACGAAGAGCTTTTGCTTCAATCTGACGAATACGTTCACGAGTCACACCAAATTTTTTACCAACTTCTTCCAAAGTCATGGTTTTGTTGCCTTGAAGACCAAATCTCATCTTCAACACCTTGGCCTCACGATCTGATAAGGCACTCAACACTTCCTCGATATTTTCACGCAACATTTGTTTACTGGTAGCCTCATATGGAGAAACTTGCTTATCATCGGCGATAAAATCACCCAAAATACTGTCATCTTCACCATCACCCACTGGGGTTTCCAATGAAGTAGTATTTTGAGAAATTTTCAAAATTTCCCGAACCTTATCAGGTTCCATTTCCATTTTTTCACCAATTTCTTCTGGACTTGGTTCACGACCAAGGTCTTGCATCAAGCGACGAGCAGTTCTCATCAGCTTGTTGATGGTTTCTACCATGTGCACTGGAATACGAATGGTTCTAGCTTGATCGGCGATGGAACGAGTAATAGCTTGACGAATCCACCAAGTGGCATAAGTCGAAAACTTAAACCCTTTGGTCCAGTCGAATTTTTCGACTGCTCTAATCAAACCTTTATTACCCTCTTGGATTAAATCCAAGAAAGTCATGCCACGACCAATATATTTTTTAGCAATAGACACAACTAATCTCAAGTTAGCATCGATTAATTTTTGTTTGGCTTTGTCACTCCCAGCCTCAACCTCTTGAGCTAAACGAATTTCCTGCTCACGATTCAAAAGTGGAATCCGACCAATTTCTTTGAGGTACATTCTGACTGGATCAGCAACACCAGTATTTTTCAAACTACTCAATAAATCTAATTCTTGCTGGAGTTCATCATCATCAGTTTCTTCTTTGGTTTCAGATACTGCCTCAAAAACATCAACTTCTGCTTGAACAATTCGGTCATAGAAATCATCTAGTTGATCCAAATAAAGTTCTGGTTCAACAAACACATCCAGAATTTCTTCTTGGGTAACATAACCCAATTTTTTGGCTTTAACAAATAATGCCTCAACTTGTTCTTGGGTTTTATCTGGTAAAGTTTTTTCTTCTTTTTGAGGGCGAATAATAAATGGCTCAAGAGAACCCATTTCCTCTTTTTGCTCAGCAAGCTGTTGCTCTGCTAGCCCTTTTACTTCTTCGACAACTTCTTTAACTACTTTTTTGCTAACTTTAGCTTTAGTCTCTTTTGGAGCTTTGGTCTTAGTTGATTTAGTTGGGGATTTTTTAGCGGTTTTTGCCATCATGAGATGTATAATTATACACACAAAAGTTAATTTAGCCAGAGTGTGAAAATTTGACTTATTGCATTTCATATTAACTTCAATGTTTAATGATTACATGTTTAAGCTCCTGCTCAACTTAACTTATAAATACGAATTTTTACTTGGTTTTGTTGGGTTTTTCTCTACATTATGGTTCTACTTGGCCTTCCCAGGTCCAATTAATTTCTGGAAAGGTATCCCAGGTTTTATTAATTGGTTTAGTGTATTTTTAATTGGAGATTGGCTTAGTAGAAAACTAGGTGAAGGATCTATTTTACCTAGAAAAAAAACTCAGACTAATAACTTTAAAGAAATTGTTATTGCTAGTTTGTTAATGAATTTTATTTCTGATTTAACTGGCTCATGGTTACTGAAACTTTGGTATTACCCTCTGTTTGATCGCCCATGGGTTTATTTATTCTTACTCGCTCCAATTGGCTATATTTTATTCGGCTTAATTCTTTTTGTTTTTTATCGTTTTTTTAAACACCATTGGGATAAAAAAGTTAAACCAGGAAGAATGAGCAAAAACCAAAAAATTACTTACTTATTAGCCATTCATGTTCAACTACTGGTTGGCTTTTGGGGCATTTACCAAAGTTTTATTTATTATTTTAATTTTGTTTTAGTAAACAATATTAGTTGGTATAAGTTTGACCAACCCATTTCAGCCAGCGTGAATATCAGTTATTTTGCATTGTTATGGTTCAGCTTATTTTGGCTTTTCGAATATTTAGCTTTTACCCTAAAGAAAGAAACTCTAACTAGGGACTTAATTAGAAAAAACTTTATCCCACTAGCAGCTATTTTAGCTGCTAGCCTGGCTTGTATCATCTTGGTAGAGTTTGCTAACTCACCATTTCAAGTTTGGATTTTTACTAATTGGCCATACCAACATATTGGTTTACTAAAAATTCCAGTGGCTGCCTACCTATTATGGCCAACTCAATACCTACTATTGCTCTCAATAGTCAGACTAATTGATAAAAATAATAGCGAAAACGTTTGGTAAAACTACTTAACCAGTGGCCAATCCATTGTTGGCGTTAAAATCTTGGCTGAGTTCTCACCCACCAACACCATGTATTCAAACATCACCGCTTTAGAACCATCTTTAGTTTTTACTGACCAACCATCACGATCGGTATATAACAAATTATCACCAGCGATGATTTGAGCCTCCACACACACCACCATACCAGCCTTGAGTTTAGCCCCAGTATCTGGATCACCCCAGGCTGGTAATTGAGGTTCATCATGTAAGGTGTGACCAATTCCATGACCGACATACTCTTCAGCCACCGTAAAACCTTTGGCCATCACTGTACTTTCCATAATATTGCCAAGGTCACCAGTTCTTACTCCAGCCTTAGCCGCTTGAGCCGCTTTCAACACAGCTTTACGACCAATTTTCATTAATAATTCATCCTCTTCAGATAGATAACCACCAATCACCACAGTAAAACAATGGTCAGTGTTATAACCATCTTTTTCAATCCCAAAATCTACTTTGACTAAATCTCCTTGTTTTAACGCTATATTTTGCGGAATGCCATGAACTACCGTATCATTGACTGAAATACAAGTTGCATATTGATAAGGATTTCTTGGGCCACCGACACCTTTAAAATTAGGTCTAGCTCCAACCTCTTTAGCTAATTTGTCAGCCAAAGCATCAATCTCCAGTGGAGTTATGCCTTCGTTAGTAAACTGATGTAACTGGTACAAAATATCAGTTGATAACTTGGCTACGGCTGTATACTGGTCTATTTCTTGTTGTGATTTTAAAATCATGGATATATTTTACACTGTAAACATACCATCTTGGTAAATTACCTTGGATGAACCGTCTTTCATGAAAGCTGTTACGACTCTATCTTTAGTAGAAATCATGTCTGTATGTTCAGCAGAATCGTTATAACCCAACTCTTGCCACTCAATATCAGACAGTTTACTTGGATCATCTAAATAACAATCTTTGTAAGCCTTACCAATGGCCACGTGAGTATTGCCAAATGGGCCACCAATATTTTCATCAAATAAAGTCTCAGCCATCACATGAGTTATTCTGGAAGTCCTTTTGTCAGTCAAAGAAAACTCGCCTAGTTTGTCAGCATTATTACTCTTTAACATTTCTTGTAAAAACTTATCACCTTGTTTAGCTTTGGCAGCGACCACATGACCTCGCTCAAACTTCATTTCAATCCCCTTAATAATTTGACCATAACGATAAAGAGGCTGATCAAACTTAATCCAACCTTCAGTCCCACGCCAATCTGGAGAAGTAAAGATTTCAAAACTTGGGATATTGCGACCTTCACCACCCTTCCATTTACGTTTCTCGCCAATTCTGACTTTAAGATCTAAGTCTTCACCTTTAACTATGACATACTCTATCTGCATATCATTTAAAGCTTTTTTGACATGTTCTTGGAATTGGGCAATCTTGCGCCACTCAGCCACTGGATCTGCCTTATCCAAATAACAAGCTTTAATGATTTGATCCCAATAAGCTTCATAAGACAAACCTACTTCACGAGCTTTGGCTTCAACACCCCACAAACCAATTGTCCAAGTATATTTACCAGCTTGTTCTTTATGATCAAACCAATCACGCAAGGCTTTTTTTGAATCACGAGCTAAAATAATTTTCTTTGGATCAACATTCATTAACTCAGCCGGATTTGGGTCAGCCAAAATTCCAAGGGTATGATCAATCACTTCAACTTGAGCTTTACCTAAGTTGCGAGGAAAAAATTTTAACTGGTCTTCGTTGGCTAGAGTATAAAAATCACGATCAAAATCAGTTGGTAAAAACTTCATCATTGGGTGAGCACCAGCTCTAAGCACGGCGTTTTGTAACTCTAAAGCTAAAGACTTAGCTACATCAGGTACAACTAACCTAACTACTTCACCTGGTTTTACTCCATGACCAGAATTTAAAGCAAAATTAACCAATACATCTGCATATTTGGCTAAAGTCTGTTGTGATAAAAAGGCTGGTTTGTCAAACATATACTCTTTCAATTTGTGTTAAACTACGAGAGGAATTTTACCACGCCTGAGTACAAAGACGTGTAGACAAAATTACAAAAAAATAAAGAGAGATACCTATGTCAACAATGCCAACCGTTTATCAACCAACTACAGCTAAAGAAGTCGCTCCTGGTATTTATTCAACAGCAATTGACGGCTTACTCTATATCGAATACAAAAAATTTCACGATGACCGTGGTTTTTTTGCTGATGTCACCGGTCTAAAAAATCTCTCAAAAGTTATCGGTAGAGTCATGGAGATTAAACAAATTAACTTAGCTGCATCTCAGACCAATGTTATCCGAGGCATGCATGCAGAAGGCTGGAATAAATTGGTCACTACTTTTACTGGCAAGGGTTTCTCAGCTTTAGCTGATATTAGGCCAAACTCACCAACCTTTAAACAAGTTGAATATTTTTTATTTGATAATAGTCTAGAGACTGAAAAAGGCACTGGCCTTTATGTGCCAACTGGTGTTGCCAATTCTGTTTGTGCTTTAGAAGGACCACTGCTTTATCATTACGCCGTTGATGCTTTCTATGAAGATCGAGATTTAGCTGGAGATAAAGCTATTTCAATTTTTGACCCAGAGCTAAATCTTCAATGGCCAATTGACCGTGACCAAATGATTATTTCTCAAAGAGATAAAGACAGTATTACTCTGGCTGAGCTACTAAAAAAGTAGCAATCTTTTTAAGCTCATTAATTACTTTATCATTATTAAAGTGCTGATAAAAATTTATTAAATTCAAAAGATATTGTTGATGTCGTTGTTTATTCTTGTCTGTATCAGCTTGTTTAATTAGATTAACCCTCTCAACAAGCCTATTCTTAGCAACTAAAGTAATTTTATGTTGCTGAAAAAATTTTTCAACTAATTGTAAAAAATCTTCCCAACTATACAAATAGTTTAAGGTTGAAATATTATTTTTTTTAAAATTTAAAAGAATTTTTTGCTGAACTAAATTATTTTTTTCTAAATTAAATTTAGTCAAAGTTGCAGTGGAACTATAAACGTAGATTATTGGTAATAAATCCTGATCAAAATTGCTAAACTCAAAATAATAGGTTTGCTCTATTGGTTTAGCCAAAGTAGTTAAAACAACTGGTTCAAGTTCAGTTGCTAGTTGCTCAGTAATTACTGTTGAGTTAACTATCGCTCCATTGACGTCTTTTATAGATACAACAGTATTGGGAGAATGAGCAACTACAAGATAACTTAAGTCAGTAAAACTTGGTTGAAAAACTCTTAAAGATAGGGTTTTTTCATACTCACTCAGCTGGGCAGTTATTGCTAACGGATCAGTTACTAAAAAATCATCTTTTCCCTCTACCAATCCATTTACCACGACAAAATGACTGGGTACTTGAGCAATGACTGGTAATTTAGATCGAATGAGTAATTCAAGATTAGTAAAAATATTTTCTTTAATGACTGAAAATTCCAGTTTAGGTAAATTTAAAGCCTGATTTTCATCACTCAATTGGCTAACTAACCTGGTTATTGCCCACCAATTAACCAAACCAGGGTAAATATAACCATCTGGTTGTTGTTTTAACCATTGGTTCAAAGTTTCAGGGTTTAATTCTGAACCATCTGCAAAAAACTCAAAACCATGATAATTAAGGATCATCACCACTGAAGTCAAAGCACAACCCCAACGACCAATAATTGGCCGTTCACTCCAGTTAGTAGCTTGGTCATAAACTTCTGCCGCCCAAATTTCGTCAATTTGTAAAAACTTTTTAATGGGTAAAACCAAAAAATCAGTTTCCAAAAAGATTGAGTTTTTAAAAATAGTTTTAACTGGAAAAACAGCACCAGCTGCCAACTTAAAACCCCAGTTACCCAAACTACTAGCTTCACTATAAGTCCAATCATAGAAATGAAAAATCTCATAGTTATCTAACCAAATACTCAATAAACCATTCGCTCTTTTAATCTTTAGTAAATAAGCCTCACCTAACTTCCAAGAAAAATTAATCCCTCTAGCCAGCATCTCTTGCCCACCAATAAATCGATTCACCCAAATCGCTCCACCAGCCAAATGCAATTGATAGTAATTATCATCATCAATAAATCCCCAAACTAAATTATGATCTAAACCTTGTTCAGGTTTTAGCTCTACTTGCCAAATAAAATCTGCAGTTACCTGAAAATATTCGGCCTTAGTAACTAAAAAACTCTGACCAACTGGTTGCCACATTTGACCAATAATTTGATTTTCAGTCACTTGCCAATCAACTACTTCATTAGCATTAACAATAGACCATTTTTCACTAGAAGCACGAACATAATCTGGACAAAAAAAGAAAATTAAGAAAAAAAATAGTTTTACTAAGAAATTCATAATTCTTAGTAAAACTGATTAAACTGACAGTTTATTTTTTAGTTGTATTTTCTACAAAATTTTCAGCTTTTTTGTTTTTAGAAAAAATTATGAAAATAAAAATTACTGGTAATAATAAAAATCCAAAAGTCATAAAAACTTGGGGTAAATAGATCAAATAAACTTGGTGACTACCAGTAGGTACTAGCCAAGCATTAGCCCAACCTTTATATAAAGTATGTGGCCAAACTGTTAAGTTATTTTCGAATGAAACTGCCCACCAAAAATCATCGTAAGCTTGAGATAAACTCAACAGCCCCTCATTAGTTTTAACTTCCAGATCTACCATATAAAAACCTGTGCCGATTTTCTGAGTATTGTTAATAACCATTTCACCAACAAAATCGTAATTATTTTTGGTTTTTAACTCTATTTTATTCAAAGTATTTATTGGTAAAGAAAAATATGTTAAGTCTAACTTAGTAAATTCTGATGAAGTCTCCTGACCAAAAGATTTGATTTCTAAGTTAATAAAGTATTTTTCTTCATTAAATGGTTGAGCTAAAAATAAGTAACTACTCTTAAAATCATTTTCTGCCAACAAATCTTGTCCATAAACATAGTTGTCAGTCGCACTAGTAATCAAAAACTTGGGTGGTCTACCCTTAATACTTTTTCCAGCAAGCTCAACCACAAAATCATAGTTGGTATCAATATCATCAATTTTTAAACTTTCACAATAAGTTCCATACTCAGTTGTTTTATAACTAAGTTTATTAGCAATAACTTGTTTATCAACACCACCCCTTTGAAAAATGTCACAGTTACTATTTTCTGAAATATCAGTGATTAAATTTAATAAATTAATATTAAAACTAGGGACATCGGCTAACAATTCTGAATTTTTATCTAAGGAAAAATCAAAAGTTACTGCTGCTAATAAATGGTCCCAAGTAGAACTTTCAATCTTAAAACTCAATTCGCCACCATTTTTCAATAGAAAACCTCTTTCCTCAATACCATTAACAATTTCGTTCAAATTAATATCAATAGGCTCACCAACAACTAAGTCAAAAATTGGTAAAGTTAATTCTTCATCGTTGTTTAAAATAAAGCTTTGATCATTTATTTCAATAAATATTTTGTCTACTTTTTCTGGAGAGTAGTCAAACTTGTAAGAACCAAGACTACTCAACATAAACTCTTTATCGGCTACTCTAAATCTAGCTAGTGGTGCAAAATTCAGCTCAACCACTCCATTATTAAGTTTCATTCTTGATAGAACAATTAACTTATCACCTTTTTTAAAAGCTGGAACTTTAAAACTATATTCACCCGGTTTTATTCCTGTTTTAAAAGAAACATAGTCATCATATTTGAAAAAATTATTTAACTTAAAACTACTATGGTTAATAAAAGGGAGAACAGTAAAATTATTAGTTGATGATAGAGAAACCATCTGATTAAAATCAGGATGAATATTTCTTAACTGAAAAGCTCCGTCATAATCAACCAAACGGGCATTATTGATAGGATTAACAAAGTTTAGGTTTTCATGAATTCGTTGCCAAACAACTAAATTATTTTTTTCAAATACTTTGGCAAAATCATCATTACTATTAAAAATAGTTTCATAATCAAGATTGTTGCTATAACTAACACTTTTGTCATAAAGCAAATAACTCACATCATAAACATCCAAAACTTTATTTATTTTTTCGGCTTCACCAGTTCTCAAAGCAAAAGCAAACTGGTGATAAAAATTTTCATCTGACTTTGAAAAAACATCGAAAGCCCTAGATAAAACTGGTTGTTCTAACCCATACCAAAGAAAGCCACTCCCTCGGTAACCCCAGTCAAAAAAATCCCAACCAAAAACAGATTCTGCTGGTAACAAAGCAATCCGTGTTTGTTTTGGTTGATTAGCAAAAAAATCAAATAACTCAAAATACTCATCAGAATAACTAACTTTCATTTGATCATAAATTAGTTGACCTTTGAAAAAGGGTATGACTGGAAGTAAAACTAAAACAAAGACAAAAACAACAAAAATAGGTTTTAAAAATTTGTTAATTAACTCATAAATAACACTAAATAAACTAGCTAATCCTAAAGAAATAAAGAGCACAAAAGCCACTGACCACTTGGTAAAAGTTGTTCTAAAAATTTGCGAAAATAAAGGCACTTGTTCTTCTAAAAACCGGTAAAATCCACCAAGTTCTGCTCTACCAGCAGTCAGCAATAAGAAAATAAACACCAAATTTAATAAAATTACCAAAGAAAAATTAGTTTTTCGATACTTAACTACAAAAATAACACTCCCCAAAAAACTAGCCAAAATCAGTCCACCAATGATCAGATTCAAAGAACTATCAGCTAAATAGTTTCTCCATGGCTCTAATAAATACTGAAGTTCACCATTACTATTTCGATCTAAATAATCAAACCAATAACCTTTCAAAGATAAAATATCAGACCAGTCACCATACTCTTGATTCATCAAAATTACTTCTGGTGTGGCTAATTGGTTCTGCTGTGCTTCAAGGTTAGTAGCACTATGAAAAAAGGTAAAATAAGCCACAGGAATCAACCAAAATAAATTGACAACTAACGTCAACAAAGCCCATTGAACTGATTTTTTAATTGCCCAACTACCTCCAGTCAAAACATAATTTAGTAAAATTATAACCATAATCAGTAGGTAAACCACGAATAAAGTTTGCACTTGAAAAGCAGATGTAGCTAGAAAAGACACCAGCAACAATTGCAGTGTGGTTTTTTTCTCTTTTGAAAGTAAAAATCTCAAACTAAAAAATATTAACCATGGTAAAAATCCATAGAAACTAGAAAAAGTTTCAAATGGTACATAAAAATATTGGAGAGTTGCCAAGTTAAAAAAATAAAAAAATCCAGCCACTAAAGCAGCTACACTATAATTAGAATCTGCTTGCTTCTGTTTTAGTAAAAATCTGGTTAAAAACCAAACACCAATTGGTCCAATTACTAACATCGACATTGTCCAAAAATAACGCATCAACTGCATTGGCATAATTAGTGATAACGGCCACAAAATCAGCTCTCTGGATAAAGAGGCTCCATGAGCCATACCACCAGCTAAACCCAACCCCTGATATTCTTGCCAAGCCGCAAAAAATGACCTTTGAACATTTAACCCAAAATTAAATTCTGGAACCAGATTATCCCAACCAAGCAACCAAGTGCCTGAACGGTAATTAAGCAAAAAGACAGTAATAGAAAAAAGACCTAATAAAAAAGTTGGCCAAAACTCACGAAAGAAAACTTTAATCCTTTGCACTTTATTGCATTATAGAAGAAAAGCCCAAGTTCTTGATAGGAGTATTTCCGATACTAAGTAAATTTCTCAAGAAGTAGTAAACAGCAGTAATATACTTGCCTGGTAAAACACTAATAAAAACTAGTTGCAATAACGTAATCATTATTCCACTTACTGAAGGAACATAACCAAATTTAAAAATAGCTTTGAACCTAGTTAAAAAAGTTGAATAAAAAGTTTTCTTAGGATTAGCAAGAGAAGTATTTTTACCATGCAATCTATATGATAAAAGAACTTCAGGTAAATTTGCTGTCTTTACAGCAGTGAGAATCTGAAATAAGACCTCTACCTCTTCAGCAGTAGTTTTATTCTTATCATAAATAAGAATACGCTTATCAATAACATTCAAGTTAAACATAGCTGTTGGTTGTTGAATAGGAATTGAGTGAAAAATCATTTTATAAATATCTTCATGTTTAACCGGAAAATACTTAAAACCAATACCCTTACCAGTCTTATCAATAAGTTTACATTGAGTACCCACTACGCCCACTTCAGGATTTTCCAATAAAAATAAACGTTGTTTTTCTAATCTTTTAGGATGCATGATATCATCAGCATCCATTCTAGCAATTAGACCAGATTTAGCCTTTCTTAAAGCAAAATTAGCCGTACCTGAAACACCTAGGCGTTTTTTATTTTGGAAAACCTTAATTCTTTGATCTTTTTTAGCAAAAGTATTGAGAATCTTAAAAGATTTATCAGTTGAACAATCATCTACAGCAATCAATTCCCAATCATTATGAGTTTGATTTAAAATGCTCTTAAGTGATTGCTCCAAATATAATTCTGCATTATAAACAGGCATCACTATCGAGATCAGTTGGTTAATTTTTCTAGTTTTTTTCATAATTTTTAATTTTTTTGAGGAACTCTTAAAACACCTAAAATAATTAAGATGTGCTAAGAGTTCCCCCTCAAGCTTACTTGAGGGGGGTATTACAGGTAGATATGATTGGCTTAGTGCCAGGACGACCAGAAGGTCTTCCAGACACTCGGCTTGCTCATGAAGAGACGGACATGGGAGTCCGTGGTCGGGCAACCGTAATGGTCAGCCTGCTCTTCGACGCGCTGAGCAACCAGCACTTCGACCCAGCCGGGGTAATCACTGCTCGGGACGTCATAAACTTCAAAACGTCCGTCTTCGATGCCGACATTCTCGTACCAACCTGGGGTCAGTACAGTCATGTCACAGCCGCCTCCGCCCAAATCAGTGCCATCCCACGTAATGTGGTAAGCAAAGACCAAGCCGATTTGACCATCGTTGACACCGATGTCGTGATAGCCCATCTCATCGCCCGCGGGGTTGTCATCAGAGTGATGCAACTCCGGGTTGACCAGATTGTTGGCTTCGACCATATCGCGAGTGAACCCGACGTCGGTTGCTGAGGTGGTGAAACCATCATCAACCGAGACCGAGGCAGGTTGGGCGGGCTGAGCGGACTCTTCAGTGGTGCTGACTTCGAAGAGGGTGATGGTTGTTTCACCCACTGTCAAAGTGCAAGCATTCAGGAAAAGAGCCACAGCCGCCAAGAACAAAAATACGCGCTTCATTGTTACGTTCCTCCTTTCATTTTTTGAGAAGTGTTCTGTGGTAACCCTTGCGGGTGGGAACGTCAATCATCCACAGGCACTTTTGGGTTCGGCTAACTTACAGCTTACCCAAGCAAAAACCAAGCTAAACTTAGTTTCTCTTTGGGTAAGCCTGGAAAACTAAACCACAAAAAATGAAAGTTTTTTTATTTCTCTACCTGTTTTAAAGAGCAACTACTTAATGTAGTTACCGTGCTGAAAAAGTTTTGTTCGCTTGAGCCAAGCGAAGTGCTTGGTTAGCAATTAAAGCTCCTCAGCTCAAAATCCTGGTAAGACTTTGAGCTAGGGATCTTTTTATGTTAAAAGTTCCTTTAACTAATACTTATAGTGTCAAATTATAGCAGTAAACATCTTATTTGTCAATGTTATAGGACTAATTGATAGCTAGATATTTTATCAAAAGCTCGAGAATAATAGAAAATCCCCGTCTGTTTTCACAAACGGGGATTTGCCCTTACGGGCTTGGAGTTGCCGATGGTTGTACATTGAAGTCTGGAGTAAGAGTTGGAGTCGTGGTTGGAGCCTGAGCTGTAAGGACTTGGGCTGTAGCCGTTTTGGCGGCATTTTCTTCAGCCTTTGCTTGTGCAGCGATTGTGTCATCGATGCGCTCAATCTCCGCTCGGTTGACTTCCTGCCTGTCTTCAAGTTTGGCAATTTGTCCATCGATTTCAACATTCTCGACGAGCAAAGCCCACTTTTGACAGTACAGTGGCCATTCTTCTCTGGGTTGCGAGTCCAAAAACTCGACCAGATTTTCTACCAAAAACTCCTCCGACTCTTCACTTTTTACCTGTACATAGCAAGCATCAAACGCCTGCTGTTCCTCGCTTTTGAACCAATTGGCACAGCCAGAAGTGGTAAAAACGAGAGCAACCAGTAAAACCAAGGCAACTGGTTTTGGGAAACCTTTCACAGTTCCTCCATTGTCCCTATAGATTAGATGTCATGGTCGCAGTGACCACACCATCCAAGGGACGCCCTTAATTATAACAAACAACCTCAAAAAAGTCAATTATTATAGGATAAAAAATCTATTTACGTTTCACTTCGTAACTATACAAATGTCTCAAGAAAATTGCTGGAGGGTCTTCTAGTAAAAATTGTTGAAATTCTTGGTATAAAGCCTTACGTTCTTCTTGATCAATCGTCTTTCTGGCTTTCTCCAATAAACTATCAATTCTCGTATTTTTATATCTGGTAAAGTTGGTTGGTTGCCCAGAATGCCATAAAAAATATTGATCAGGATCAACTGGGGATTCCTGACCAATTAAGAGTAATTGAAAATCATTCGTATCGGGAAAACTGCTAACCTTCAAATTAACTTTAATCTCCAAGAAAGCACATACATTTTTGTCTTTAATATCTTTGGATGACTGACAAGCCTCAATCGCCTTTTTACCCAGTTCTACCCACTGTTTAATGATTGCTTCGGCTTCACGCTCAAAAGTCTGGGTCGTAGTTAAGTTCAACTCCAGTTGTTGTTGAGGTGGATCATCAATCAACCGCTCTACAGCCCGATCTAAATCTTTATCATAACTCTTACCACCTTCAAGATAAGCCCATGAAGCTGGGTCAATTGGCCCTCTGGCTTGAGTGCCATCTTTAACCGTCTCTAAAGCATAAGCTAAAGCCTGACGGAGATTTTTGGTCATTAGTGGATCTGAATTATTAAAAAAGACTGCCAAATAACGATCTGTTTGGAGTTGCTTGGTCGTCTCGACATTAGGCCAAGTCTGCAAATCTCCAGGTTCAGATAAATCTGGAACAATATCAACTTCACCTCTCTTAAAAGCATTAATCAGATCTGTTTCTGTCAAGTAAAAACGATAAACTAACTTTTCAGTGGGAGTTTCGATCGAAAGTTCCTCTAAACGATTGCCTTTCCTTTGGTAATCGACAATTCTAGTTTGGCCAATCCCGATTAAAGTTGGTCTGGAAAAGAACCATAAATACTTTTCTGTTCCTTGCCGAAAAACTGGTTCTGCCAAGACACTGGGAAATGGTGAAAATGAATCGGGTAATTTAAAAACCAGGTCATTTGGGGTAGCAATTACCTCAACATCAACAAACTGATAGTTAATATCCTCAGGAGTAACCTCTTTACCATCCTGCCAAAAAACATCCTTTTTCAACACAAATCGGTACTGTTTCCCATCATCTTCTACCACCCAACGTTGGGCAAGATAAGGTTGGACTTCTTTTGTCTCAGTAACTTGAGTCAAACCCACACTCAATTGGTTTTTAATATCTGCTGGTAAAGTGTTGAGAGTAAAACTACCAATCATTCCAATATATTGTTTAGGTTTGAAAGTTACCCGATTAACAATCAGTGGAATTAACAATGAAAAAATAGTAATTGCCCCCAACAATGAACCAACCAAAATCCAGCCATGTTTCTTGGCGTAGGCAGTCAAATACCAATAAAAACGTCTCATCTAGTCTTCCTCATAAACATATAAACCTATTCTAGGCAGAAACAAGCACTTTGCCAAGCAGTTTTTACATTAAAGAAGCAATCGACACGGCAGCAAACAAGATAATCGCAACAATGGTTAAGGTAAAAATTAGCTTTTCTACACCTCTTCTAGTATGAAAAGTTTCACCACCACCTCCCCAGGTAGAACCTAAACCACTACCTTGAGCTTGGAGCAAAATAAAAACAGTAATCACCACCGCCAAAAAAATCTGTAAGACTAAAAAAACATTTTGCATATCTTCCTTTATTTAGTTTTTGCTTCTGCTCGATTTTCTCTAATAACCGTTACTCTAACACTACCAGGAACCATGACTTTTTCTTGAACTTCGTCACGAATCTTACCAGCCAAGACTGTTACATCATCATCTTTGGATTTTTCTGGTTCAAGCAACACTCTGAGTTCACGACCAGCTTGCACAGCATAGGCGTTTTTAACTTCTGGGTAAGAAGTGGCAATCTCCTCAAGATCTTCAAGACGTTTGATGTACTCTTCATGGTTTTCATAACGAGCACCAGGTCTAGCACCAGAGATAGCATCAGCGACATACACCGCCATTTGCTCTGGACCAGAAAATGGTTCATCCTCATGGTGCTGAGCGATACAATCAATTACTGGCTGTGGCATGCCAAATTTCTTGGCGATTCTAACACCCAAAGCAATGTGGTTATCATCTGGATCTTCAGCAACTTTACCAATATCGTGCAGTAAACAACCCAATTTAACAATGTTAACATCTAGGCCAAGTTCATGAGCGATCTTGGTACCGATCTTGGTTTCCTCAATGGTATGAGTAATCATACTTTGACCATAAGAAAATCTATATTTAAATCGACCAAGCATGGCAATCAAACCAGATGGTAAATTGTAAACACCGACAGCGTGACATAGTTGCTTACCAGCTTCAAAAACAGTTTTTTCGATTTCTTTCTCGACTTTATCGACCACTTCTTCGATTCTAGCCGGTTGGATACGACCATCTTTAACTAATCTCTCCAAAGAAATTCGAGCAATTTCTCTTCTCACTGGGTCAAAACTAGAGAGCTTGACTTCGTTTGGTGCGGCATCAAGATCAACATCAACCCCAGTTCTACGTTCAAAAGAGTGAATATTTCGGCCACTCTTACCAATAATTTTGCCTTTAATTTCTTCTGATGGAATATTAACGACTGACACAGTGTACTCAGCCACATTATCAGTAGCCCCATACTTCATAGCATCAATTAAGATTTGAGCAGCTTTTTCATCAGCTTCTTGCTTGGCGGCTTCTTCTTGTTCTTTGATGTACTTGGCCATGTCATTGGTCATTTTTTTCTCAAGACCATCCATCAATAATCTCTTAGCTTCTTCCTGAGACAATTTGGAAATTTTTTCTAATCTCTCCAATAATTTGTCTTTAGTTTTCTCGATCTCTTGTCTTAAACTAGCTAAACGCTCTTTTTCTTTTTCAAGATATTCTTCTTTTCTCTCCAAACCAGATAAGCGATCATCTAGTCGGTCAAGCTTGGTGGACAAAAAACGTTGTTGTTCTTCGAGTTGCTTCTCGAGGGTACGAGCTTTTTTCTCGGCTTCAGTACGAATAGCCAAAGCTTCGTCTTTAGCCTCAACAATAATTTCTCGAGCCTTAGCTTGAGCTTCTCGTTCGGCAGCTTGGTTATCAATAGCTGGAGCCATTTTGGCTACAGGTTTTTGCACCTTAACCTTGGGTTTGAGGGTTAATCTGCCTGGTTTTACTACTGGTGGCTGAACTGGTTTGGCCTCTTTAACTGGCTGATCACCAAACAGCTTTGATAAGTTATTAAAAAATGACATACTTTTACTTTCTATCTATATAACTAATTTCACTATCTATCTGCACTAACGTCAGAAAAGTAATTAGCAATCATCGCTCAAAAAATTGGTATGGAAAAACTAGTGACTAGGCACTAGACAGAAAGCGCCCTTAGCGCCGGGTTAGTTATAGACTGGTATCTATCAACTGTGGTCATATGTTGTATTAATAATTGACTTATTTATCCGATATTATTTCTGTTTGCGATTTTTCCAAATCACCTCTCTCGAGATGAGCGCAAATTACTTGTGTAGCGATTATATGTCCTAAGTTGTTTTTAGTCAATTAAAGTTCAAAATATTTAAAATTAAAATAATTTATATATCAATCTTTTTTATAAATATCTTGACTAAAAACAGTTTGTCCACCAACCTTTCACTGATCAGTGGACAAAATTAAGACTAAATTTACTTTTTATCTGCAGTTTTGATTGTCTCCCAAATCTTCTTTTCAATTTCTTTTCTCAAATTAACATCTTGTTTTAATCGATCTTTAGTAGCTTCTCGGCCTTGAGCCAAAACTTCACCATTAAACTTAAAAAAACTACCTGCTTTTTCTAACACTCCTTTTTCTACACCTAGGTCAACCACATCACCTTCTCTAGAAACACCATATTCATCCATATCAAACTCAGCTACCTTGAAAGGAGGGGCCACTTTATTCTTTTTGACTTTAACTCGATGTCTGCTGCCAACAACATCTTCACCCTCTTGGATATTGCCAATCTTACGAATATCTAAACGTTGTGAAGCATAAAACTTCAAAGCATTACCACCAGTGGTGGTTTCTGGACTACCAAACATCACCCCTATTTTCATACGGATTTGGTTGGTAAAAATCATCAAGGTATTGGTTTTGTTAATGGCCGCAGTGAGTTTTCTCATCGCTTGAGACATCAATCTAGCTTGAGTACCCATTTGGTGATCACCCATCTCACCTTCGATTTCTGACTTTGGCACTAGGGCTGCTACAGAGTCGACGATGACTAAATCCACCCCACCAGAACGAACTAAAGTTTCGGCAATTTCTAAAGCTTGCTCACCATAATCTGGCTGAGAAATTAATAAATCTTCTAAGTTGACCCCAATTTTCTCGGCTCTAACTGGATCCAAGGCATGTTCGACATCAATAAAAGCGGCTACGCCACCTTGTTTTTGCACCTCAGCAATCGCATGCAAACAAATCGTGGTTTTACCAGATGCCTCTGGACCATAAATTTCTACAATTCTACCTTTGGGAAAACCACCTACTCCAAGAGCCATATTCAAAGCTAATGAACCAGTGGAAACAACTGGAATTTTGGGCATGTTTTTGAGAGATTCGCCCATTTTCATGATCGAACCTTTACCAAATTGTTGCTCAATCTGCCTCATGGCAATACCCACCGCTTGTTGTTTACCATCTTGGGAGGACATATCCATGGTATTTTCTGAATCAACTGACTTCTTTTTTCTCATTACTAACCTTTCTTTTTTATGTGTACCCACACATTACCCCAAACTCAGAGCCACTGCAAGCAATGAATTTAGTTAGTTTGAGTAGTTAAAGAATAATTTATAAAACTGACACTTTTCTGCTAAGTTTTGGTACAATCAAGCTGAAAATAAACGGAGAGTAGCGCAGATGGCTAGCGCGTACGCATGGGGTGCGTGAGGTCGCAGGTTCGAGTCCTGTCTCTCCGACATACAGAAAAATAGACAGCTAAATGCTGTCTTTTTTTGTATATGGGAGAAACTAAGATAAAGAAGCTTTGGTTCGCTCTATCAAGTACATAGTGCAAACGCAGTGCACTATGCTGGATAGCGTGAGGCAGCGCAAGTGTAGCCAAATACATAACCGTAATGAAATGGAGGTTATGTTGGCAAAACGAGCAAGCTCACCAGTCTCTGTCTCTCCGACATAAAAATCTTATATACTACTAACCATGAAACTACTTCTTACCTCTACTGGCCTATCAAACCCTGCCATACAAAATGCCTTTCTTGATCTTACTCGTAACTTTAAAACTAAAGAGCTCAAAATAGCCCTGATTACCACCGCTGCCAACACTCCTAGCGAAAAAGAAAAAATTAAAAATAACCTTGAGCAACTAAAAAACTTGAATATTGAGGCTAAAAATATCTTGGAAATAAACATTGCAGATGGTCAATCAGTTCAACAACTCAATCACTGCCAAGTGATGTTCGTTTGTGGCGGCAATACTTTTTACTTACTCCAACAACTTAGAACAACTGGCTTTGACCAAATCATTAAAAACTTTGTTAAAAATAATGGAATTTTTATCGGTGTGAGTGCTGGCAGTATTGTAGTAACACCAAATATATCAGTAGCTAATATTGAACCAGCTGACCCCAATGAAGTAAATCTGACTGACTTTACTGGACTTTCATTAATCGATTTTGAAGTATCGCCTCATGTTCCTGAGTATGTCTCGTATGAAGCTATGGACCAATATAGTCAACAAACCAAAAACAAAATCATTACCATCGATCATGATTGTGCTGTGCTGGTCAATAATAACCAAACATCTATCATCGGACCCGGCCAAAGAAGATTTTATAATTAAATTACCATGCAACTCATTGCCACCATCAATCCAGAACAAACTACAGAACAAGAAAGTAAAACTTACCAAATTAGAGAGGCAGTTAGAGCCGTAGTTACTGATGAGCAAAACAACCTAGCCATCCTTCACGTTACCAACCACCAATACTACAAACTACCCGGTGGTGGCATCAATCCTGGAGAAAATAAACTAACTGCTCTAAAAAGAGAGTGTTTAGAAGAAATCGGTTGTGAGATTGAAATAACTGCCGAACTAGGCAAGATCATTGAATACCGTAAAATGTGGCAACTCCAGCAAATTTCTTATTGTTATCTGGCCAAAATAACCGGCCCAAAAGGTTTAGCCAGCTTTACTAAGAAAGAGCTAGCTGATGGTTTTCAACAACTTTGGCTACCATACTCAGATGCACTATCTTTAGTTTCAACCAATCAAGCCCTCAACTCAGAAGGCAAAAACTACATTGTGCCTAGAGATACGCTCATTTTAGAATTAGCAAAAAAGTACTTTTGATTAACAATTTTCCCTTTTAAATTTACTAAAAGATCACTAAATTTAGTAATTTTTTTGCTGTTAAAAAAAATAATTTATCTAATTTGATTTACTTTGATATAATGACCACTTCTAAAAAATGCCAGAAACCCTATCACCTAGAGCAACAGCCATCGCAACTGAGTTTGAAGAAAACGAGCGGGTCGGTGCTGGCAAATTCCTAATAAAATTTACAAAGTTAGTTAGTCAGGAAAAATACCTAGCAGGTAGAAATTTCTATGCATATATTCGCTACTTAGACGATATTGTTGATGAGGGTAAAGATCCCCAGCAAACCAAAACCTTTCTTAGAAATGAAATTGCTTTTTTGGAATCGCTAAAAACTACGAACTACACTAACCATAGTGATACCGATCCCTATCATGAACTAGTTATTCAAGGCTTAGCTAATACTAAGAAAAAAGATGAAATCATTGATAATTTAATTAGTGGGATCAAAGGTTTTTATCTAGATACAATCGCCACTCTCTATAGTCGACCACTACCTAGAGAATATCAAATTAGGCGCAACTCACTCAACCTGCTTTCTTATTTAGAGGTTTTATCCTATGTCCTTTTTCAACGTAGTTTTTCTGGAGACCATGACCAAAAAGAGTTTGATCAAATTATGACTGCTTGGGCAGATCTAGACTCACTTAGAGATTACCATGAAGATTTCCCAGCTGGTTTAGTATTATTTAGCCGGAATGATTTAAAAAAATATAATGTCAAGCTTAAAGCCGGTGAAAAAGTTCCCAAAGAATTTGATGACCTCCATGGTCAACTAAAAATTCAAAACATTAAAGATATCATAAAAAATTTAAGTGAACTAAATAAAGCAAATATACCCATAATAGTCAGATTAATTTTTCAAGCCTATTTTTTTAGAGGCATTATGAAACTTTATGAAAGACAACCCATGGGTGACGCTGAGATTATTTTTGCTAAAAATAGAGAAAATAATTAATCTATTCAAATGAATATTCCCCAAACAAAAAAAAATTATAGAATAAAAGCTAATATTAAGTCACTAACTAGAAAAAAATAGCATTTAGTGTTATAATATAGGATATATGAAAACTGAAAATTCTGCTAAACTTTGGGCAACCATTTTTACCTTAGTAATTTTAGGCATTGTTGGTTATTTTGGTTATAAATTTTATACCGAAAATAACGAAAATTTGCTTGACCTAAATGAGGAAGTTGAACCAACTCCAACTACTGCTCCATTTCGTTGGGATCTTTATTTAGATGCTGAAGATGCCACTAATGAGGCTAAAACTATGGATAATAGTAAAGTTACTCCTACCCCAAAAACCTCTTCAGTCCAAGAAACTCAACCAGCCCAGGCTGTCACCAGAACCACTGAAACAACCATTACTACCACTACGACCACCAACGAAAACGGCAACGAAAAAACCGAGACCAAAACTTATACTACTGACGATGACAACTATGTGATCGAAGTCAAAGCTGAAGCTCACGCTGAAGCTCAATCATCTTCTAGCAACTAAGTTGTTAGGCTAGTTACTGATTATTAATGTTTTTTTGTTAAACTAGAGTGGTTATGTTAAAACCACTTGCACCAGCTCCACTAGATATTGAAGTAATTGCCGAAAATGGTAGTAAAACTTCCTTAAAAAACCACTTAGGTAAATATATTGTTTTGTATTTTTATCCCAAAGATAATACTCCTGGTTGCACTGTTGAAGCTTGCAACTTTAGAGACGCTAACCAAACCCTAAAAGATTTGGGAGTTGAAGTGATTGGTGTGAGTAAAGACTCAGTACAATCACATCATAAATTTAGCGACCAGCATCAACTCAATTTTACCCTGTGGTCTGATCCTGACCACAAATTATTAGAAGCTTTTGGTGCCTGGAAACAAAAAAGTATGTTTGGCAAAGTTTATATGGGCATTGTTCGCTCGACTTTTATTATCGATCCCCAAGGGAAGATTATTAAAACCTGGGAAAAAGTTAATGTTAACAATCATGCCCAAGAAGTACTAAATTTCTTTCAAAAAAAATTTGAGTAACTTAACTTAAACCAAAAACTATTCCAAAGGAAATTTTTCTTGAAACCACTTAGCAAGTTTTTCTATAGTGGTTAGTGGTGGACGTTGTTGCAATAACACCTCAGTTAGCAACTCAGTCACAATCGACTTCTTTTCCTCTGGTAAAACCAAAATTAGTCTGCCAGGAAAATATGCAGTTTCAATATAAAGTAATAATGAATCATATTTTTTATCAAACCAAAATCGACCTAATTCTTGCCAAGAATAGAGCTTGCCTTCAACCTTAATACCTAAATTTGTAATACTATGGCTAATATCCTGTGGAGGAATCACCGCCAAAACATAGTTTAAAAAAACTACCGAAAAAACCATCGCGATTGGTAGAAATTGACCAGAGAAAAACAAAATTAAAGAAATTAATGAGGCAATTACTAAGACAGTGGTAAAAAACTGTTTATTACGTTTACGAAATGGCCTACTAGGAGCCACCCACTCTAAGATTACTTTTTCTGGAATTGGTCGATACATACCTGGAGCAACTCTAGACAGCTCTACTGCTGCATCATAATCAAAAGGCGCATCGTCAGTCGTATTTACAGGAACACCACTATCATCTCGATAAGATGGTCTACCTCCTAAAAAATCGCGAACTACATCTTTGGCTTTATCCATTACCTACATACTATACACTAAGAAACTAGGAACAGAAAAGTATTTAACTAAATTAACTATCCAGATGGTACAATTAGTTCCTAAAAACTTCTTAAGGAAGGGTCGCATAGTGGTTCATTGCACAGGTCTTGAAAACCTGCGGCTCACGCCATCGCGGGTTCGAATCCCGCCCCTTCCGCTCATAAAAAAGGCGTCCTTTTGGACGACTTTTTTTATGATTGGCAAGGTAGGGTGAAACATGCAATGGGTAATCAAAGTATTTGAAAAACTAAAATTTACCAACTTAATAACTAAGTAACAAGCTTTTCTAAATGTTTCTGTTTTTCCTCTAAATAAGCATTTTTATCTACACCCAACCGTTTAATCATTCTAGCTGCATATTCAGCTCCCAAAAGGTGTGGTATTACCACAAAAGCAGCCCCCAGATCATACAACTCTTTTGCTTCAACAGTAGTATGAGCAATGGGAACAATTAAACACCTCGGATTTTTTTCCAACATCATTCTGATAATAAGCTTACTAGTCGTGAAATCAGGAATTGTTGAAACTACCAGCAAAGGTTTAGTTAGTGGTAGCTCTTCTAAAAACTCAACATCGCTAGCATCACCATAACGAAACGGTAACTGCAGTTTCTCTACTCGTTGAATAGAAGCAGGGTTATAGTCTACCACCAAAAAACTTTGTTCTGCCTTAGTCAAAGCATCAGCAAAAATATCACCCACTCGATCAAAACCAAAAATTACACTCGAATAATCTTCTCCTATCGCTCCTTTTTCGGTTTTTCTTCTTTTCAATAACTCCAACGTCTTTAGAATGTTGGCAATTTTGGGGTAAATATTATCAGCATAAAGAATAAGATAAGTCGAACCAGCAATAGTAATTAAACCTACCAAGGTAACTAGTGATAATACTTCTTGTGATAAGTGCCCAACCCTCATTCCCAGACTTGCTAAAATTAAAGAAAATTCACTAATCTGAGCTACAGTTAAACCAGCCAAAAAACCAGTACGACGACTATAACCAGCTAAATTCATTAGTAAAATCACAATTATCGGATTACCAATCAAAACAAATAAAGATAAAAACAAAGCTGGTAAGATGATTGTAGATAAATTAGCCAAGACCATTTGGGAACCAAGTAATATAAAGAAAATAATGATAAAAAAATCTCGAAGTGGCTTTAACCGAGACGACATCTCATCAGCATATGGCGTCAATGACATTGTTACACCAGCGACCAAAGCACCGATTTCAATCGAAAAACCAAGTAACAAAAATAATGAAGCTAGACCAGTTCCCCAAGCCAAAGAAAATAAAAATAGCAACTCCTGAGAACGAGCAATATAACTAGTGAGTTTTTGTAAAACTAGACTAGTAAAAAAATATAAACCTACTAATAAACCAAAACCTTTAATAAAAGTTAGCCCCAAAGTATAAAGTAAACCGGCTTCTCCTCCATTGGTAAAAACAGTTACCCCAATCAAAACAAATGTTGCAATTACATCTTGAACTAATAAAAAACCAATGGCTATTTTGGCGTAGAGTTTTTGTAAGTCTTTTTTGTCAGCCAAAAGTTTTAAAATAATAATCGTGCTACTAAAAGTTAGGGCAATAGCTACATAAAGAGCTGCTAACCGATCGATTCCCAATAATATTGCTAAGAAAAAGCCAATTAATGAAGTAAAAACAACTTGACCAATACCAGTCACTAATGAAATTGAGCCGACTTCTTTAATTACTTTTGGGTTGAGGTGTAGCCCCACAATAAATAACAAAAAAACAATTCCCACTTTAGAAAAAAGCTCTAGTTCGTGAGTCGAGTGTAGAACATTCAAAAAATACGGGCCAGTAACAATACCAGCTAAAATATAACCAACAACCAAAGGCTGTTTTAGTAATTTTACAACCAAAGTAATTACCGTGGTTACTAGTAACAAGATACTTAACTCAACAAATATGTTCATGATTTTTAATATTAGATAAATAAATAATTGCCTGACCGACTAAACTAGCTATACTATAACTTAATTAACAACTAATGAATAGTAAACCTATTGGTATAACTTTTAGCCACCTCCACCTGAAACATTTGGGTCTTGATGTTGACGAAGCTTTTAAAAAAGCACTTACTTTTAAATTTTCTCACCTACGTTTGGGTTGTTACTGGTCAGAAATTGAAACAGAAAAAAATAAATATAATTTTGAAAAAATCGAACAATTTTTAGAAAAATGTGAAACTGCCAACCAACCAGTGATCCTTACTGTTGGCAGTAAAGCCCCTCGCTGGCCAGAATTTTACTGGCCTGATTATCTTCAAAACAAAAATCCTCATGACTTAGAAGCCAGAACCAGAATCATTAACTTCATTGAAAAAACTATCAAAAAACTAGATCACTATAATTGCATTACTCACTGGCAAATAGAAAACGAACCACTGGATCCCAGTGGTCCAGCTAAGCTAACCATTTCAGCAGAATTTTTGAACCAAGAAATTGAGGCGGCCAAAACTTTAACTAACAAACACATCATCATTAACTTTTGGGGTAACGATTTTTTAAATAGAAAACTTTTTAAAAAAACTGCTAACCAAAAAAATATCACTATTGGTTTAGACTTATACCCCAAACAATTTGTCAAAAAAATTTTAGGAAAAAATCTATATAAAGGCTACCTTGGTCTCCATCAACCCCAAAATAAATTAATTGAAACTTTAAAAAAATTGGATCAACCTATCATCATTACTGAACTTCAAGCAGAGCCATGGGAAGAAAATGAACAAGCATATTTGGCTCAAAATCCCCAGAGTATTTCCCCAAACCAACTAGAAAAAAATATTGCTGATGCCCAAAAACTACCAATCAATGAAATTATGCTGTGGGGTTTTGAATATTGGTTGTGGCAAGCAAAAAATGGCAATTATAGTTATATGGAATTAATCAAAAAAAATTTATAAATCAATTTATTAGTTCTCCTGGTATACTAACACCATGTCTGAGATTTTAAGTAGAAAAGCTGGTGAAGATTTACTTAAAAAGTTTTTTAACCAATATCGAGCTTTTAACTACAAAATAAACGAAACTATCATCCAACCAGGTGAACAACTTACCACCATTTACTTTTTGGAGGCTGGTTATGTAAGTCAACAAGTTATTTCTGAAAATGGTGAGGATTTTATTCTGAATATTTTCAAACCAGGGTCTTATTTTCCAATCTCTTTGGTATTACAAGGTGTAAAAAATGAGTATTTTTATGAAACTCTTACTAATGTCAAAATCAGAAAAGCCCCAGTCAATGAAGTCCTAGTTTTTCTAAAAAACAACCCTGCTGCTATGGAAGAATTGCTTTTAAGACTCAGTGCTGGACTCAATATGTTAGCCAATAAAACCGAAGCACTAGTTTTTGGTGATGCTGGCAGAAAAGTAGCTGCCACCCTTTACTTTACTGCACAAAGATTTGGCAAAACCAAAAAAAACATCACTCAAATTGACTTTCCTTTAACCCATAAAAGAATCGCCACTATGACCGGTATTACCAGAGAAACCGTTAGTATCGAAATGAATAAACTAAAGAAACAAGAGGTTATTAGCTACAAAGGCAAACAAGTTTCAATTATCGACATGAAAAAGCTTCACCACTTCTGTTTGTGTGATGATGCTTAAACCTTTGGATTGAGTGAGAGTTTCTCAAACTTACCAGAACGAACCAATAAAGCGATTGCAGCATAAACAGCAATATCCATCCAGTTATCGTCTAAACTCTCATTTTTAGGATCTTTACCGGCTGTCAATAAATTTTGTAAACGACGCAATTTGTCATTAGTTCTAAATAAAATTCCTAACTCACCATTATCAAGAATATTACCTTTACCATAATCTTTATGTTTTTGAATAAAAGTTTTTAACATTTCCTCACAAACCTGTTGAAAAGCTTCATCAAGGTATTGTGGTGAAGTTGATTTGCTTGCCATGAAAAGGGTTCCCTTCAATTAATTTACAGAACCCTCTTAGATTAACACACCCCCTAGTCTTTTTAAAAGAACTAGGGGGTGCCAATTACAAAAATTAAATCAAGTTAATGATTATTTGCCCATACGAATACGAGCAACAGTAGCAGCAACTCCAGTGACAACAGTGCCAACTGACATTGCAATACCTTGAGCGTCTAAGCCGGTATCAACTACTTTGTGAGTGACTACGCCATCACGTTTGATGATAGCACTAGCAGATGAATCACTCTTAGCTTTACAGTTGGTATTTTGACCATACTGACCAGTTGTTTCACAAACAACTTCTGCTTTAGCGTTAGCGTTAACCTCAATTTCTTCAGCAGAAACTTGAGTAGCTACACCATTTAACATTACCGCAGCAATGGCTACAGCAATGAGTGACTTGACCATTTTCATGCGTCTCCTTTTTCTCATGTCCATGTTCTGTTAAGCCTGTTTACTTGAGATAGGACACGATTCAACCCCACTGTAGGGCTGCATATTGTTAATACTGAGCAGTATCTTATTACTACTCTGATGCATTATGATACTATAACAACATCCTTTTGTCAATAATTATAGGGTCGTTGCTTGAGAAGCAATAACACTCAAAAAAATAAATTAAAATTAATAATTAATGTGTAAATAATAAGTCGCTTCAGGTTCATCTTTATGCACCACCTTCACATAACGTAAATTACCACCCCTACAAGCAATACTTCCTCGATAAAGCGTCCCATCTCGCACTGCTCTCACAGTGTAATCTCCATTAGTCTTACTAACCATATCGATTCCAGTATGAGGCCCACCTCCATAAAAACGCTTCACCCGAGCATAATAAGTCATCCCATATCCTTGAGTAATCAAAGCTGCGTTATTGACTGGCCATTCCCAACTACCCCCAAAACCAAATGAGCCATCTGGGCTGTTATTCCAAGAAATCTCGGCATTTTTTAGGTAACCAGCTGGATCTCGATGCGTACCATCTTTGGTCACTTCAAAATGTAAGTGTGTTCCAGTAGAACAAGCTGAAGCCCCGGCAATAATCGAAGCAATCTTATCACCTTGTTTGACCTCACCAGTCTTACTTTCTTGGCCCTTGCCAGCAATAATCGATTGAATAGCTTCCAACTCGGCTAAAGTCTTGGCTAACTCTGATTGGTATTTGGCTTCATTATTTTTAGTTTCATTCAATAGATATTGTTGATCAGTTTTCTGAACTTTAAGGGAACTTTGTAAATTAACCAAATCAATTCTTTTTAACTCTAGCTCATCTTGTTTCTCCTCTTTAAGAGTTTTTTGTTCATCATATTCCAAACGCTGGGTCTCGGTTCTGGCCATAACCTCAGCCGTTTGTTTTTGGGCAATTGATAAATATCTTAATCTAGAAACCACATCAGTAAGCGAATCTAACCCCAACAACTGCAAACTTGGAGAAACTCGACTTTGTTTATATTGGGCTTGAACTCGCTCAATCAAAACTGTTCCCAACCTATCTAGTGAGTAACCAAGTCCTTTGATTCTTTCTGATAATTCAGTCACTTGATTCTCTAATTTAATAATTTCTGCTTGGGTAATATCAACTTGGAGTTGCTGGAGTGAAATCTGCCCATTCAGTAAATTAATCGTATTGGTCAAAGTGAGAGCTTGGCTTTTAGTTTCAGTAATTTTTTGTTCCCAACAAGCCTGCTTTTTCTTATTACAGCTTAAATATTCATCTTCAGTCTGAGTACTAGTCGAACAAACAATCGCAGCACAATCATCAGCGGCCACTTGTGCAACTTGGTTGAAGTTAAACCACCAAAAAAAACCAACAATAATTGGCAAAGACCAGATAAAAATGATCTGCTTTGATAATTTCATGTCTACCTCATTCTAACGTCTTTTCATCATTCGTCGAGCAGCCATTAAACTCGCTCCAGTCCCCAACAGCATTGCCACTAAAGTTCCGACTCCCAATTGATAAGCAAAGAAACTAACTGGTAATGGAAAAGCCACAATTACTCCCAAAAAGTTTTGTAGCCAAGGAGTGGCATACAACAATAAACCATACATAATACCCCAACCAAGCAACGACCCAATCAAACCATAAAGCATACCTTCAACTACAAATGGACCACTAATATACCAATTAGTGGCACCAATTACTTTCATTACGGCAATCGCTTGTCTCTTGGCTGAAATCTTCATACTCATTAAAGTCGTAATCACCAAGAAAGATACTAAAGCCAAAATTGAGGTAATAATTAAACCACCTCCTCTGATTGCTGTTGTCCATTGTTGGATATTATCAACAATATCCTCTTGATAAACTACATCATCAACACCTTTGATAGTTGATAAATCTTCTTGAATGATAGCCAAAGATGACACATCTTTGCCTGATACTTCGATACTAGCTGGCAAAATATCAGCCGTTACTAACTCTAAAAGTAAAGGATTGTCTTTATGATCTTGCTTGTAAAACTCTAAAGCTTGTTCTTTGGAAACAATGTTTACCTCTGTAACATAGCTTTTGTCTTTCATTGTTTGAGCTGCTTTTTCCACTTCAGTAGTAGGTATTTCAATCTCAAAAAAAGCAATTACTTGAGGTCTAGTCTCAAAAAACTTTAAAATAGTATCAGTCCCAAGAACAAATAAAGAAAAAACATAACCCACAAAAAAAGTCACAGTAATTACTGATAAGGCTAAAGTACTCTGGTATGGAGAACGTCTAATGGCCACTAAAGCATCTTGAAGTTTTTTCATGATTTTTTCTCCGATTCTTGCTTATCAACTGACTTATCTATAGTTGGTTGAGGTTTGCGTTTGAAAAAAGAAAAGGAAAAACCAAATTTTTTGGGTTTATTCTTGACAGTTGCTAGTGGTTCTTCCTTAGTAAAATCTGCTAACAACTCGTCATCGTCGTCTTTTCTGGCTGGTTTTTTTGTTTCTGGCTTGGATTTCTTGAGTTCTTTTTCATTAACATCACCAAAATCTTTAGATTTATTTAATCCAGCTTCAATTTTAGTTTTTTCTTTTTTAGCTAATTCTTTGTTATCAGATTGTTTTTTAGACTCTACTTTAGACTCTACTGTGGCCTTGATGTCAGCTTGATCAGATTTTTCAAGTTGATCATCAGTAACAATGACTTTGACTTTTTTGGGCTTGGAATCATGCTTGAGTGAACCACGATCTAATTCAATAATTCTTTCTTTGGCTAACTCGTCTAACACCACCACATCATGAGTAGCCAAAATTACCGTTGTACCCAACTCATTAATTTGTTTGAGCAACTTCACAATAGATAAACTGGATTTTTTATCCAAGTTACCAGTTGGTTCATCAGCAAAAATCAAACTTGGACCAGTGGCTAAAGCCCTTGCCAAACTCACTCTTTGAGCTTCTCCACCAGATAGTTGCTTGGGAAACATCAAAGCTTTGTCAGTCAAAGAAACTAAACTTAAAAGATCAGTTACCCTCGATTCTATTTCTGCTTCTGGTTTACCAATAATCGACAACGGTAAAGCAATATTTTCCCAAACATTCAGATCTGACAATAAACGATAATCTTGGAAAACCACCCCAATCCTGCGACGATGCTCAGGTAATTTTCTTGAGGGTAAATCAGCTAATGATTCGCCTTTATATAAAACTTCCCCTTTAGTTGGCAATTGATCTTTAATCAACAACTTCATCAAGGTGGTTTTACCACTCCCTGACGGACCAGAAATAATCACAAAGTCACCTTCATCTAGATGAAAAGACAGGTCTTTTAGAGCAAAATCCCCACTACCAAATTGTTTGGTTACTGACAAAAAAGTAATCATAGTAATTGCTCTATAATAACAAAACCAATACTGATAAAACTAGTGTAAAAATTAGTGAAAGTTACTCTTCGACTGGAGCCTCAGCATCAACGGCCACAACCTGAACCCGGCCGACATCCATCAGCCAGCCAGCATTTTGTCCCTTAAAAGTTTCACCCCAAACCTTGACTTGCATACCAACTAATTTATCCAAATCAGTAATCGAAGAAGTCAAATAAACGGTTTGACTCTCGCCACCTTCTCGAAGTAAACGATGAGAACCTTCACCATCTTCAGTGCCACCTTTTTCAAGATAACCCTCAGCACTATCCTTGAAAGTTTGGTCATCCTTGACCCCAAAGACATCACCATCTTTGACTTTATCACCAGCGACCAACTGATCGGCTTGAGGAGAATCAGAAGCAGAGGTTTTCATCTTGAGTTTGAAAGCACCAAAACCAGTCCCAAAACCAGCAGCAATAGCAATAAACAAGGTAACAAATAGTAATTTTTTGTGATTAGGTTGCATATTTTTATTTTCCTTCGTATCTAAGTTTAAAGTTCTTATCCCAACTGAAGAGGCTTGATTGTGCCTGACAGCTTGAGCTTCGTCAAGGGGTTTGGCCACTGGGCTACCATCCAAATTTTCGGTTCTCACTTGTGGTTTTAAATCTGACATATGACCATCATACCTCATTTATATCCGTGATGTGAGTTTTATTTCTTCAGTTACAAACTGATCAAGATCACCATCCAAAACTCCAGCTGTATCACTAGTTTCAACTTCAGTTCTAGTGTCCTTAACTAATTGATAAGGATGTAAAACATAATTTCTGATTTGAGTCCCCCAACTAGCATGTTGATGCTCGCCTTTTTGTTGAGCTAATTCAGCTTGTTTTTTTTCTTCTTCTAAAACTGCTAATTTTGATTTCAACATTTTGAGAGCCTTTTCTCGGTTTTGCACTTGGGTTCTTTCTTCTCTGCATCTCACCACCATTCCAGATGGTAAGTGACGTAACTCAACAGCACTATTCACTTTATTAACGTTTTGTCCACCAGCCCCACCAGCTCGCATAAAAGACCACTCCAGATCAGTCTCTTTTAGTTCCAATTCATCCAAATCATCAATTAGTGGAGCCACTTCCACCAAGGCAAATGAGGTTTGACGTAAATTATCAGCATTAAATGGACTAAGTCTAACCAATCGATGTGTACCTTGTTCTTTTTTTAGAAAACCGTAAGCATTCGTTGCTCTAATCTCATAAACCATTTCTTTAATACCAGCATCCTCTCCCCTCACCTCAGAAATTAAAGCAAATTTCCAGTTTTTACGCTCAAAATATCTAGCATACATTCTAGCTACCATCTCTGCCCAATCCATGGCTTCAGTCCCGCCCTGACCTGGATGAATTGATAAAATTGCAGGTGAGTGGTCATATTTACCAGTTAAATAAGTCTCCAATTCAACTTCCTTGAAAACTTTACTTAACTGCCAATACTTTTTTTCAGTTTCAATAGCAAAAAACTCTTGATCTTTGGCTTCTAACTCCAAAAAAGCCTGCAAATCACCACTCAAAGCTCTCAATTGCTGATATTGATCTAGTTGATTCTGCAAAACAGAGACCTGTTGCATTTTTTGTTGAGCATCAACCCGATCCCAAAAACCGACTTCACTTGATTCGGTTTGTAAAGTATTTAGTTGGGTCTGCTTGTCTGCTTCACCTACTTCAGTTAAAAAAACCTCAACTTGTTTAACTAAGTCAGATAGTTGTTCAAAAGTAATCTGCATATCAATCTATTCTACATCCTCAAGCCAAAATCTAGTTTTGAGAAACTCAGCAACTCTATTTTGATAGCTCAAACCTGCCTGTTTTTGAATTACTAGTTGTTGATAATCACTTTGCTCATCTGACCGAGAAAAATCCAGTACTACTGTTTTGTTGCTAGCCTCTGGGACAGTTACCAAAAAACCATGTTGAAAATATAGTTGACCATTTGCTGCAGTCAAAGAAGTTTTATCCCAACTAGTCAACACTTCTTCACCGACTTTCACACTAATAAGATATAAATTACTAGAAGTAATAATTCGATAATAATTAATGTAGCCCAAATGGCCAGCAGTTTTGTAAGCTGGATTATTAATTACCGTCACAGCTGGCCGATCCAACAATGTTGCTTGGTTATTAAAACTAATAGTCAACCTTAGTAATTGGTCAGTTTGCTCAGTAGTAATTTCTCTGGTTAACCACCTGTTAGCTTTATTAATGCCAACATTAGATTCCACCGGGAAAATAAACAACTCATTAGGCTGATAAGCATATAACTCACCAGCTACCCCCAATTCTACTAACTGTTTTTCAACGACTTCATCTGTAGCAAAAAACTGCACCTCTCGCCACAAACCTTGATTAAGCAGTTGTTTAGCAACAGTTAAAAATTCACTTTTACTTAAAGACTGAATTTTTAGTAACAAAGCAGTTTTGAATGAATCAAGTTCATGTTCTTTTTGTTTACTACCAGCAAAAAAATCAGCCCGGTTACTTCTGAGCAATGTTGCCAAATCACTGGCTTCAACAAAGACTTTTTCATCTGGCAAATAGATTTCACCCAATAAACTAACTAGTTTTTCCACTGTCGAAAAATTAATCGCAATCACTCCATCATAAGTTTGTGGATCATCTTCTATTCTGGCAAAAAACCATAAAATGTCCTGAGCACTGGCTGAAAATTCTGGGTTCCAGTTAGCGTCATGAAGTTTCAAACCCTGGTTTTCACTAAGGTAAAGATCATGACCAACTGGTGCCGGTAAACTTGGGGAAATTCCACTGGGGTCATAAATATCTCTGATTTCCAATTGGGTAAAATCAGCCTGAGCAAAATCCAAAACTGCATACGAACCAATAAAACCACCAGTTGCTCTAATTTCATCAGTATTTTGAAAAACCAATAAATATTTTTTAGCTGAGTTTTTTTCTTGAATTAAGACCCGACTCAGAGCTAATAAATCTTGAAACTCAGTCAATTCAATTCCTTGTTTAGTAGCCAATTTCTTTATCAACCAAGAACTTTCTCCAGACTTTAGAGTTTGCTCTAAATTAGTTAATAAACTTTGATTAGCTGTGGTTGTCAGTAACCAATTCAAAGGTTGTTCTTGACGCTGAGCAGTTAATAAAACTTGACTAACTTCAACACCAAGCTGGTTGGTTTCATGCCAAAAATTTATTACTGGCCAACGTTGCAAAAAAACTAATGAAGTTGTTTTAGAGACTGGTTGAGCGAGTAGAAAAAAATACTTAGCTGGTTGTAGATAACCTTGACTAAATAACAACCACCCACCCACACTTAACACCAAACTAACACAAATAACCAAGAGTGGTAAGAAAAAAATGGAGTTTCGACTAAACTTAATACTCTTTTTTATCGAGTATCTGGTAAAAAAGTTAATACGCATAACCTATATCTTGTATAATAACCTAAAAGCAGCTAAAAAACTTTATATGAACAACTCTACTAAACCCAAAATAGTGCTGTTACATGGTTGGACACCAGACGAAAATGTCATTAATCGTTGGCAACCATTAAAAAAAATCCTTGAAAAAAATAATTACCAAGTCTATTTATGGAAAATACCCGGTTTAACTACCGGTCCAGCTAAAGCTTTTACTATTAATGAATATATTTCGTGGTTAGAAACACAAATCAAACCACTAGAAAAAGTTGTCCTCCTTGGTCACTCTTTTGGTGGACAATTAGCTACTATTTTCACTCATAAAAATCCGACCTTAGTTGAAAAGTTAATTTTAGTTAATAGTGCTGGTATTCGTGATTTTAGATTTAAAAAAGTTCTCAAAAGAACTACTTTAAAATTCCTAGCCAAAATTGGTTTTATTTTAAAAAAAAATAACTTACTCAGAAAACTTGTTTATAAACTAATCAAAGAAAAAGACTACCTAGAAGCGAACTCCTACCAAAGAGAAACAATCAACCATGCTCTCAACTATTCAGTCGAACCATTACTAACAGAAATTACTAAACCAACTTTGATTCTCTGGGGTAAAAATGACCAAACTACTCCAGTCTATTTAGGAAAAATTTTCCAAAATAAAATTCCCAATAATAAATTTATTGAGCTACCAACTAGACATTCTCCAGTTTATACTCACCCTGATTTAGTGTTTGAAGAAATTAATAAGTTTATTAAAGAAAATAAATCATGACTTTTTTTGTCATCAGCTGTATTTTAATTACCCTACCTTTTAGTTTAGTAAGATTATTACGTTGGCTAGCTTGGTCACAGCAAAAAGAATATCGCCCTGACAGAATCTGGAGTTTTCTACTCTCACCTGAGGGCACTGCTGAACTACTTAGAATCCCGACTAAAAAAGATTTCACTAGAACAGGCCTAAAAAGACCAGTCATCACTGCTCGTTCAATCATTGTCTTTTTCGTCAGTTTGGTTATTTTGGGATTTATTTTTTCTTTAAGTGTTAATCTCAACTTGTGGTGGTTACCATTATTGCTCTATCTTGCCATACCACTTGTACCAATCACTAGTAGTTTTTTGACTGAATTATTCAAATCAGCCATCAGCCAAATCTTATTGCTAATTGCCCAAAAAAAAGTCATGAAACAATCACCCAAAATTATCGGTATTACTGGTAGTTATGGTAAATCAGCGACCAGGCATCTTTGTACCAATATAATTGCTCAACAATTTACTGTTTATACCCCACCAAAATCACACAACACACCATTGAGTATTGCTCTAGATCTGATCAAAAACTATAAAAACCAAGAAATTTTGTTTCTCGAATTTGCTGCTTATAAACAAGGTGAAATCAAAAAACTAGCCAAGTTTTTTCCTCCAGATATTGCCTTGATTACTGGTCTAACTAGTCAGCATTTAGCTCTCTTTGGCAGTTTAGAAAACATTATCAAAGCCAAAGGAGAGCTAGTTAAAGCAACCAAGATAGATGGCTTAATCCTACACAATGCTATGGATCCAGGTACTGAAAAAATCTGTTTAGAAGATGAAAGTAAGAAAAGACAAACATACTCACCACACAACCAAGAATCACTCCTCCATAAAGAACAGTTAGATGAGAAAGCTCGTTTGAACGTTTACTGGGCTGAAGATAAACTAACTACCAATTTAATTGGCTTACATCATACCGAAACAATCGCTGCCGCTATTAAATTGGGGCTTGTTTTAGATATTCCCAAAGAAAAAATTATTAAAGGTATCAAATCATTTATACCAGAAAATGTCTTTACCCAATCATACTTTCACCCCAAAACTAACTGCTTAATTATTAATGATGGTAAAACTACTAATCCCAAAGGTTTTAGAGCTGCTTTGGCTATTTTGAACCACTATAAAAAACAACATAAAAACACTATTTTAATTACTGGTGGAATTGTTGACCTAGGTGACGAAACAGAATCAATTCACCTAGATTTAGCTAGAGCTGCTAAACCAGTAGTCGATCTAGTTTTTTATACTGGTTCTGATGGTAAAGCTGCTTTTAAAGAAGTCTTTGCTCACCAAATGACTGACCACTTACCAACCCTAATTACTCTTGTACCTAAATTCAACCAAGATGATGTCCTGCTCATTGAAGGTCACATTCCGTTAGAATTAGCTAAACTATTACAAAGAAAAAATGATTAATGCCAGCCTAGGGGCTAATTACGCCAATTTATTTGTTTTAGAAAGCTTTAAACAACTTGTTTTAGCTCTAATTGGCCTAGAACAACAAACTGCTTTAAAAGAACTAACAGCAAAACTAAACAAATATTTCGCTGGTCAAATTAATTTTGTTTACAAAGGACGTGATGCTATCGAGTTATGCCTTAAGGAATTGGCTATCACTAATAAAAATCATGGAGTAATTACTCAAGCTTTCACTTGTATAGCAATTGAAGAAGGGATCAATCGCGCTGGAGCAACTGCGGTCTATGCTGATCTTGGCCAAGGCCAACTCAACTTAACTGTTGAAACCCTAGAAAAAGCTAAAAATAACTCAACTTTGGACATTAAAGCCGTCATTGTTCAACATAGTCTGGGTCATCCAGCAGAAATTAAAAAAATAGAGGTTTGGTGTAAAAAAAACCAAATAATCTTAATCGAAGATCTGGCACAAGCTTTTGGCGCTACCGATGAAAATAACCAACTTTTGGGTACTAATGCTGATGCAATCATTCTTTCATTTGGCAGAGATAAAATTCTCGATGGAGTTACTGGTGGAGCGGTTATTTTTAAAAATTCGACCATCAAAACCCAAAAATTAAACTTACCTAGCAAAAAAATTATTCTAAAAGATTTAAGTTATCCAATTATCAGTTGGCTAATCAGAAAAACTTATCATATTGGTTTTGGGAAAATAATTCATTGGTTAGTAAAAAAAACTCACTGGTTTTACTCACCAATCAATTCACCAACTCAAACTGTATGTGGATTGCCCAGTTACTTTGCAAAGTTAGTAAGCTTGCAAATTGATAAACTAAAAATAACTCATCAACATAGACAAAAAATTAGTCAGTTTTACTTTGATGAACTAAAAAAATTGAACTTAGAAATTTTTACTAACCAACAATTTTTAACCCATGGTTCACTACTAAGATTCGCCTTACTAATTAAAAACTGGCCAAAATTGATTGATACTTTAGCACAAAAACAGATTTACTTAGCTGACCGATGGTATCGGCAACCAGTTGACTGTGGTCAGGCTCAGTGTATGACAACTTACCAAAAAAATTCTTGTCCAAATGCGGAACTAGTCGCTAATAAAATCATCAATTTGCCAACTCACCCACAAATAAGCATTAGCGATGCAGAACAAATTGTGACTATAATAAAAAACCATGTCAGGTGAATTTCAAGAAATTACTACCGAACAAGAGTGGGAAAAACTAGTCGCTAGTTTTCCTGAGGCCAATTTTTTACAATCATACTATTGGGGTGAGTTTGAACAAAAACTAAATAAAAAAGTTTTTAGATTTGTCCTAAAAGAAAATAACGAAACCAAAGTAATCTTTCAAGCCGTTAAGGAAAACGCCAAACGAGGTAATTATCTAACTATTGCCGGTGGTCCACTCTTAGATTGGAAAAAATTGGAAAATAAATTATTTCAAAAATTAGTAGAGTTTTTGAAAAAATTGGCTCAACAAGAACAGTGTCTATTTATTAGATTTAGGCCACAAGTTACTGATTCACCAGAAATAAGAGAAAAACTAAATAATTTCAAGATTATTCCTTCTCCTATGCATTTGACCGCCGATCTAACTTTACAACTAGATCTCACCAAAGACTATGAAACCTTGCTCAAAGAAATGAGAAAAAATACTCGCTATGAAATCAAACAGATAGAAAAAAAAGGGATTACAGTTAAACAATCACAAGATCCAAAAAAAATTAAAGAATTCTATGAACAACAATTAACAGTTGCCCAAAAACACCATTTTATCCCTTTCTCATACGAATTTTTATTTAAACAGTTTGAGACTTTTCTAAAAAATAACCAAGTGGTGTTATTCTCTAGCTACCAAAACAACCAATTATTAGCTTCAGCTTTTGTAATTTTCTACAACCATGAAGCTGTCTATCATTATGGTATTTCTACCGAAGCTAATTATAAACTACCTGGTGCCTATGCTTGCCAAGTAGCAGCTATTCATGAAGCTAAAAAAAGAACTTGTAAAACTTATAATTTTTGGGGGATTGCACCAAAAGAAGAACTAAACCATCGCTTTGCTGGAGTATCACTGTTCAAACGTGGTTTTGGTGGACAAGAAGTTAACTACTTACCAGCCCATGATATTCCAACATCACTCTTTTACTGGCCAACTTATCTATTTGAAACCATTAGAAAAAAGATTAGAAAACTATAACTGCTGATAAATTTGTTGATAAAGATCAGCCACCCTTACCCAACTTTGTTCTTTAGCCAATGAATAAGCTTGATCTAGCTTACTTTGGTTAAAATTATTTTTCTTAGCCAAAAAATTAAGTTTCATTGTCAGTTCTTGGTCATTACTAACGACTTGAACAAACCTTCCTAATGGCGATAAAGAAAAATAGTCTCTTTTTAGAGGGTTATTATAAGCAGCCACCACTAAACACCTATAAGCAAAAGCTTCCAAAATTGACAAATAACCACCTGCAAATACTACTTTGGCTTTTTTCAAGTATGGTAATGGATTTTTGAAACCAACTACCTGACCATAAAGTCTAGCTTGATCTTTTAAGACTCCATCACCACAAAAAACTACTTCACCTAACCATGGTTTATTTTTCAGACTTTGTAACAATAAAGGTAGCCCAGTATCATAATCTAACCGACCGACATAAAGTAACAGATCTTTTTTTTGATAATTTGTCTTTGGTAAATGGACTCCACCATAAATAACGTGATCAGCTTTAAAGTGGTAATGTTTTTCTAAATAGTGACCAACAGCTACAGTCTTGGATGAAAGTAACACTCCTAATTTCCTCCAAAATTTATTTTGTGGTGGTAACGGAAATACCCCCTCCCAACCATGAAAAGTAGTTACCACTGGTTTGCGCCAGAACATCAATCTAAACGGTAAGTACCATACAAAAATATCATGAATATGAATTACATCAGCTTCTTTAATTAAAGAATAGTACTGGGTTAAGAGTCGCCACCAAATACTAAACAAACCAACATATTTAATTTTGGGATAACTAAACCGATAAATCCTCAACAAAGATTTTTTCTCAAACTTTTTAAGCTCAGTAGTTTTTTCCGTGAGAACTTTAACTGAATAGCCTTTTTTAATCAGTTGATTGGTGGTTTCCAAAACATGACGCTCAACACCACCCAATTTGGGAAAGAATGATGGAGTAAAAATTAAGATTTTTTTCATTAAAAACAACAGTATTTAAAGCTATAATAACCGAAGATGAAATTAAGTCTAGTAATAACTATCTTTAATGAAGAAAACACACTCAACCAACTACTAACGGCTATTGAAAAGCAAACCATAACTCCAACCGAAATTATTATTACTGATGGTGGTTCTTCTGATAACAGCCTAAAAGTTTTAGAAAAAATTCAACAAGAAAAATTCTTTAAAAATAAACTAAAAATTTTTATAAAAAAAGGCAATCGCAGCCTTGGCAGAAACTGGGCAATTAAACAAACGACTAATGAACTAATTGCCATTACTGATGCTGGCTGTATTCCACAAAAAAATTGGTTAGAAAAACTAGTTGAAAAATACCAACAAACTAAATCACCAGTGATTGCTGGTTACTATTATGGCTTAGCTAACAATAACTTCGAACAAGCAGTTATTCCTTATGTTCTAGTTATGCCAGATAAAGTCAATGAAAACAATTTTCTGCCGGCCACAAGATCAATGTTGATAACCAAAAAAGCTTGGGAAAAAGCTGATGGTTTTAATGAGACTTTAAATCATAACGAAGATTATGCCTTTGCTCACCAATTGGTCAAAAATAATATTCAGATTTCCTTTGCTAAAGAAGCTCAAGTTGGTTGGTTGCCCAGGACTAATCTTAATTCATTTATAAGGATGATTTATCGTTTTGCTTATGGTGATGCCGAAGCGAATTTATTTAGACCAAAGGTAGCTTTAATTTTTATCCGTTATTTTTTATTATTTTTATTAATATTTTTTATTTTTCTAAATTATTTATTTCAGTTCTCATTACTATTAACTAATTTTGGGGAAATGGTTTTAATTTTATTATTTTTTAGTTATTGTCTTTGGGCAATCAAAAAAAACCTAAAATATGTAAAAACTGGCTGGTATTGGTTACCAGTTTTACAAATCACTTCAGACCTTGCAGTTATAACTGGGACAGTTAGTGGTCTATTGGTTAATTAGTTTAATAAAATCAAGCACATCAATAAAATCAATCCCAGCGGCACCAGCTGATAAACGATCGTTATCACTATCACCAATCATTAAATAGTCAGTTTTATCAGTCTGAGGAATAAAAATTTGGGAAAAACCTTCTGGATCTGGCTTGGGTAAAGCTACACTATCCCTAGAAACAATCACTTTAAATAAACCAACTAAGCCCAACTCTTTGAGCACTGGTAATACCACCTCGCTATGATTACTAGTCCACAAAAAAAACTGATATTTATCTTGATTTTTTTCAATAAAATTGATTAACATCATCTTGGGCTCATGACCAGAGTAATTAGCCATCTCATAAGTTCTAGTAAATTCTTGAAAGGCAGTTGCAGCTCTTTTGCCAACTTGTTTAATAATCTCACCCTGAAAAACATATGAATTACCAATAATTTTTTGTTTTTTACCTGTTAGTTTTTCTGCTAACTCCACCCAACCTTTACTTGAACCACTCCAATCAATAATCAAATCATCCAGTGTCCCATCAAAATCAAAAACTAAGTATTTTTTATTTTTTAAATTTATCATCGGCTTTTAATCATCACTTACAACAGTATTAACACTATCACTAGAAGCATGAACTAATAAAGTATTTCTTCTGATGGTGGCTTTAACATTAAGTAAAGCACCACTTTTATATTCAAAATATGGAGTTAACCTAATACGCCCTCTCATAACCAGTAAGTCAGCAAAATCTTCAGTAGCATAAGTAATACTAACTTTTTCATTACCAATAAAAGGTTGAATCAACCAATCCTGGTTGCTATTTTTAATAGATTTAAAAAGCTGGGTTAACTGAACCTTAGATTTTTTATGTAAAAAATTTACACTTTTTGCCCAAGAAGCATCAGGATGGTTGCCTGCCATTTTAATTACAAATTTCAACTTATCTCTCGAATGACTAACAATTTCATCCCAACTCTTAATTTCCAGAGGAAAATTAGCTGGAACTGAATCCTTAACAAACCAAGTTGGTAAGAATAGTTGATCTAAAACCTTTATTGTTTCAGTAGATAGTGTTTTTCTTAAGTTATTATCTGCAAAATAATCAGCTAATAAATACTTGCCCTCAAAATAAGGATCTATTTGCGGAAAAAGTTTTGGTTTGTTAGCCAAAAAATGACCAACTGATTTATCTAAACCGGCTTCATAAGTATAAAAAGCACGGTAAAAGAAATTATTTTTAATATCTTCATTAGTTAAATCTTCAACAAACCTAATAGAAAAATCACCACCATAACTATTTAAACTATTAGCCAAATAAGTAAGCTGCCCCTTAAATCGATCTGTATGATCAGAATAAACAAAAATTCCCTTATTACCACCTGTATTTTGTTTCCACCAATCAATAAAACCAGTAAAAATATATCTTATATCCTGACCAAGCACCTTGTTCCATTCACGTTGAGAAGTTTGTAAAAAAATAGTTAAAGCTAAACCAAATGGTTGTGTTTCTATCTCGCAAACTTTAATACCTTCTCTTGTAACTAGAACATCTGGCCTAATAAAATAAGTATTAAAAGGCTTTTGGTACAACTCTGAGGCATTAGTTAAAAGTTCTTTCAATGCTGGTCCCAAAGCTAACAACTTAATCTTGTCACTTTTTTCAAGATGTAGTGTTTCAGCTGTTACCAAAAATGGTAAATTATTTTTGGTCCGATGCTGAAAATAAGAATCGTATAAAGAAATATCAGCAGCAGCCTGATCTATTATCAACGACTTTTTCAGTAAAGATGACTTCATTTTTATTCCCTATCTTTTGATGTACCAGTACTTACATCATAGCATTTTGGTACCATCCCTACTGGAAAATTGTATTGATCAATAATTTCACAATAAACTAAACCAACTCCGTTATACGCCACTTCCCAACCACTGGCAGTTTTTGCTGCAAAATAAATTCCACCACTCTCACCTTCACCCACATTGACATAACCAGTCATAAAATCAGGGTTACTTTCGCTTTCGGCAGTAATCTGAACCTCAGCCAAATCCATACCAAAACCCTCAGCCAATTTTTGCCGAACAGCTTGTAAATCTGCATCTGTTAAGCCACTTTTCAGCGCCATTTCTGTGAGTGGCTGGGAAAAATCATCTGCCACTGGTTTACCAACTTGAGGTACCACTTCTTTTTCTTCCGTGGTAGTGCCATCACTATTACCACCAAAAATGTTGCCTAAAATAGAATCTTTTCCACTACCATCTGGGGCCTGGCATGCAGAAAAAAACACTGAAAAAACTAATAGCACCAACAACAATAAATAATTTTTCATAAGTAACAGTCTACTAATTTATGGTTACACTCTCAAGAGTTGAGTTTAAGATAGTCCTGTGAAAAGAAGACTGGTATAATCTGGAAATATTCAGCAGGAGGTGTCGCATAGTGGCCAATTGCACAGGTTTGCTAAACCTGACCGGTTCTCCGGTTCATGGGTTCGAATCCCATCATCTCCGCCAAACACCCTTTGTTGCTCCAAGACCAATCAACTACCATTAAATAGCTTGATGCTACCTGCTTAATTATCGACGTAATTGATGAGGGTCGCAAAAGAGGCCTGTAAGCTAGAAAATCGCCTAAAAACGCTCATAAGGAAAAGTCGTTGGTTCTAAGCTTTTTGGTTCCTTGTTATACTGAATGAATGCGTAATCTTTCAAATAATTCTATTGCTTTGGCAGGTGAGTTTGCTGTTTTATCTCAACTTACTCTGTATGGTTATGATGCCAACATGACATTGGGTAATACTAAAAGTGTTGATATCTTGGTGGCTGACCCCGAAACAGGAAGGTTGTTTAAAATTGAGGTTAAAACTCACTATAGAGACAACGCATATAAATCAAGAATGTTTGGCAATACATTTGACTGGATGATGTCTGAGAAGCATGAAACTATTGTTGATCCCAATCTATTTTATATTTTCGTAAATATCTCTTCTGACCAGGTATTTAGATTTTTTGTCGTGCCAAGCAGAATTGTGGCCAACTACGTTAGAGAACAACATCAGTATTGGTTGTCCACAAAGACTGAAGAAAGTGACACAAATTTGAGAAGATTTAGAATAGGCTTGGAAAATGATGGCTACCCAATTGACACCCCACTGGCTGTAAACTACGAATCAAAATGGGATTTTGAACCAGTTGTTTAATTTTTTTAGAGCAACTCAATTTTTCTGTCTTTCAATTCAAATTTTGACTTCACTCCACCTAATATTTTCAATCTCTCCTCTGGAGTTCCGTACTGAAGAACATGAAGTAAATACTCTCGAAGGATTTCTGTTTGCGAGCTAGATACCTCTTCAGTATTTCCAGCACCAGTATTATGTTGAGTTAATTCAAATCGTGGCGTAAATTTATCTATCACTGTAGCTTTTAGATGCTGAAGTCGTTTGACCTCAGTCTCAAATTCTGTCATCAAATATTTTGTGTTGAGCTTAATTTCTGGCAGGTGTCCGATAAGCTGAGTAATGAGTTCCTGCTCAGTAATGTATGGCTCTTTGCAGTCATATTTTTTGATGCGATTGCAGTGGTAGTAAATGTGAGTGTTTACTTGGTTTGCCTTTGTTCTTCGATACTTAATTTCAGCTGTCACGCTTCCACCGCATGATCCGCATTTACAAATCTTTTTGAATGGAAAGAGTTGTTTGTTCCATTGCTTGGGAGCAACCTGTAGTTGGATCTGCACCTTCTCGAATAGAGTCTTACTGATCAGAGGTTTATGGGTTCCTTTATACCACTTATCTCCATATTGAAACTCACCATAATAAAATGGATTTTGCAAAGCTACATAGACTTTACTCAGTGGCATCCGACAACCACTTTTAGTTCTAAAATCAATGTCGTCAAGCCACTTTTTAACCATTCTTCCTGAGTATCCTTGGTAGGCTACTTTTTCAAATATTTCTTTGATAATCGGTGCTCGCTGTGTATCTTGTTCAACTGTTGAGATGCGGTTAGCTTTCAACACATTGGTGTAACCGATAGGAGCAAGGCCTGGTCTGATACCAAACTCACATTTATTTCTTAATCCTCGTTTTACATTCACACCGCGATTATCATTTTCAAGTTTTGCTTGACTGCATAAAATCATGAGGAGGAATTTTTCGTTAGGATTGTTGGTGAATGATTGTGAATAGGTTTTTATTTGAAGTAACTTGCCTTGGTCCATTAAATCAACTATTCTTCCTAGATCCCCAGCATTACGACTGAGGCGGTCGGGTGCCCATGTCAAAATGGCGTTGAATTTTCCTTCAGATAGTTTACTGAGCAGAATGTTGAACTCTGGTCGCTGTCCAGACTCTTTGGCAGAATGACTTTCAGTAATTGTTTCAACCACATTTACTTTTTCCCGTTTGGCGATTTTGAGCATTTCACTAATTTGTCCATCAATACTCATCGCTTGGCGTTCATCAGATTCACTGGATTTTCTGGCATATAGGCAGTAGCGAATATCAGTCATTTTTATCTCCTTTCTCGCTAAACAATTGGTGAAGTCTTTTTACAGCCCAACTAAGTTCATCAATGTATTTGTCTTGTCCAGTTTTTTCGTAAAACCTGATGGCAAATATGCATTGGTCCATAATCTTGATTGCTTTTTGGAGCTTATAATCTGGTATTTGGTCTTTCATCAAGGACACAAGGTACCGCGATTTTCTGGTAAGTCTAGCTGTGGAATTGAGGTTGTTTGGCATCATTTGCCAACCTCATTTTTGATTCGTTTACTGTTCTGAAAATACTTATCAATGTATCGCTTATCTCCAGTAATGAGATAGCGATAGAAATAGTACTCACACCGTTTAATGAGTTTTAGTAGTTTCATCTTGTCCATACAGCGACAAGGTACCGCGAAAGGATGGAAAGTCTAGGCTAGAAAGTTACTCCTGATTAACCACAACTGCTGGTGCTTGAAAGCGGATTTTCATTTTATCAATCACGTGGTCTCCGACAGGTTCTCCCATTACTAAACAAGGTATTGTTTTCACACCTAGTCCCTTATAAAGAGTAAAACTCATATAGTCATCACTCATAATGAAAACATCACCATCCTGATATACATGAATTGAAATAGGCTTGCCCTCAGTATATTTTTCTAAGAAATGTTTTCTAAAACTATCTTCAATTTCAACATCAGCATCACTAAACGGCTTAATGCCATCAATTTTTATCACTGCCCAATAATAAGGAATTTCATCTTGAGCAACTTGCTTATATAACTCAATGAATTTTTCATCTTTTTTAAATGGAAATTTTGGTTCAACTTCATCTAAGTCTACTGTATCGATAATTGATGTAATTGGCGAATCTTTCGCCTGCATATCTCCCAAAACAAAGTGTCTCATATGCTCCGGCATAGCATAATAAGCTTTTCTTAACTTTATTTTGTTTTCAGTACTTTTATCGTCTAGGTATTGTTCATATGCATTTCTGCACAATTCTAAAGAAGTCGGCTGGTCATTCAGATCAGAGATGGTGTCTTGAATTTCTTTGAGGAATTCCTGATTTGATATGTAGTTATTTGCTTCACTGACTTTAAGTGAGCTTAACATGTGGATATCAACACTTGCTCCATTGGGAATACTTAAGGTTATCCAACCACTATCAAGTTTTTCTTTTAATTCATCAAGATCCATCAACCCCCAGCAATCAACCATTCCATCGGCATAAATTTTTAACTCAGCAAGGTAATAGCTTAAGTTTTTGATGAAAACAAAACGACTTTCTCCATAAATAATCTCACCGTCCTCAGTTCTATAGATACCATGCGAGTCACCATGTTTCACAACTTTACTCATATGCTATTCCTCATCTTCAACCAACTGAGTATCATCTTTAGAAATAGTTCCGAAACCGCCCATTAGGTGAAAAGTTACTAAACCATTTTCAAATGCACTAATTAGATGATCTGGGCTTTTTTTAATTCTTTCCTTCAAGAATTTAATATTTGGGTTTTCCATAAACATTGACACAAATACAAAAACTAATCCAACGAACATTCGTACAAGGTCAATTGAAAATAAGCCAGTTAGTAAAACAAATATTCCAAATATAAGTGTGTAAGTTTTAAGACCAGATTTTTTCTTGAGTTCTTTGTCAGAAAATACCAGCTTCAAATCATCATTACTAATCTTTTTCTTATAAATCGGAAAGGCTTTATTTTTATTTAGTTTTTCTCTCAGATCAGATAATGAAAGTTGCTTCCTTGTCATTTTTCAACTCCATAATACGAAAGGCAGGTGAAGAAACGATATCTATAAACATCCTTCTCTCGCTCCAATTGATAGTTAGACTTGTCTTGAAGATTGTGAGCACACTGGTTTCTCGCAAATGCAGGGAGTAAATAATGAAATGTGATAGCAATACCAGCTAATAGCAGAAACACACTAATCATTATTTTATTCATATACTCATTATAAACTAGAACCTTCGATTGTTCTAAGTTTCACAATATGTTCAAACAATAAAATTAGCTTGTCTACACTCACTTCCTTCAAATCCCACTTCGCCACGATGCCATAGCCTGTCCCAGTTGGTAGTTGCTTAGTCTCTATCCCAAGTACTTGCTGAATTGCGGTAGTTACTTGTCCCAATCTATCTGGGTTATTGCACCAGAAATCTAGGGTTTTGCCAGCAATGCCACCATTTACTCCAATAGTTACGGTGAGTGCATTTTTCTCTTGGTCAGAGTGGGTGAAGTAAAAGTTAATGTTTTTGGGAGTTTTGCGACTCGATAATCCCTGAATGGATATGCCTCCTGCGGATATGTCAGCACTCAGTTGCATGATACTTTGCACAACTGGTTGCACTGCCTGTTCAAAGGCTTGGATAAATTCCTCATCGGTGATCACAGCTGTATTAACTCGCTTACTTCCCACATCTTTTTTGACTTGGGCTCCATAGATTTTGGGGATCAGTATTTCAAAACTGTCATGTTGGTAGTACTCCAGTTCCACTCCATAAATATCAAATTTGCTGTTTTGGTTCATGTAGACGATTAGATCTTTAAGCCTGTCTTCCATGCTGTCCATTAGCACTACAAACTTGAAATTGCCTTCGTCTAAGTTAAGCTTCATTTGCTCTAGTACAGTCTGCAATCGTTCATCATCAATACCAAAAAAGGTTTTGATCTTTTCAGTTGCCGACATGCTAAATTTCTTTTGCACATGACCATTGAGTTGGAGGAGGAAATCGTCAAAGTCGTTAAGACTTTTCCAAAGTGATGCTCCGTAATCCAGAACTTGAGCGACCACAGTTCTCTTGTCTGGATTTTTATACAGCTTCGTTTCTACTAAATAGAGTTGACCATCCCCATCAATACCGACTGCATCTATGGGTCCACTAGTCGTCCCAAACTCCCGAGCAAGGATGAGTAGTCGAATATCATCTTTGATGTCATACAAAGGAATACTTTCTGGGTTATCGTAGATGTAAGCTTGCAGTTTATTCTCCAAACCGAAGCTTATTTTGTCTAATTTAGTGGCGTTTCTCCCATTTTGGGACACAATTATTGGCATATTTCCTGACTAATGATAAGCCAGAGTTAGCATAAAAGCAAGCTCAATACCAGAAGAAATTGCTAACTCTCACTAAGTGGAGTGAAACGCCTTTTCACTAAACAATTAGGGCATGAGAAAAAATGCCAAATTGCCCAAAGTGCTTGGCCAAAAAGTCCAGAAAGCTCGTAAAGAAACTGGTTTGTCACAGGAAACAGTTGCTTTTAAGGTTGGTGTCAGTCGTGCCTACATGGGTTACATAGAGCAAGGACGCAACGTCCCCTCGCTGGAAGTGCTTCAGAAAATCGCTAAGGTGCTGAAGGTGAAGCTTAGCGACCTCGTTTAGTGTCAAAATCATAAGGATCATTCCTGAGTGTTCTTGGGTCCATTTTCTGATCAAAAGAGCCACGTTGCCAATGATTACTATTTCTAACTATTACGATGCTGGGTTGGTGCGGATCATACGGAGTATCATGCTCATGCACTAATCGTTGAACCTGCATTACCAACATCGTGTATGCATCAACTAAGTCGTCATGTTTTTCCCTACCGAAGCCAGTTAGCTGGTTTAGTAAAGGTTCTACACCAAATCTAGGAAAGTGGATTTGTCCCTGCTGATGCCACATGACTGTAAGTGAAAGCCGTTCTCTTTTACTCATGCCTTTGACACTGAATGGGGACACTATAATGGTGCCTCTGCTTTGAAGTTCCTGTGAAAATATCCTCTGAAAGCCTGTATCTTCTACATAAATAAAAGGGCGGGGATTTTGCTGAACACCAATACTCTCTAAGGTGTTACAGATCTCATGAAATGTCATTCGCTTGTTAATAAGGTAAGGCAGAATGAAGATGTGAAACAGATCGTTCACTTTATATACGTCTGCCTGTGCAATGGCAGTAAAGTCAGCCGTATTTTCCTGCGAAATGGCTAGGTCGGCAGCAACTAGTCGATACTGAAAATATGGTTTCCAGGCTGGGTTAACCTCGTCATAAAAATGAATGTTTTCAAAGGTGTAGTAGAGGTCGTAGTCCGCCACAATTCTAAGTTCATATTCTCTAAGCCAAATTATTTCGTCGGCTATCAGTGCCTTCAGCCTGTACACATCGTCAAGCGTTGGAAACTTTTCAGGCCACATGATTTTTTTATCCTCAGTAACTAGTGGTACGAACAAAGCCTTACCCAGTATCTTTCCTTCGTTAATGTCGGTCTTTAATTTGCTCAGCAAGCCATTGGGATGGAGATAATTACCAACCATCACAATTTGAGTACCAAGATCACCAAGCGGAGCAATTTCACTACTGTACAGCTCCTGAGTGCGTCTGCGACCTTCTTCTGTCTTAACCGACTGACTGTCCTCAATGTCGTCACAAATAATGAGGTCTGGTCGATGTTGTTTGTACCGCAAACCACGAATGCTTTGGTCTATAGAGATAGCCACAATCATTGCTCCCTGCTTGGGTAGTTCAATGGCTTGGGCATTCCACAGATTATCCACTTCCTTGAATGGTCCCAGGTCTTCCTTGAGTAGTTGATTGGTAGTCAACTCACTTTTAATGTTTTTTAGATGTGTCCGAGCCAGATCAGCTGTTTGACTCACAATCACAATGAGCTTTTTCTCAGGTTTTCCGAACAAAGCGTACAGCGGGTAAATGGTGGTCATGATCGTACTCTTGCCAGACCCACGAAACATGATGGCTATGAGTAGTTGCAATTCTCGCTGGGAAGCCAGATTAAACAAATCATAGTGGAACTTTGCAAAATCGTGCGTAAAGTAGTGTGAGAAGTAAATGGATGAGAACCACAAACAGCTTTGTTTGGCTAAGTTCACTCTAACATTTTTGTCGGCGATGATTGATTGAATTTCTTCTGGGTTTAATTTAATGCTGGCCGTCATCATGCTCCTTTCTACTAGGGTCAATTAAGAGCGATGCATGCTCCAGAGCTTTTTTAATCAATGCCTCCTGCTCTGACGTTAGTGCCTCATCCTTCACCTTGGCAGTGATCTCTAGCTTATTGCTGTAGGCAGAGTGTCTGTGGTTCAACCAATAAAAAATTGCAGAGATGTTGCGATCTTTAATAGCAGATAAAAGTTGAGATTCGGTAAGATCATTAATCAGTGCCACTCCTTCCGCTAAAGCTTTATCCGCCTGCTTGGCAAATTCTGGGTCTTCCTCCCTCCAGCGGTAGTAGGTCGAACGGGCTATGCCCAGCTTTTCACAGCACACCTGCACCACTGGGGTCTTCTGGAGCTGTTCTAGCATGAGTTGTCGATTGATAGCAGTGCGGTCTTGTAGGTCTTTATTCATGGGATTCCTTTCTCACGGTTGCCTTTAGCCCTGTTAAACGCTCCCAGCGCTCAACTGCAACTTGGCAATATTCGGGCACAAGCTCGATGCCAATGCATTTGCGAAGGGTTTGCTGGCTGGCAAGCATAGTAGTGCCACTACCCAAAAATGGGTCGTAGACCGTGTCGCCAATTTCAGTGCTGTTGAGGATGAGTCGCCGAATTAAGGTGACTGGTTTTTGAGTTGCATGCCATTTACTTTTCTGTGGCTTGGGAGCAAACAGTACCGACTTGTCTTTGGCTTTGTGGAATTTATGAGTGCCATGCCAGCCATAAAGGCAGAGTTCATGCATGGGCAAGTAATCCAACCTACCGATGACTGGCTGAGATTTAACCCAAATCAGCATCTGAGACACCTTGAATCCTGACTGCAACAGTCCTTGTCTCAGAGCAAAGACCATCTTGTCTGAGTTCCACACATAGGCTGAGTTTTTCTTGGCTAGAAAGGGCTTGACTGCCTCTAGCCAGTTCTGTGTGAATTCGGCATACTCCTGATCAGATTGCAGGTGATCATTCACAAGTGACTTGTGTTTGGATGGATTAAGTGACGAATCAGCAATTGCGACCCCATATGGAGGGTCTGACTGCACTGAGGCAATACTGGTATCGCCAACTACTTTTTTGACAAACTCTTTGTCAGTGCTATTACCACAGGCGAGGACATGCTCGCCGAGTTGTAAAATCATGCCTGGTTTTATTTGCATAAGATTGGTTCCTTTCCGGTTAATTTTGTATAGCGGTCAATAACCACGTCGCAAAAGACTGGATCGAGTTCGCAAAGGTAGGCTCTACGTTTTAACTGTTCACAGGACACCATTAGGGAACCACTACCACCGAAAGTATCGAGCACAAGGTCTCCTGGTTTCGTGCATCGCCTTAAAGCTTTTTCGTGAAGAGATGGCAATTTTTCAGTTGGGTGAAGATAGTCCTGCCCAGCCTTACGTTTGACCAACCAAATTTCCATTAGGTCTAGAATGTCATCGTGCAACCTATTACCAGTCCCGACCTCTTTGTTTAAAATCTCGTTAAGATTGAGTAACTTTGGGTTGCGGTATGGCTTGCCACGCACACCATAAATTACAGGTTCATAACATTTGTTAAAACTGTTGCCACTTGTGGGTGAAAAATTATTTTTAATCCATAAACACACCCGCTCGTGCTTAATGCCAAGCTCCATGTAGAGCATCTGTAGCAACCAAATCCAGTTTTGGTCCATATAGTAGAAGTAGTGAGCATCTGGCTTACTCACTGCAATGGCATTACTAATTGCATCGTGGAGAAATTGACGATATTCTTCAGTTGTCTTTGAGTCATTGGTTTTAGTCGCTCCATACTTGCCCTTAGTGCTGACGCCGTTGGCGTAGTCGAGACTGATATTAAAGGGAGAATCGCAGTACGCCATGTCGATTCTTTCATTTCCCACCAGTCGCTGAATGTCAGCAAGTGAAGTGGCATCACCGCAAAGTAGCCTATGCGGGCCCAACTGATACAGATCGCCTGGTTTGGTTCTTGGTTCAGCGTGCTGGATGACTGCCTGCTCAACATCAAAATCATCATCCTGAATTTCTAGTGCCTCATCCCAGATTGCTGACAAGTCGGAATCGTCAAATCCAGTCTCAAGCAGTACATCAAGCTCGAAATTACGTAGCAAGTTTAGATCGAATTCGCCAATATTACGGTTCATACGAAGGTTCAACTTCATCTCTGCTTCTAGTGGCAAATTCACACTGACTGTTGGCACTAATGTATATCCAAGTTTCTTTAAGATTTTCAGCCTTTGATGACCAGAGACGAGCGTGTATTCACGACCAGGAAACATGTTAATTATCAAAGGCTCAGTACAGCCGTAAATCTCCAAGCTTTTGGTCAGATCCGCTTCTGCTTTCTGCGATAAAAAGCGAGGGTTGTAGTCTGCTTCTTTTATCTGTTCGATCGGCACTTCAGTGATACGAAGCTCCTTTACTTTGTACGATTGCTGTATGCTTTTGGGCATATCACTCCTTTCATCTGCGGAAAAATTGATAAAAAAAAGACGCATCCCAAAATACCTTTTAGTTGCCTCCTGGAGACAACAAAGAACTATTTTGAAATGCGTCATTTAACGTGTCCGCACACGACTCTTGCGAGTAAATTCATGCTAAATCATTCCAAACGAAAATACAATAGGAAAAATGGCAAATTAGATTGATATTTCAATGCATATATACGCATATGCGCGCATATAAACGCACATGCGTTGACATAGAAGCATGTACTGTTACTTTCATTGATATTGATAACCCAAGCTAAGAGTTTATGGTCTATAATTAATCATGTAGTGGATAAATTCTAGGCAAGACCCTAATTAATTACTGACTGACAAAGGCATGCGTATAAATATGAGTACAGACTTAACATTTATTACTAATGAAAATGGCGAAAACCTAAAAAGTAGATTTAATGTTTTAGTTAAAGACACTCGTTTATTCGATATTTTGGTTGGATATTTTTATACTAGTGGATTTTATGCTATCTACCCTCAGCTTGAAAAAACTGAAAAGATCAGAATCTTAATCGGGATTAGTACCAATAGACAAACATACAATCTTCTTCAGGTTTCAAAATCATATAAGGAAATTGGTGATGATATTGGAGAAAGTATTAAAAATGAAATGGATGAGAGTGAAAATAACCATAAGGTTGAGGCAGGAGTACATAAGTTTCTTGAATGGTTAAAATCTGGAAAGCTTGAAGTCAGGGCTTACCCTGAGGAAAAGATCCATTCAAAACTCTACATAATGACTTTTGATGAAGATGATCGAGATCTTGGAAGGGTGATTACGGGTTCTAGCAATTTTACACAAAGTGGTTTAGTAGATAATTTAGAGTTTAACGTTGAACTTAAAAATCCCTCAGACTATAAATTTGCATTAAATAAATTTAACGAACTCTGGGAAAATGGCATCGATGTCAGTGAAAAGTATATTGAAACAATTGAAAATGATACCTGGATTAGAGAAGACATTACTCCATATGAACTCTATTTAAAATTTCTCTATGAATACTTCAGAGAAGAAATTAATGAAGAAGAAAATTTAAGTCATAATTACAGACCAGATAATTTTAAAGAACTGAAATATCAAGATCATGCTGTTATCAATGCAAAGAAAATTGTTGATGAATATGGTGGTGTATTCTTATCAGATGTTGTTGGTCTTGGTAAGACATACATGGGCACCATGCTTTGCCAGGAATTAGCTGGAAGAATTTTGGTATTAGCTCCTCCTCACTTGATCGATGAAAATAATGAAGGTAGCTGGAAGAATTCTTTCAAAAACTTTGGTTTCAGATCTAAAGATTATAGATGTGAGTCAATTGGAATGCTGGATAAAATCATCGATAAGGATTTGCATAAAGAATTTGACATAGTTTTGATTGACGAATCACATCGTTTCCGCACAGAAGAAACTGAAACTTATGCAAAGCTAGCCCAAATTTGTCGAGGAAAAAAAGTTATTCTTGTTACAGCTACTCCATATAATAATTCGCCAAAAGACCTACTTTCTCAAATAAAACTCTTTCAAAGATCTAAACAAAGTACAATTCCCAACTTACCAAACTTGGAAGGCTTTTTTAAGGTTTTGGATAAAAAATTAGAAGATTTAGATCGTAAAAAAGATAAGCAGAAATACATTGATGTAACAAAAGAAAACTCCAGGCTTATTAGGGAAAAAGTTCTTAAATATTTGATGGTCAGAAGAACTAGAGCCGAGATTGTTAAATATTACGGGGATGATCTACAAAATCAAAAAATGAGTTTTCCTAAAATTGCCGATCCTGCGCCTATCTTTTATGAATTTAGTAAAGAAGAAGACACTGTATTTTTTGAGACTTTAAAAATAATTACGAATGATTTTAAGTACTCTCGTTACACTCCGCTTCTATATTACAAAGGAATTACCAACCAAGAAAAGCACCAACAGAAAAACATGATGAAATTCATGAAAATGCTGTTGATAAAAAGACTAGAAAGTAGCTTCTACGCATTTAACAAAACAATTGATCGATTTATTTCCTCTTACGAGAAATTTATTGAAGCATATGAGGACGGAAGCGTTTATGTCAGTAGAAGCCATATACAAAAAATATTTGACTATTTAGATGAGGGAAATTTAGAGTCAATCGATAAGCTAGTAGAAGATAAAAAAGCTGAAAAATTTGAGACAAAAGATTTTACTGATGAATTTATTAAGAACTTACATGAAGATTTAGAAATTTTGAGAAATATAAAGCGACTGTGGGCCAATATCTCTAGAGATCCTAAAATTTTAGCTTTTAAAGAAAAGTTGTCTTTGGAAGAACCGGTAAAAAATGGGAAATCAATTATTTTTACTGAATCAAAAGAAACAGCAGAATATTTGTTGAAAAACCTACAAGACATTTTCCCAGAACGAATCATTTATTTTTCCGGAGGCAGTTCTCTAGCAGAGAGAGAAATTGTGATGGAAAATTTTGATGCAAATTCTAGAATTCTAAAAGACGACTATAAAGTCTTAATAACTACTGATGTTCTTTCTGAAGGTGCTAATCTTCATCAAGCCAATGTAGTAATTAACTATGATATTCCTTGGAATCCAACCAAGATTATGCAAAGAGTGGGACGTATAAACAGAGTAGATACCAAGCATAAAGAAATTTACACCTATACTTTATTCCCCACTGAACAATCAAATGAGCAAATTAAGCTAAAGGAGCTAGCTGAAGCAAAAATCCAAGCATTCATTACCTTGCTTGGTGCTGACGCCAAGCTTCTCACAGATGACGAAGTTCCAGAAGGCCATAGCTTATTTAGCCGAATGCTTTCAAAGGAAATGATTGAGGGAGAAGACCAAAATGAAGAAAGCGATTTGGGGTATTTGCAAGAAATTAGAAATATCAGAGATAATGATCCCAAGCTATTTGCAAAAATAAAAAGACTCCCAAAAAAAGCTCGTACCGCAAGAAGATCCCAGAATTTAAAAACAGAACTTTTAACATACTTTAGAAAAGGGAAAATTCAAAAATTCTTTATTGTCGAAAATTCTGCTTCTGCAGATGCGCGTGAAATAGACTTTATTGAAGCAGCAAAAATATTACATGCTGATGTTAATGAGAAGAAACTAGCAATTGATGAATTGTTCTACAAATTGCTTGAAAAAAATCTTTCTATGTTAAATCAGATGGAAGATTATGAAGAAAACGAATTTTCAACCAAAAGAGGAAGTAGAGATAATGCCGCTAGACTTTATAAAATATTAAACGCTAAGCAAGTTAAAAATTATGAAAAATTTACTGAAGATGATGAAGACTATGTCCGAAGAGTTATCATTGAACTTAATAGTGGAGGTATCCCCAAAAAAATAACTCAGAAAATTTATCAAGAACTATCTCAAAATATTGAGATTATTAATAATCCAATTAAAATTTTGGGGATTTTAAAAACTACTCTTCCATCAGAATTTTTAGAAGATTCAGATAGTGGTGTAAATATGAACACGTCAACAAAAAAGGAAATAATTCTCTCAGAATACTTTAAAGGTAACTAATTCTTATGAATCAGAATGATGCTAAAAGAATAATCAAGGAAGTTTTTAGTACAGAGTTTAACGATAGTAAGTTTCAGCTATTTATTAGTAATTTGCTGAAAGTTTTTACGAGAGTTAACAAAAATGTTGACAATACGTATGTAAAAGATTCTTTTAAGCCATTTATAGATAACTATAAGGTCATTGGCTATTTTGAAGACGATAGATCACAAAAGATAGATATTTTAGAAGTAAGCTTAACAAATGATAAATCTCTGGATAAAGCAAGAACTGCCCAAAGGAATTTTGTTGCAGACTATCTAAAATCTAATAATAAATTAGCTGCATTGGTTGCGTTCATCCCTCAAAGTAAAAGTGATTGGCGTTTTTCACTTATTAAGCTTGATCACTCTCTAGAAGTTAAAAACAACAAGATAACTACGATAGAAGAAATTACTCCAGCAAAAAGATGGTCTTTTTTGGTTGGAAAAAACGAAGGTACTCATACTGCACAGAGTAGATTTGTTAATCTTCTAGTAAACAATCAGAAACCAAACTTAGAGGAATTTGAATCAGCATTTGATATTGAAGTTGTAACCAATGAGTTCTTTGAAAAGTACAAGGAGCTTTTCTTGGTTTTCAAAGAGAATTTAGACAAAATAATTTTAAGTGATGAAAATATCAAAAACGAGTTTAGTTCGAAAGAAATTGATACTGTTGATTTTGCAAAGAAGACAATGGGTCAAATTGTATTTCTCTACTTTCTTCAAAAGAAAGGTTGGTTTGGGGTAGCTCCAAATAAATCTTGGGGAGATGGACCTAAAAACTTTTTAAGAGAGCTATTTGATAGAAGATCAAAATATGGAAAAAACTTTTTTGATGATGTATTAGAGCCACTATTTTATGAGGCACTGGCTCAGGATAGAGGCAAGAACTCATTTTACCCAAAACTCAACAACTGTAGGATGCCATTTTTAAACGGTGGATTATTTGAGCCAATGAATGATTACGCTTGGGAAACAACTGATATTAACATTCCTGACGAAGTATTCTCTAATAATATCCCCACAAAAAATGGAGATAGGGGTAATGGCATCCTAGACGTTTTTGATAGGTATAACTTTACGGTTAATGAAAATGAACCACTGGAAAAGGAGGTTGCTGTTGATCCAGAAATGCTCGGCAAGGTTTTTGAAAATTTGCTCCAAGTCAGAGATAGAAAAAGCAAGGGTGCCTTCTATACTCCTAGAGAAATTGTTCATTACATGTGCCAAGAGTGTTTGATTAATTACTTAGAATCAGAAACTGACAATATTGATAGAAAAGATATTGAAAGTTTTATCTATACTGGGGATAGAATTATTGAAAATGACAGCATCGCTTTAAAAAAGATTAGAGAAAAGGAAAATAAGGGGTATAAGTATTCTGGGACTTACAAGCTCTTATTAGCTGAATCTATTATAAAGAAAGCAGATGAATTGGATGAACTTCTAATGAACATTAAAGTGGCTGATCCAGCTGTCGGGTCAGGAGCTTTTCCGTTAGGGATGATAAATGAGATTGTTAGAGCTAGAAAAATATTAAACATTTATTTGGATAAGAGACTAACTGACTACCAACTTAAAAAACATGCAATATCTAATTCAATTCATGGAGTTGATATCGATCCGGGTGCAGTAGAAATCGCCAAACTACGTTTATGGCTAACTCTTATTGTGGAGGAATCTACTCCAAGTCCACTCCCCAACCTTGACCACAAAATAATGCAAGGCAATAGTCTGATTTCGGAGTATGAAGGAATTAAGTTATTTGATGAAGGAATATTTAAGAAATCTAAAGAATTCAAGGCTGAGCAGTTGCCTTTTGGTTTTGGCAAATCAAACTCAGAAATAAAACTTGAAGATCTGCAAAATAAAATAAGTCAGTATGTGGACGAATCACAGAAAACAAAAAAACAGACACTAAAAGAAGATATTGATAACTTGAAATGGGAAATTATTGAGGAATCATTCAAAGAACAGAAGAAGATTAAAGAGCTTAACAATTTAATTAAGCTAAGACATAAAAATATTAAACCATTTTTTATTTGGAAACTAGAATTCAGTGATGTATTCAAGGAAAAAGGAGGTTTCGATATAGTTATTGGGAACCCACCTTATGTAGGAGAAAAAGGCAATAAAAAAATCTTTAGAGAAATCAGCAATGGAAATCTAAAGTCATTTTACCAAAGAAAAATGGATCTTTTTTATTTTTTCTTTCATTTAGCATTAAATATTGGTAAAGAAGAATCTCAAAATGCTTTTATTACAACTAATTATTTTATTACAGCTGATGGTGCAAAAAAGCTTAGATTAGACTTAAAAACTAGATCTGTTATTAGGAATTTAATTAATTTTAATGAACTTAGAATATTTAAGTCTGCTCTTGGGCAACATAACATGATCACTATTTTTGAAAAACAAATTGATAAAGATAACCATGCAAAAATAATTGTCACAAACAAAAATGGTACGGCTAGCGAAAGCTTGTTAACAGAGATAATTCACAATAAGAATGATGAAAGCAAGTATTTAACTTTATCTCAAAGTCAGATATATGATGGTGAGAATAACTATATTAGATTTGAAGGTATAAATAATTCTGATTCTAAGAAATCAAAATTATTAAACAAGATAAAAACAAACTGCGTCAATTTGGGTGAACTCAGTTATATAAACATGGGTGTTCAATCTGGAGCAGATGTTGTTGGTAAGGCTTTGCTTAATAGAGCTCTAGAAAATAAATTTGTGACTCATGATTATCTATCAAAAAATAATATTCAAGTTGGATCAAACATTTATATTATTGATTTTGAAACTTATGAGAAAGTTCCTCAGTTTGAGAGACATGAAATAATTAAGCCATTTATTAAGAATTCTGATATTCATAGGTTTTTTGTTTCTTTGAAAAAGGAAATGTTCTACATATATGTTGATTCAGAAGTAAATATTCAAAATTATCCTTGGATAAAGAATTACCTTTTAAAATTTCGTCCAATATTAAAAGCTAGAGAACAGGTCAACGATGATGAAAACTCTTGGTATTGGCTCAGAGGATCAAAAAGAAGTTTCTTGGTTGACACTGGTGACCATATTGTGTGTCCGTATCGTTCTAAAAAGAATGTATTTGCTAAAACCAACGGCAATCTTATTGGCGCTGGGGATGTTTATTACATAACTTCTATAAAAAATAATTTGAAAATTGCTTATTTGCTATCTGTTTTAAATTCTAAATTGATTTATTTGTGGCTATATAATAGAGGTAAAAGAAAAGGCGATATTCTTGAACTTTATAAAGGACCTTTATCAGAAATTCCTATAAAAGTAATTTCAGAAACTGAGCAACAGCCTTTTATTGATCTCACTGACCAAGTGCTGGCAATTACTTCAGTTGATGGATATGATCCAGAAAGGCCACCAATTGAACAAATTAATTTAGAGAAAAAAATCGATGAAATGGTTTACCACTTATACAATTTAACTGATGATGAAATTAAAATTATTGAAGCTCAGTCTAAATGAAGACAATTCATATCTTCATACCCATCTTTGTAATTCTAGTCTCTATTTTCATATTCATTTCTTGGTTTCCTAGATTCTACTTCAACGAACTAGAATTAGGTTTTCGGCAGAATTTTTCTAATGCATACATTTCTATAGGTAAAGCAGAGCAAGGTATTTCACTTCGGCAGCAAGGTCCTGAACGTGTGGATGATGAGATCTTTGCCAGTTTGGGCAAGGCCATAGAGAATGAATTGGATAATGCTCTTTCATCACTAGAACAAGCCTCTTTGTACAACTCTAAACAAGAAAAAATATTCTTCTTTCTACCAAATAAATATAAGCATTATCTTGGGTTAAAACAGTCAAGTTTGTTGGAATATCACAAACTCTCGGAGAGTTTTCGCAACCGCAAACGAAATGAACATTTGATGACAGAGACCTTAATGCTGGTAGTTCAGATTGATCAATCCATTTACGACATTAAGGATTATGACAATTGGCTGCTCACGTTAGATCAACTTCCAGCAGATGTTACAAAAATTAAACAAAATGCTGATAGCCTACTTAAGGCAGACCACGTCAACCAAGAGTTTCATGACTATCTTGTGAAGACAGCAGATGGGTATGATCACCTCAATAAGATGTTTATTACAGCACTAGAGAATGATAGTTGGAAAACAATCGATTGGAATGAACTTGAAGCATTTCAAACACCTGAAGATGAAGTAAAAAGAATGGTAGAAGAATCCAGAGTAAGGTGGGATCAGCGTAATCAAGATCATTTAGAAAAAATTGCTGATAATGATCAAGATTTGCTTGAAGCAAGTAACTATTTCAATGAGAATAGATTAGCTTTTGATCCCCTGAGTAGTCTGCTCTCAATTTTCTCAAGCAAGTTTCCAAGAATCAGAACAACAGAAAATAAGATTCCAACGATTATCCCTGAAAACATTCCTATCGAATTGCTCTCATATGCAAATTGAAGTCTTGCTAGATGACATTTTTGAACAGCAAGTCGATGCAATTGTTAATCCTGCACATCCAAGCCTGCTGGCTGGAAGTGGTTTATGTGGTGAAATATTTAAGTGGGCTGGAAAAATTCAATTGGAAAATCACTGTCGCTTAGAATTACAAAAATAAACAAGAATACTCTAGAACTCGGTAAAGCTATAATCACTCCTGCTTTTAATCTTCCGTTCAAGCGTATTATTCATACCGCTGTGCCAAAGTTTTATCAACATGGTGTAGATACTCTTTCCGATTGTTACTTAAACAGTATTTTGCTGTCTCAAAAAAATAGTTTGGAATCTATTGCCTTTCCAGCTTTGGGAATTGGCATAAATCAGATTCCAGTAGAAATATCAGCACATAAATTAACAGAAGCAATAAACCTTCTTCCGACCGATTTAAATATGAGAATAGTTTTAGTTGTACGTGATGATGTTACAAAGCTGTCTCTTTCAGAGGCTCTTGCTTAAGTTTTCTCCAAATCTCCACCATTGCCCAGGTATCGAGTTTGCAGTAGGTCAGTAGGTTTTGTCTAATTTGTTCTTTTTCTTCCGCAGTTATAGCTCCATAGACCATCTCATGCCAAGCAAGCATAGCTTTGGTACCCTCACCAATTTCTAGTTCTTTGTAACTCAGTTCAGGACATAGCACGGGCAAGACTTTTTTGATCGATGCACTGCCATGGAAACGGTGATCGACATACAAGCCATTTTTGAACACATCCATCAAGTCATAAACTCGCTCATTAATACTTTTGAGTTGTGATGAAAGATCAGGGCATAAAATAGCTAACTCATCATTCCTGCCACACTCAAAGCCTTTGTTCCAGACAATCACTGAGCCAGTGTCGCCAATGACATTGCACAGCTCTGTAGCTAGATGTCGTGCTGGATCGCCAGATTCTGTGGCTAGACACTCGTAATGTTCAAAGTCATCGCTACCAGGATGACGAACTACATGGATGGAAAACTGTGTTACTGCCTGCTGATACGGCTTGTAGCCATCGTACATGGGTAAGGCTTCGCCATAAGTTTCATAGTCTAAGAAGTAGATGGGATATTCCAGCCTACTTAATTCTTCTGCAATGGCATCGTGATCAATGATTGGTTGGTCTTGTCTGGCGGATTGAATTTGCAGTCTTTGCTTATAGTTACTGGTAAACGTATCGGGAATATCTTTGACCAACTTCACTCCCATATCCAGGAGCTCGCTATATTGTTTCTTGCTGGCTCTGCCCAGCTCATAGATTGAGCCATCGGGTAGATGAGAGAAGCAGTGTTCAGGATAGATACAGGTACCTGGATTAAAACAATGCTCGTCACTTGGTTCTTGTTCAAGTCGCATCACTCCCCATGCTTCAGACCTGAGTTGATACACCTCATCTTCTTTTTTGGCAATGTGGTCAGTCATGTCTTCCACGATGAAGAGTTCATTGATATCAATCTCCCCAGCTCGTTGATAGTCACTGTTGACCCTGACTAAATAAACTTTGTTGATCGGAAGAGTGGCTTTGCCTACTAAATACTGAAAGGTCACGTCATATTTGTGCTCAGGGTGGATGGTGGTGCTACTTTTGATTTCATACAGATCATAGGTATTGTTTACGGTGTCATGAACCAACGCATCAATGCGAGATTCATAGTTCCCATCAGTTAGTGTTGCTTCGAATGAGAGTGTTGTGCCAGCAGGATACTGAGTCGCAACTTTTCGTTGTAGAAATTCTTTCGCTAATTTTTCAATGCTATACCCTTGCTTTATCGTATGTTGGTCGTACAGGGATGGTGGCTTTGGTGGAGTATCACTGTGCACTGACAACCACATATGTAGTGGAGATTCTAGGTAGCTTAAGAAGAGTGATTTTGTTAGTTTCATCTAAATTATCTCTGTCCACAGATTGGATTGTAGGTAATTCTAATATCTCTTTCGATAATCATCCTCTGATTTTGATCTGCCAAGAATGTCCATACATTGAATACATTATTTGATGCTAAATTCCATTGATTCATACGATCGTGACTCGGTATACGCTCGGAAATATTATGCGATTCGCCAACATCAATTATTTCGTACGAACCGTTTACCAATTTTCTAGTAATAACATATACACCTGATCTCGTTGGAAGGGAGCTCGCATTTAGGTGAGGTCCATTAAAAACATAGTTATTTGATTGAGTTGGTATAGATAGCGTCATAGTGAGATCCTATCTCAATAGTTACTAAAATGCAACATCATATGTTATGTTTTATTGACAGTAACTTTAAATCCTGTTACAATGAAAAATATGAATAATTACAATTCCCTAGCTGAAAAAGTAATAAAGCTTCGAGAACAAAGTGGTCTCACTCAAGAAGATGTCGCTAAAAAACTAGGTATAAGTAGACAACGTTGGATCTTAGTCGAAAAAGGAGAGCGTGATTTAAACACTGAAGAACTGACCACTCTAGCTGCTCTATTCGGCATAGATGTTGCTGATTTTTTTGAAGAGACACCAAATGTTAAGAAGTTTCGTCAGATGTATTTTGCTGTTATAAAATTTGCGAGCGATAAAAAAATTGGTGGCATAAAGAAAACAAAACTAGCCAAGATGTTGTATCTTGCTGACTTTGCTAAGTTTTTCAGTGAACTAGAACCAATGAGTGGAGTCAAATATCGTCGGATGGAATACGGTCCAGTGGCTGATATTTTTTTTCAAACTACTGATGAATTATTTGATACCGGTAAAATTAAAATTACTCCTATGGACAAATCACTTGTCATCTCTTCAAATACTAGAGATGAGACATTTGATTTACTTAGCAAAGAAGAAATAAGTTTAATTGAAGAAATATGCACCCTTTGGAAAGACAAAAATACTCAAGAGATTGTTAATTTTACCCATGAACAAAAACCATGGAAGATGTGTCGTGATGGCGAATATATCCCCTACAGTCTCATCATTCAAGAGGACCCAAATCATGTTTACAAGCCTCTTGACTGATGATGTTGATTACTTAGTGTTTTTCAGTGACTACGCTGATCGACATTATTTAAAAAGTTTTGCCAAGAAATATAAAGGCAAAAGATGGCAGGTGACCTTGGAATCAATTTTTCAAGAATTAAAACGCATTGCATCATTGCAAAGAACCCAACAAGTTGATGAGTTGAAACATGGTACTGATTGCAAGCTTTACAAATATGATTTTGCTATAGCACAATCTGGAGTTTCTCCTAAAGCGTCTGGAAATCGTTGCATTGTTTTTCTTGACAGCAAAACACACAAACAAAATATTTTGTTTGTTTATTGCAAAAATAATCTGCCAAAAAACACGAAAGAAACACAATATATTTATCAGGTAGTTGAAGAAAATTTCCCAGAACTATGGAGTAGATTGGAATAATATGAGCAAGAAAATCAAAGTATCCATCCGTGATGAACAAACACTAGAGTTACAAGAAGACGGTCAAAAGGGTGATCTCATTGACCTATCTTCACTACATGACCTAGATATCGATAAAACTACTATCAAAAGTGTCGTTGATTCGATAAAAAAAGATACTTTTGATGCAGAAGTTGAGAAAGTACGCAAAAATGTTGAACAACAAAAAGAATTAGAGTCCCAGTTAAAAGAGCAAAAACTACTAGAAAAAATTGCGGTCTTAGAGAAAGAAAAAGAATCAGCTGTTAAGTTGGCTGAAGCTAATGCTAAAAGCTCATCGCAAGAAGATATTGCTAAAAAAGAAGCTGAAATTAGCAAGCTTCAATCTCAAATAGAAGCTGCACAAACAGAAAAGAAATTAGCTGTCACAGAAGCTCTCAAGGTGGTTGAAAAAGAACGAGATGAACTAATTCACAAGCTTGATAAAAAGGATTCTGAGTCAAAACTTCTTACTACCTCTATCAAAGAAAAATATGAAAATGAGCTCAAGAGTAAAGAGGAAATGATTGAGTATTACAAGGATTTGAAGGTCAAAGCCTCGACCAAAATGCTAGGTGAAACCCTTGAACAGCACTGTGAAATTGAATTCAATAAGCTTAGAGCCACTGCTTTTCAAAATGCCTACTTTGAAAAAGATAATGAGGGAAACGCAAAGGGCAGTACAAAAGGAGATTACATCTATCGTGAGACTAATGATCAAGGTGTAGAAATCATTAGCATCATGTTTGAAATGAAGAACGAGGGTGATGATACAGAGAATAAGAAGAAAAATGAAGATTTCTTTAAAAAGCTCGATAAAGATAGAAATGACAAGGGTTGTGAGTATGCAGTGCTCGTTTCATTACTAGAAGCTGATAACGAGCTATATAACACCGGAATTGTAGACGTATCACATAAATATCCCAAAATGTATGTCATTAGGCCTCAATTCTTTATTCCAATGATTACTTTGCTCAGGAATGCCGCTTTAAATTCGCTTAAGTATAAAACTGAATTAGCTATAGTTAGGAGTCAGAATATAGATATTACTAAGTTTGAAGATGAGGTAAATGTATGGAAAAATAGCTGGTTGAAATCAATGAAATTCGCAGGTCAAAAGCATGTTGAAGCGGTTGAGCAAATTAATAATGCAATTAAAAATCTTGAAAAAGTACGAGATGCTCTAACACTTTCAGATAAACATTTGCTCACAGCCGAAAACAAGATAGATGACCTGACTATCAAGCGACTCACCATGGGTAATCCAACTATGCAAGAGAGATTCGAGGAATTGAAAAGGGATAAGTAGTATTTAATATATCAAAACACATCAACTCTAAAACAAGACACTCCCTTTTTATAGTGTCCTATTTGTCTCATTTTGAGTATAATCACACCTAGTGTAGTGAGCGGTTATAAGGCCGTACGGGTTCCAGACCCGGGTGCTCCGCCAAAACAAGAATAAACTTTAGTAACTTACTTATGTCAAAACTAGAATCATTCAGTTTCCGTGGTGAAACATTAACTACCCAACTAATCGAAACAACAGAAGTTTTTCCTGGAGTAGTCTGTGATGCCTATCTTCATCCAGAAACCAAAGAAAGAGATCTGGGGGTTATTTACATAGAAGCAGATAGAAGAACTCTACCTCAAAGAGTGTTAAATGGTGATCAGACTATAGAAGGTTATGTTTCTGGCAAAGGTGAACTCATTATCAGAAAAAGTAGTGGAGAAAGATTGGTCTTCAAGGTCGGTCCGGACAGTGAAGGTTTTGCCCAAAACATAGAAGTTGGCGACATTATGCAATGGCGAGCAACTGAAAAAGAAGCTTTGGTAGTTTTCGAAATATGCTACCCACCATATGAGGCTGGTCGTTATGAAAATTTACCTGATATGCTGCTCTGAAACCAGAGATTAGTTTACTTTTTGAAGACCCTTTTGGTTCTATCAAGCATTGATTCAATCATTGTAAGGACTGAACCCTGACGACGTTGACGATACATCCATAATAGGGCCATACCAGCAAAAATAGCTAAAATAAAATAACCAATTTTTTCCAAACTATCAAAACCTTCACTCAAAGATTCTAAAGCTCCCAAACTAGTGTAGCCGAGATATAAATAAATAGTGTTTCTCACTATTAACCCCAAAAAAGTACTGAGCAAGTAAGTTTTTAAATCTATCTTAATAAGACCAGCAATCACTGAAACTGGTGCGGTTGGCATGACAGGCACAGCTCGCATTAAAAAAATTGCAATATCATCTCGTTTACCCTGCCCAAAAAACTTTCCCAAGCCTTCGGTGTCAGAGTGTGACACACCTAAAAATTTACCAAATTTATCAATAATTACATCTTCTGCTTTATCTGAGATGATATAAATCAACAAACTACCCAAAGTTTTACTTAAAGCACCAATTAGGGCTAAGAACAAAATAAATAACAATGGACTACCCTGACCAGCAGCAATTGAACCACCCAACATCATTACCAGTGGAGACGGAATTGGCGCTACCAGCTCTTCTACTAGCGCTCCCACAAAAATAAACCAAGTAACTGGCACCTGACCAGAAAAAACTTCTAACCAATTAATTAAAGCTTGCATAATAGTTTCTTATTCTAAATGACTAACTGTCTTGAACATAGCACCAAAAATTGATTAAATTACTAAAAATAATTATCCGATTATTCAATTTTAATCACTGAATAATTTAGTTTTCCATTGGGAGAAACCACCACTATTTTGTCACCAATTTGCTTACCATTAACAGCCGAACCAATTGGACTACTCAAAGAAAACTTCATTTTTTCTGGATCTGACTCATATTCACCAACCAAAGTAAAAACTAATTCTTTTTCTTTATTTTTAAGGGTAATGGTTTTACCAAATCCAGCAATAACTTCAGTTGTAACTTCTGGAACATAAGCATGCTTTAAAATAAAGTTGAGTTCTCTAAGTTGACGATTAATCCCACCCAACTCAAATTTAGCAGCCTTGTAGGCACCATTTTCTGAAAGATCTCCCATCTCACGAGCAATAATGAGACGTTTCATTACTTCTTTTTTAAGACCAAGTAATTGCTTTAACTTATTTTTCTTCTCTTCAACTGCTTCTACTGATAAAGGGATTCGATTAGTTTTCATACATTGAGAATATAATAACTTCCATTGAAAAATTAAATAGTTGTTTATTGACCAATAAAGCAAAGAAATAATTATTTTAAGCTAATACCTGACTTAATATATCAGAATATATTAATAAACTAACCGTAAAAATGATAAAATTAATGATAAAATCAATCACATAACTAGGAGAGGTCGCATAGTGGTCTAGTGCAGCGGTTTACTAAACCGCCGTGGTGAAAGCTACCGCGGGTTCAAATCCCGCCCTCTCCGCAACAATCGAAAAGTTCTGATAGACCCGTCTAATACCCTCAAATGGGTTGATGGGGCTTGCTAAATTTTCCTGATTTGAACATTTTTTAGTTTAACAGCCGTGTAAGTGAGAAAAAATAAATTATTGACATTTATCTCACTTTATTTACCATTTTTAATAAAAGGAAGTAAATAATTTATGAAAATTGCAGTAGTATTCTCAACGCTATCTGGAACCACATTATTAATTTCAGAAAATATTGTGAGTTACTTAAAAGATAGCAACCATAAAGTAAAATTATTTGATGCCATGAGTGTAGATCCGGATGATTTAAAAGACTATGATTTAGTTTTTTTTGGAAGTTCTACCTATGGCAATGGCGATTTAAATCCTATTACAGAGTTATTTCTTTCCACAGCAGATTCACAGAGGCATAATTGCAATAATACACGTTTTGCTTTTTTTTCACTTGGAGACTCCAGTTACCCAAATTTTTCTACAAGTGGTCAATTAAGTAGTGAAAAAATTTCATCAATGAATGGTAATGTTCTTAAACCAATTTTTAAGATTGATGGATACCCGAATGAGGATACTTTTAAAGGAGTAAGAGAATGGGTTGAAAGTATTATTGAACAACTTAAATAAATATAATGTGAGTGATAAAATCACAACTATGACAGAACCAATCAGCACTCTCACAACTCACCCTCACAAGACTGCCGCATTAGTCTCTTATCAAGAAGGATCAGTTGTTAGCCGAGAGATTGTGAGAACTCCCAAAACTACCATTACCGCATTTGCCTTTGCCAAAGGACAGGGATTGAGTGAACACACCACCCCTTTTACTGCTTTTGTGCAAATACTAGAGGGGGAAGCAACTATTTTAGTAAATGGAAAAGCTCATCTGGTAAAAGAAGGTGAAGCACTTATCATGCCGGCAAATTCCCCTCACGCATTAAAGGCAACCCAGCAATTCAAAATGTTGCTTACTATGATTAAGTAAGATTGCTAAATAAATTTTCACTGTAGGCGAGTTTAGTTGCACAGATGTTGATAAGTAATAAAAATTTTTATTACAACGCATATGATGAAAAACCTTATTGTTAGACGTATTTATGATGACTTTAGTGAGAACAATTACCATCGAATCTTGGTAGATCGGTTTTGGCCTCGAGGTATTAGCAAAAAAGACGTTTGTATTGATAGATGGGAGAAGGAAATTGCCCCACCGCGAGAGTTGGTTGTTTGGTTTCATCAAGACAAAGAGAAAAGGTTTTATCTAACTTCATGGCATGGTTATGGATAATTTATTATCTATAACCATGCCATGAGACCACTGGCCATGCGCCAGCGGTAACATGTTGCAGCAGATCCCACACTCGAAGGAGTAAGACAACATGAAAGACAAAACCAAACTCGCTGTTGAAAAGGCTCGTGAACTCGTCCGCCTGGACGACCTCGCCAACGCCGCTGAAGAGCGCGTGAACGAACTGGAGAAGGCCCTGGCTGAAGCCAAGGCTGACTACCAGGCGAAGAACGCCGCCCGCGAGAACTATGCTGAATACATGAACTCGTAGTGGCTCTCACGCCCTCAACAACCAAACAGCTTCCTCTGGCCCCGTTCTCCTCAAAAGATGACCCTCACCCCGGTGGGGGTCATTCTCGTTTTAGCCCAAATTTAAACAAAAAATTATTCTAAGATTTTGGCTTATAAATAACTAAAAAAAATCCTATATTTATATTAGACAACTTACTATTGTAATCAATATTCATAAGGAGTATAATCGAATTTTCTTTATAAAATGGATCTTATAATAAAAAATTGAAAAGAAGGAATAGTCAAAAAATACTATCCCTGCCCGAACTAAAATCGGTCGATAAAAAAATTCTTCAAAACCGAGTACTCGGTCGTGCCTGGGCAAAACAACACCCTATTTCAGTTAAAACTTATAATCAGGTTGGCGAATTAAACTATAATAATATTTTACTTCACCTTAAAGACCAGACTAAAAATAGCCAACTAGAATTAACCACTAACGGCACTTTTAACGCTAGCCGTTATGTAGAAAAAAAAGTTTTAATTGATCTTGCTAAATTTTTAAAATTAGATTTTGACAGTTTATCTGGTTATATTACCGCTGGTGGCACTGAGGCCAATATTTATGCTATGTGGGTTGCCAGAAATTGGGCAGAAAAAAATAGCCCTAAACAAGTGAATTGGTTAATTCCAAAAACTTCTCACTATAGCTTTAATAAAGCTATTAATTTGCTTGGTTTAGAAAACAATCCCAAACACCAGCTTTACTACTTAGACAAAAATTCTGAAAAAATAACAGATTTCACAGCTATCAAACAAATCTTAGCTAAATTTAAAAAAGATGATTTTATCGTTATAGCTTTAACAGCCATGACGACTGAATTTGGGTTAATCGATCCAATTTCAGAAACAATTAATTACCTTAGGAAAAATAAACTAAAAAATATTTTTTTACATATTGATGCTTGTTTCTCAGGTTTTGTTTTACCATTATTAAAAAAATATCAAAATATTTTTTCTTATCCAGAAATATCTTCTATTGCTGTCGATTTCCACAAAACTTTTGGTGGCCCAATTGGCTCAGGAGCTATTTGGTTAAATCATGGTTTGTATCAATATTCAGAAGTTTTTTCTAGTTATATTCAAGGTCATGCTGACTATACTTTATTGGGTAGTAGAAATGGTATTAGCGCTATCCAAATTTATCAGCTGTGGCAATATAAAAAGAAAAGTTTAAAAAAAGAAATTAAATTAGCAAGTGAAAAAACAACTTACTTATATAAAAAACTAAGTAAACTTAAACAAATTAATGTTTTATATCAACCATTTGCCAATTACTTAATCTTTTCAACCACCATTGAAAAAGAGGCTAATTATCAATCATTTGTAGCGTGTTGTAATAATTTTTCAGTCTCTTCAACTAGAGATAATAACCAAGACTATTACAAAATTATTATTGACCACTCTATTAACAAAAAAACAATTGATTTATTTATCAAGGAGATAAAAAAATGTCTGAAAAAAAATACTACAAAATAGGAGAACTCCTAAACCCACTCAAAAAAAGTTTAAAGCTACAAAACCAGTGGCTAAAGCTTGTTACTCAAAAGTAGCTTCAAGAGTTGATACCTTTTTGTGTAACCACCACTATTTTGTAAACCCACCCAAACCACAAATTTATCCTGTTGGTTCTGTTAACTTTGTTATTGATAAATTTAGTGAAGCTCATGTTGAAATTAATGACCAAGAAACAATTAACATTATTGATTCTGCTGGTAGAAAACCAATTATTTTACACACAGCCTTAATCATGAAAAAAACACTGGGATTCACCCAAGGCTTAACTATTTCTGCTAGAAACTTACATAATATTGAGCATGGAGGTTTGGGTTCTTCAGCTTCACTACAAACAGCTGTAGCTATAGCAATTAACCACTTATTTGGTAATAAAATCACTAATGAAGAATTAATTGTTTTACTCGCCCAAAACTATGGTGAAGAATCAGACAAGGAAGGCTACCTAACTACTATGGCTAGTATTGGTGGCGCATCAGCAGCCGGGTTACTTAGTTCAGATGCCATTATCATTGGTGGAGAAAGTCAAATTTGGGCCAAAGGCAACTTGCCTGAAGAATATCAAGCCGTAATTGCTATTCCAGAAATTGAAAAGCTACCAGACGGCATGATGGACATGCAGTTATTTGAAAAAGGCTTTGAGCTTTTCAAAAAAATGGGCAATGACTGGGGAAAAATCAAAGAAAAAATCTTAATTGAACAAATAATTCCAGAATTTAACAAACAAAATTTTGCTCCATTATTTGAGTCGATTAACTTTTACACCATTGGTGCTTATGGTGATATTCCCAGCTACTTTAAAAACCGTTGGTCAAATCACTCACTATTTATGGATGAATTTATCCATACTTTTTACTCAAAACTTTTTAGTCAGCTTTCTCAAAAGAAAAACTGTTTCTTTGTCTCATCTGGGGGTCCAGCAATGATCTTCATTACTAGAGAAACAAAGGCTGTTCGTAAAATGTTGCAAGAATCTGGAATTAAAACCATTATTGAAACTAAACTGCACTCAACAGGACCAACTATTAAATTAATAAAATAAATAGGAAATAACATGGCAGAAACAAAAAAACAAACAATAGAAATAACAGAAGAAAATAGTGAAGTTCTAAAACAACTATTTTTACTACTTAGTCGGGTCGAATTAATCAATGATACAGAGAATCAAATTCTAAAATTACTTGAAACTCTAAAATCAGTTAAAGGTATCCAGGAACTACTAGATAGAGCACTTGAAAACTCTTATGAAGCAGTAAAAGAAGATCTCAAGAAAAAAATTGAGTTTATTCAGCAACATAGTGATCAGGTTTGTGTAATTACTGGGCAATCTGGTGCTGGCAAAGGCATGATTGTTAACTTACTCAAGGAAGAATATGGTTTTCATGAAACTCCATTTGTAACCACCAGAGACCTCAGAGCTAGTGATGTTGAAGGCTCTAAAGAAGTTACTAGTGAAGAATTTTTAATTTTAGAAGGAACCGGACAACTATTTTTGGCTGTTAGTGCTTATGGAAATTTATACGGTTATAACATTGACAGGATCATTGAACTCTTAAAAGAAGGTAAAAACATTGTTGTTGAGGCCCCACCAAATAGAATTTTATCTGAAGTTGACTATTTGTTACCAGATGCAGTTACTGTCGTCGTTATTCCAGAAGATGACGAATTTACTAAGCAATCACTGGCTAATAGAAGTACTGAAAGTAATGCTAAACAAAAAATTCGAGTTAAAGAAGGAGCCGCTGATAGGGCCCACTGTTTAAACTTACTGGGTTACAGTGATGTTTACGCCATTATGACTATGTTTGGCGAAGAAGAACATGCAAGAAGTCAGGTCAGACAGATCTTTGAAAAAAAACTAAATGCCGACCACAAACTTTGCAGAAAAAAAACACCAAATGGAATTGAAAAAAACACAACTGAAACCAAAGAGTAATTTAAAGATTAAACATTAGATTCACATCATATCAACCTAATGTATAATACTGCTATTCCAAAGGAGGTGTCGCATAGTGGTCAATTGCACACGCTTGGAAAGCGTGAGCCTCGCGGCTTCGCAGGTTCAAATCCTGTCACCTCCGCCAACTTGATGCTATAATTTTTTTTCATGACTGAAATTGAGATAAAAAGACTGATATCGGTGCTGAGTTGGATCACTAAATACAATAAAGTTCCCAAAATGGTTATTAACGACAAAGACTACATTCCTTGTTCTGGGAGTGTTTCTTCTTCGCACATACGTGTTTCTATTGGCAACATCTCCGTGGAAGTAGACAAAGAACATAAGTTTGGCACCTTGAGCGATCCCGGAAGAATTTATTACGCCACTACAAATACAGGCGATCGTTTTCAATGCAATCTAATTGGTGATGAAATAATTGAAGGACTGCTACTAGGAGGGAGCAGGATAATAAAATCTGATATTACATATGACCACGTAATAAGCGAGCTCTACGGATCGACAACTCTTTTTAAATTTGAGTAAAATTACATTTTCTTTTAACTATAAAAACATAACGGTGCCAGACCCGAGTGTCCAGCCGTTTTATATATTCATAGAAATTTATTGAACCTTTACTTTAACTCTAATAAAATTTAATTATCCAATTTTAAAATTGCTAATTTATTTCTCAAAAATATATTATAGACTGCAATAGATTCTTAAATTTATAAGGACAAATATTGAATATTAAATAATGGCTACTAAAGAAACAATCATTATTCCTGAAGAAAAAATTATTAGAATTGTTTTTGATTTAGCCGTTCGTTTAAGATCAACTGAAAATCTTTATTTACCCCCAATTGTTTTATCAGTTTTAGAGAATATTACTGATCCAGAAATTAATTTTAAGGATCTAAACAAAGACCATCAAGTCATGGTGCTTAGATTTATCATTGAAATGATGCCACAAATAGATGCTTCTACTTACCAAACTGAGTAAAGATTTCTGTTTCTTCCATCCAACTAATAATCTCTTCATACCAAATTTTTATTTGGGGTTGATCTGAATAATTTTTATCCAAATGGTCCCTTATTTCATTTTTGGTTGAATTAATTGACTGAATCGGTATTTCCCCTTGGGCTCCATGCCAACGAGAAAAATAAGCACTAAATTTATCAAGAACTTCTAAAAAAGCACATTTTTTTACCCAAAGTTCATCATTAATTACTGTTTCTATATCTAGATCCAAAGGTAAAATTTTTTGAGAAAAATGATGACTCATTGCTAATGGCACTAAAGCTTGTTGTTCTAAGTTTAGTAATCCTGGTTGTTTTAAAAACAAACTGCCAAATAAAATATGGCTTCTAGTAAAAAATCTTCTGATTGGCATTGATTGTGGATCACTATCCATTAGTTTTAGAAAAGCTCTCTCTTCAGGCTTGAGAGTAAATGTCTCCTCAATCTTAATAACTAAGTCTGGATCTTGTTGCAAAAGTTGAGGATCATCAGTTATTTTTTTCAAAGCCACCTGCTTCAACACATAAAAATAAACTTCAATTGGCAAAGCAAAAAATACTCCATTGCTAAAAATTAAATCGTAATCAGAAATACCAGCGCTATCATCTCTGCTGATATTAGCCAGAGCTTGTTGTAACTCAACTGGAAAATCAGCTGGATTGCACTTCATTAACCAAGTTTTGTGTTCTGGACCAAAAATACAGTGGTTGTACATTTTCCTGACTACAGCTGAATAGTGATCAGCCTCAACTACTCTCGGACCAGACTTACCAATATCACTTACAGTAATCATAAAAACTAAATCTGCTATCAATTGATTGTTTCCTGAAAACTTGGTTTTAATCGCTTCGGCAAAATTTAAAACCGTTTTAGACATAGTTAACTCATAACTCCAATGTCCATTTTGTGAATCTTGGGTTTTAAACAGTGGCTTTTCTAGCAAAAAACCTAATTGGTCAAAAACAGCATCAGGATAAGCCAAAAAACTTGTTGATAAAGTCTCTAATAAATCTTGATCCAGTCCTAAAGCCTGATCAGTAAGCAAAGAAAAAAGCTCAGAGCGAATCACAAAACCATAATCGCTTAGTCTCCTAGCTTCCTCTGCTTCAACTCTCGTTCCCTCTTCTTTTATCACAGAAAAAAACTCTTTCCGATTGTGCATCAATCGAAATATTATAACTCAAGTTTTGATTGAAAATTAAATAACCGAAAAAACTGTTTCAAGACGTTAACTGCCTAATTTTACTTAAATTAAGTTCCACTACCTGCTCACCAAATTTAATAATTTGTTCCGCATTACCAATAAATTTACTAAAAATACTATAATTTTTTCCTTCTGGAATATCTGGATAAAGAGCTAGGTCTGCTGTCTTACAATCCCTCCTAGCCAATTCACTGAGCAACAAGTGAGAACTTTTTAAAGCCATTTGCACAGAACTATACTGACCAGTTGCTACCGGAAAAACATTTTTATAAAGGTTTACGGCAATTACTTTGTCAGCACCCAACTCTCTAGCCAACTCTACCGGCACAGGCATTCTGGTGGCTCCATCAACCAATTGCTTTCCTCCAATTTTAACCGGCTGAAAAACTAGTGGTACAGAAGCGCTAGCTCTAATCGCTGTGGTTAGTGATCCTTCTTTGATAAAAATTAATTCTCCTGAATTAAAATCAACAGCTGTAGCACCATAACTAAATGGTAAATCTTCAATTTTGACTTCGCCAATCACTTGTTGAATGGTTGTTTTAAAACTTTCCCCTCTAAATAAACCTTGATCTGGTCTAAAATCCCCAAACAATTTTAGTAAGTCTTTTATTTTTAAGCTCTTAAAAAAAGACTCTAGTTTTTCAATGTCTTGAGTAGCTGCGTAGGCTCCACCCATCAAAGCACCAGCACTACTCCCAGCAATTATTTCAAATTTAATACCATGAGTTAACAAAGCTTTCATCACCCCCAGGTGAGCCAAACCACGCCAACCTCCACTCCCCAAAGCTAAACCAAGCCGTTTAGTTTTATCTTTCATTGGTTTTATTCTATCACTCCCAGGAGATTTGCAAATTTGCCCATCAATGATATATTGAAAGCCTAGTTTAAAAAACAACAAAGGAACTTTTATGAAAGGTGTTATTCTCGCTGGTGGTCTGGGTACAAGACTTTATCCCTTGACTCATGTTACCAACAAGCATTTACTCCCTGTCTATAACAAACCAATGGTTTTTTATCCCATCCAGACTTTAGTGGATGCTGGAGTAAATGAAATTCTGATCGTCACCAGTGGCCCTCACGTTGGTCATTTTTTGAGTGTCTTAAAAAATGGTAAAGAACTTGGTGTCAAACACTTAGCCTATGCCTACCAAGAAAAACCAAATGGTGGTATCGCCGATGCCTTGGCCTTAGCTGAAGACTTTGCTGACGGTGAAGATATTGCCGTGATCTTGGGCGACAATACCACTGATGCCAAAATCAAAGATGCTGTCACCAATTTTACTGATGGCGCAACTGTTTTCTTGAAGAAAGTGCCAGACCCAAACCGTTTTGGTGTCCCAGCCTTTGACCCTAATGATGCAACTAAAGTGATCAGAATTGATGAAAAACCCAAAAATCCTGCTTCAGATTATGCCGTTACTGGTGTTTATCTTTATGATAAAAATATTTTCGATATTATTCGTCAATGTGATCCCAACTATGCTGGTCGTGGTGAACTAGAAATTACTCAAGTAAATAATATTTACATTAATAAAGGCCAGTTAAAATGGGAAGAATTAAAAGGCTTTTGGAGTGATGCTGGAACTTTCCACTCACTGTTTACTTCTTCTGAATATTGGGCCAAGAAAAAAAATACCTAAAAAGTCAGTTTGTCTTGATATAACCTGATTTGTGTTAAAACAAGTCAGGTTATTTTTTGGGCTGAGTTTGTATTTAGTTTGCTCAGTCAAACAAGTCAAAGCCCAAGTCATAATCTCTGAAGTCTATCCTAACCCCAATAACCAAGAAACCGAATGGGTTGAACTATATAACCCTAGTGATAAAGCAATTGATCTAGATGGTTGGCAACTGTGGGACCAACTAAGTAAACCTAGCAATATTTATACTTTTATTTCTGGTGAAGAACTTGCCAGTCTAGCTTATCTAGTGGTTGAACTAAAAAGTGTATTAAACAATAGTGGTGATACGGTAATTCTTTACGATCAAAATCAAGTTGTTCAAGACTCACTTGCTTACACTTCATCAACTAAAGGCTTGAGTTGGGCGAAAAACTCCAACAATCTAACAATAATCTTTGAGACTAGTCCAAATCCAGGCTTCGATAACCCAGTTGTTAGCCCATCACCACTCCCAACAACCAAACCAACCCCAATACCCACTCAATTACCCCCACCAAATAGCTTCCCCACCTCTTCTCAAACCAACCCTCAGTACCAAGTTCAACCGACCTCATCCGGCTCAGGTTTACCAACTAACTTTGAGCTACCTAACTCCAACTTATACCCACCAACGGTTCTCAAACCCAAAGTTAAGCTACCAGAACAAGAAACTAGACAACTTCAAAGCATTTATTTTGAATCACCAAACTTAGAAATCGGCGCCATCAATGTTATAATAGGAGCTACCTTACTGCTCATTCCAGGCTTAATTTATGCAAAAAAGCAAGAGTTTTTTTAGAGTTATATTGTCGTTCATCCCAGCAATTATTTGGGCTTTATTTATTTTTTACTTATCATCAAAACAGGTGCTGCCGAGTCTTAAGCTTGATGTTTGGGACTTTTTATTCAAAAAATCGGCTCATATCTTTGTTTACGCTGTGCTTTATTTTTTGCTGCTTATTCCTTTTCAGCAATATTCTCTAGCTCAAGGTAATAAAAAATGGTTTATCCCACTATTAATTGCCTTGGCTTACGCTGTTTCTGATGAACTTCACCAATCAATGACACCAGGGAGATCTCCATCATTCAGAGATGTTGGTTTTGATGCGCTTGGTTGTTCGTTGGTAATTTTCAAAAAACTTGGATATATCTAGCTACTAATCTTTATTTCACTCTTGACTGTATTTTTAAGCAAGTTACACTGAGACACAGTCAGTATATCTGTATATAAAGGTATTAAAGAATAAAGAAAGGTTAACATGACAAAATCACAGTTGATTACCATCGTTTCCAAAAAAGCCCATCTCACTAAAAAAGCTGCTGAAGAGGCAGTCGAAACAATCTTTGCCGAAGTTGCTCGCAACTTAAAAAAAGGTGACAAGGTTGTTTTGTCAGGCTTTGGTACTTTCTATGTTAGTAAAGTCAATGATAAACATGTTGAACCATTTGGTAAAAAAGATAAAAGGATGGTAGTTAAAGGCCATAGAGTCATTAATTTCCGTGTTGGTAAGCCTCTCAAAAGAGAAGTTTGGTAAGCTAAATTAGAATCAAGAAAAAGGGCCTATTTAGGCCCTTTTTTTGGACTAAAATTACAAAAAAATTCCCCCAGGTAAACTGAGGGAATTCCCAATTTCGATCGATCAAAGCTTAACGCTTTGGAGATTGGCGTTTTCTTCTGGCTTTTCCACCCATACCAATCTTACGAGTTTCTTTCATTCTATCATCTCTGGTTACCAAACCAGCAGATTTTAAGAAAATCTTAAACTCAGGATTGAACTCAACTAAAGCTCGAGCAATACCATGAACAATAGCCTCAATTTGAGCATTGATTCCAGAACCTTTGACAGTTGCTGAAACAGCAAACTTGCCCTTGGTTCCAGTTAAATCAAAAGGACGATTGTAAATGGCTGGAGCATTGTTGATACCTGAAAAATAATCACCAACTAAAGTATTGTTAACTACAAAGTCACCATTACCTTCGTAAATTCTGACTCTAGCAGTAGCCACTTTTCTACGACCAACAGCTTCAATGTAGGCAACTTTTGGAAAAGTGAAATCTTTTCTCAAAGTTTTAGCAGCACTTACTCTGCCTTCAATCAAAGTTGGTTTCTTGACCACTTTTTTGACAGAAGCCTTAGCTTTCTTTCTCATTTTAATTGCCATATTATTTGCCTCCTAATTGACTCTCATGTTTATGTTGGTCATCAGCATAAATCTTTAATCTAGCTAGACGGACATCTCTAAGTCTGTTTTTTGGTAACATGTTTTTGACAGCTAAAAGCACCACCTCTTCAGGATTTTTTTGAATCATTTCCTCAAAGGTTCTTTGTTTCAGACCACCTGGAAAACCAGAGTGTCTATAATACATTTTGGTCAATTCTTTACCTCTAGTGACAGCCACTTGTTTAGCATTAATTACCACTACGTAGTCACCACCATCAACATGTGGAGTGTAGGTTGGTTTGTCTTTACCAATAAGTTTTTTAGCAATATCGGTAGCGACTTGACCAAGGATTTGGCCTTTGACGTCAACTACATGCCACTCTCTGGTAACATCCTCTTTACGTTGCATGAATGTCTGTTGCTTTTTCATATTATTTTTCTGCCTTCTTCACTTCTTTTTTGGTTTTTGGAGTAGCTTTCTTGACAGTTGATTTTTTAGCTTCAGTTTTTTGTTCAGCTTTAGCTTCGGCTTTTGGAGCTTTGAGACCAACTTTTTGAGCGGCTTTTTCAACTAAACTCAACATCACTACTTTTGAGTTATCACCTCTTCTATTACCGATCTTTTCGATTTTACTAAAACCGGATTTGCGATCTTTCATAGCTGGAGCAACTTTATCAACTAAAGTATTAACGACGTCTCTTTTACCAAAGAAGGTATGAAGCTGTCTTCTAACTGCCAAAGAATCTGTTTGAGCTTTACCAATTAACTTGTCGGCCCAACGTTTTACTTCTTTAGCTTTTGCTTCAGTGGTCTCTACTTGGCCATGCTCAACTAAAGATCTAACTAAATTTCTCAAGAGAGCTTTGCGAGACTTGGTATCTCTACCCAATTGTTTTGTTTTTTGTCTATGTCTCATGTTATTACTACCTTTTTGTCTAAATTAATCTTCTAAATTAACACCTTTTTTTAATAAAGCATCATTGATTAAATCAATACTCTTACCACCTAAGTTTTTAACTTTAGAAACCTCGGCTTTTGAAGCACCAGCTAAATCACCTACAGTTTTGAAACCACCCTTACGCAGTGCATTAGCAATTCTGGTTGGTAAGTCTAGCTCTTCTACAGTTAAACGCAAAGTTTCTGCTTCTTCTGGAGAAAGTTGAGGTTCCTCGTCTGCAACTTCAATCACCACTGGATCAAAAACTTGGGTAAATTGTTTAGCTAAAATCTTGGCCGCTTGATTCACAGCATCAAGTGGAGAAATGGTCCCATCAGTCTCAACATCCATCACTACTTTATCAAAGTCAGTACGACGCCCCACACGGGTGGCTTCGACTTTATAAGAAACTTTCAAAACTGGTGAAAATAAAGCATCGACTGGAATTTGCCCAATGACACTATTTTCAACTTCAGTAGCCATACGGTAACCAGTACCAGCTTCGACGGTCATCTCTACCTCAAGTTTCTTGCCTTTAGCCAAAGTAGCAACTGGTTGCTCTGGGTTAACTACTTCAAAACCAGCTTCTGCTTCGATATCGGCAGCAGTCACTTCTTTAGGACCTTTAACACTAATTCTCATCACTCCTGGTTCATCAGTAGTAGCTTTAACTCTGATTTGTTTCAAGTTCAAAATTAATTCAATAACATCTTCACTGAGACCTTCTAAAGTGGCAAATTGATGATCAACACCATCAATCATCACAGAAGTAATAGCTGCACCTGGTAAAGAGGTCAAAAGCACTCTGCGTAAAGCATTACCCAAAGTGTGACCATAACCTTGCTCTAATGGTTCAAAAACCAAACGAGCTTTAGACTCAGTAGCCTCAACTTCACTCACGGTGAATGATGGGTTCATGTATGAATATTGATTTAAGTTTAGTTTCATAGATTTTCCTTTTTGTTTCGCCTCCCTCTCTTTCTAAAGAGGAATCTGTATTCGAGAATTTTCTATATTCTTTTACTTTATACTTTTTTTACTACTTACTAATTAACGACTATAGAACTCAACAATCAATTGTTCAGTAATTACTTCGCTAATATCTTCTCTCTCTGGTAAACGTTGAACTTTGGCTATAGTACCTTTTTTCTCTAACCAAGCTGGAACGTTTTTAATATCTTCTTTTAGTAACTCAGCAATCATTGGCACCTTAGCGGATTTGTCATTAAGTTTAATTACATCACCAACTTTAACTGAATAAGAAGGAATATCCATTTTTTTGTTGTTTACGATTAAATGACCATGACTAACTAATTGACGAGCAGCTGGTCTGGTTGGAGCCCAACCTAATCTGTACATCACGTTATCAAGTCTTCTCTCAAGCAAACCAAGTAATACTGAACCAGTAGCTAAAGGATTTTTACTTGCTTGACTATATAAACGATGTAGTTGTTTTTCCAACACACCATACATGTATTTAACTTTTTGTTTCTCACGAAGTTGAATACCGTAATCAGAAAGCTTCTTTCTCTTAGTACCATGCATACCTGGTCTGGTATGAAGTCTACGAGCTACTTTCAAAGCATTGGATTTTAAACCTAAGTCTTCACCAACTTGTCTTTGTAATTTATGTTTTGGGCCTGTGTATCTTGCCATATACTTATAATCCTCTATCTATTGTGTTTTGCTTTTCTTGGTCTTGTACCATTGTGAGGAATAGGAGTGGTATCAGCAATCATACTCACTTTGATTCCTTGAGCTCTTAACACGCGGAGAGCTACATCTCTACCTGGGCCTGGGCCCTTTAAATAAACATCCATTTCATTCATACCGAATGCTTTGGCTTTATTAACTGCGTTTTCAACAGTAATAGTTGCAGCATAAGGGGTTGATTTTCTGGAACCAGTAAAACCGGCCCCACCAGTAGTTGCCCAACAAACAACTGCACCCTTATCATCAGTAATACTGACTAAAGTGTTGTTGAAAGTGGCACTAACATAGAGTTTACCTTTTGGGATGACTCTGGTATTTTTTTTCTTTGTGTTACTTTGTGCTTTCACCATATATTTCTCCAAAAATTATTCCCTTATTTATTTGGCAGCAGCGGCTTCTTTAGCGGCTGCAGCTTCCTTAGAAATAGAACCAACAGTTTTTCTACCACCACCACGAACAGTACGGGAGTTAACTCTAGTTCTTTGACCTCTAGCTGGTAAACCCATACTATGGCGCATCCCACGGTAAGATTTAATTCTCTTTAAACGTTGAATGTTATCACTAATCATTCTACGAAGATCACCTTCTAAAGGAAATTTTTCTAAAATACGTTGAATTTTGTTAACTTCATCTGGAGTTAAATCTCTAGCTCTTTTATCTGGATCGATTTTAGCTTGAGTCACTACATCTTGAGCGACCTTCAAACCAACGCCATAAATAGAGCGTAAAGAATAAGCTACTTTTTTGTGTTCTGGAATATCTGTACCGGCTATACGTGGCATATTTTATCCTTGACTTTGCTTATGTTTTTTATTTACACAAATAACACGCAATTTTCCTTTGCGTCTTACAAATTTACACTGGTTGCACATCTTCTTCAGCGAAGCTCTGACTTTCATATTTCAAGTCCTGGGTTTTACTTTTCTAACTTTGTACCGCTTTTCTTGTGTTTACACGATACGTAACTTTACACTTAGTTAAGTCGTACTTGGAGACATAACCCTTAACCACATCTCCAGGCATAACTCTAATGCGAAAAAGTCGCATTTTACCGGCTAAAGTTCCTAACAGAACTTTACCGATCATTTTATCCACATCACAAGCGGTTACCTGAACACGAAACATCGTATTTGGTAAACACTCGACAACTTCTCCTTCAACTTCCAAACGATCAGCTCTTTCTGCTTTTTCTGCAGTGGTATCGAGTTGTCTTCTAACCTTAGCTGCTCGTTTATGATCCTGTACTTTTCCCATAAGATATCAACAATGAGGCATGATTATACCAGAAGTGACTAGTTTTGTCACATCGAGGTTTTTTTAGCCTTTTTTCTCAACTGCTTTCATGATATCAGCAAACACTTCTTCGACTGTTTGCTCACCATCTACTTTATGTAATTGACCAATTTTCTCGTAATAACTCAACACTTCAGAAGTAACTTGGTGAAAAAGCTCAATTCGCTTACGGATAGCTTGTAAGGTTTCATCTTCTCGATCAGACACTCTACCAGAAATTCTCCAAAGAGCTTCTTTATCTGATACATCAATCAAAACTACCGTATCAACCCCATCGCCCAAAACTTTGGCTTGAGCTTCTGTTCTTGGAAAACCATCTAAAATATAACCTTTTTCGTATTCTGGTCTCTTGAGATATTCCATTACAATCTCAACAGCAGTTTCATCTGGAACTAATGCCCCAGAGTTAAGAGTTTCTTTTAGCCAACGACCAAGCTTGGTTTTACTTTTAGCCATTTGGCGAAAAATATGTCCAGAAGAAAGGTATGGAATACCTAACTTTTCTGATAGTAAGTTACCCTGGGTTGATTTTCCGGCACCTTGAATGCCAACTAAGACGATTTTCACGTTTATTATTCCCTTTTTAGTTTTTTACTGATACTTGTCGTAATTCTGGCCAACCAACATACTTTCTGCTTGTTTGGCTGTTTCCAAAATTACTGAAACAACAATTAAAACACTGGTTCCACCGATCGCCAAAGATTGGATGCCAGTAAAGATCTGAGCAAGTGATGGCAAAATAGCTAAGATACCCAAGAAAATGGCCCCAACTAAGGTAATTCTAATTACCACATACTCCAAAAACTTTTTAGTTGGACCACCCGGCCTAATACCTGGTACAAAAGCGCCACTTTTTTTCAATTCATCAGCGATATCTTGAGCATTGAAAAAAATCAAAGCCGAAAAAAAAGTAAAACTAAACACTAATAAAAAGTAAGAAATCAAGTAAGCAGGTGAAGTTTGTTGGAACCAAGCCGTAATCTTGAACCCCCAATAAATGAGGTCAGTATTACTACTTGAAGTAAATAACTTACCAATAAACGAAGGGGCCATCATCAAGGACACCGCAAAAATGATCGGCATTACCCCTGCCACATTAACTTTGATTGGCAAGTGAGTAGTTTGTCCACCAACGGTCTTACCACCTCTAGTTCTCTTGGCGTATTGAATATTAATTTTTCTAACTGCCTCATTAATGTAAACAATCAAAGCAATTAAACCCAAGAAAACAGCCGCAAAAGAAATTAAGGTCAGAACTTGCTGTGATGAAGCCACAACCAAAGTCTGACTTAAAGCCACTGGGATTTGACTCACGATCCCAGCCAATAATACCATCGAGATGCCATTACCGATGCCATACTCAGACACTAATTCACCCAACCACAACATAATCATTGCCCCAGCTACCATAGTCAAAACCATCGCCACTAAAGTCAATGGCGTGGTTGCCATTAATAAATTCTGAGAACGAAGTAAAGCAATAATAGAGATACTCTGGAAAACTGCAAACGGCACACTTAAAAGTCTGGTATATTGGTTGAGCTTAGCTCGACCAGCCTCACCTTCTTCTTTTTGCATTTCCTTGAGCTTAGGAAAAACCATTCCAGCCAGCTGCATAATAATTGAAGCAGTGATATAAGGATTGATACCTACAGCCACGATCGAGAAGTTTGATAAAGTTCCACCAGCAAAAACATTGAGCAAACTCAAAAATTGATTACCAGTAAACAGTTGTTGTAATTGAAAAACATTCACTCCAGGCACTGGAATATGAGCAAACAATCTAAAAATCAGGAAAATAGTTGCAGTAAACAATAGCTTCTTTTTGAGCTCATCATTGTCGAAAATAGCTCTCAATTTATTTACTATTGTCTCTATCACAGGTTTTTTATTCTACAGAACCACCAAGCTTTTTGATAGTCTCAAGTGCGCTCTTGGTTGTAGAGATTCCTTTTATGTTAACTTTTTTAGTTAACTTACCACTATTAACAATCTTAGCCTTTTTAAAACCTTTTTCGATTACTTTGTGTAGTTTCAAAGTTTCCAAAGAGATATCAGTTACTGGCATTTTCTCTAAATCACTCAAAGTAAGTTCAGCAGTTGGGTTCAACACACTAAAACGACCTTTACCTCTAATCATTGGGTATTTCTTGACACCTGGTAATTGACCACCTTCAAACCAAAGAGGGATCTTAGAACCAACTCTTGAAGTTTGTCCTTTTTGACCTCTACTTGAAGCGTGACCGCCCTTACCAGAACCATAACCACGACCAAGTCTTTTACTGGAAGTTTTAACGGTTTTGACTAATTTGTTTAGTAATGACATGATTCAATTCCCTTATTTCTTAGCTGTTTCTTTGGCATTTGGAGCAGCTTTTTTAGGAGCAGCTTTCTTTGGAGCAACTGGCTTAGCTTGTTCTTCTTTTTTATCACCTTCAGCAGAAGCTTTAGCTTTCTCTTGAAGTTCTTTAATTTTTTCTTTTTCTTCTCTTTCAATATCAATAATTGAACGAAGTTTAATACCACGAATATTGACAATTTGTTCGATTTTTTTCAAAGCCTCAAAGGCAGCATAAACACTGGATGCTTGGTTATCACTACCCAAAATCTTGGCTGAGATATCTCGAACACCAGCAGCTTCGACTAAAGCTCTAACTGGACCACCAGCGATCACACCAGTTCCCTTGGGAGCTGGCTTGAGTAAAACTTTACCAGCACCTTTTTTAACTTCAATCTTGAAAGGAATAGTGGTGCCATCCAAAGGTACTACTAACATTTTTTTCTTGGCTTTTTTGATGCCTTTTTTGATAGCAGAAACTACATCTGGAGCTTTACCTAAACCGATTCCAACTTTACCTTTTTTATCACCAACAACCATCAAAACAGAAAAACCCATTTTGTTGCCACCTTTGGTTTTCTTGGATACTCTAGAAATTTGAACAACTTTTTCTTCAAATTCCTTAACTTCTGGTGTGTTACCTTGAAATTTAGACATAGTATTAAACGTTAATTCCTTCTGCGCGAAGAGCTTCGGCTACAACTCTAACTCTTCCGTGATATTTGTATGAGCCACGATCAAACTGAAGTTTGGTAATCTTGGCTTTCTTTAAACCTTTTACTAATTCAGCAGTTACCTTGGCGGCTCTTTCTGATTTATTACCAGCAATCTTGGTTTTACCTAAGTCACTAGCAGCCACTAGGGTTTTACCTGCTTCATCGTCAATTACTTGTAAAGAAATATGTTCGTTGGAACGCAAAACAGTTAATCTTGGTCTGTCGGCAGTGCCCATCATTCTAGAGCGAACTCTTTTCTTTCTTTTTTCAGCTAGTGTTTCATTGTGTTTAATTACTGACATGATTTACCTTTTTATTAAGCAGTTGCTGTTTTTCCAGGTTTAGTACGAACAACTTCATCTTCGTATCTAATACCTTTACCTTTGTAAGGCTCTGGTGATCTAATTGCTCTGACATCAGCAGCCATTTGACCAACGAGTTGTTTATCAATACCTTCAATATGAATGGTGTCATTACCTTCAACGGTAAGTTTGGTTCCGGCTAAAGGTTTGATCTCAACAGGGTGAGAATAACCAACTGTCACACTGACATTAGTTCCTTTGGCTGAAGCTCTGTATCCAGTACCAACTAATTTCAAGGTTTTTTTGTAACCTTCAGTTACCCCTTTGATTGCTCCTGCTAACAAACTTCTCACTAAACCATGAAAAGCCTTGGTTTGTTTTTCGTCATTAGCTCTAGTAACAACTAAAGTTGTTTCTTCTTTGGCCACAGTAATACCATCCATCACTGGTACAACTAAAGTCCCTTTTGGACCTTGCACAGTTACTTGATTCTTATCGATGGTAGCTGTGACGCCTGATGCTAATTCAACTGGTTTTTTTCCGATTCTTGACATAGTGCTTAATCCTTTACCAGATCTGGCAAAGAAGTTCCCCTCCGACATTTTGTTGACGAGCTTCTTTATCAGTCAAAAGCCCTTTACTAGTGGATACAATCGTAATTCCGTAACCGTTAAGAGCAGCAGGTACATTATCTACAGTAGAGTAAAGTCTGCGACCTGGTTTAGAAACTCTCTTCACTCCAGAAATCTTTGGTAATTTACCTTGGTAACCAAGGTTGATTACTAAGTCTGATTGTGGCTTTTTAGCTACAGTTTCAAAACTTTCAATATAATTGTTAGCAGCTAAAATTTTAGCAATGGCCTCTTTAACTTTAGAATGAGGCATGATTACTTGCTTGCGTTTTGCAAGCAAAGCATTCTTGATTCTAGCTAGCATGTCTGCGATTGGATCTGTCATATTATTTACTTGCCTTTACCACGCCTGGGAGTTCACCCTTCATGGCTAATTCTCTAAAAGTAATTCTGCTTAAACCAAAATAACGCATATAACCTTGAGGACGACCGGTTAGTTTGCAACGGTTCTTGCCTCTAGTAGATACTTTATTGGTTTTCTTCTCACCAGATAAGTTGTATTTTTCGCGTAATGCTAAAATTTTCTTATCTTTAGCGATTTTTGATTTTTTAGCCATAATTACTTATTATCCTCTTCTTTCTCAAATGGTAAGCCCATGAGCTCCAACATTCTGAAAGCTTCTTTATCATTTTTAGTACTAGTTACAAAATTAATTTGTAAACTTCTGATACTTTCAATTTTATCGTATTCAATCTCTGGGAAAACGATTTGTTCTTCAATTCCCAAACTATAATTACCTTGACCGTCAAAAGCTGTTCGAGAGATACCTCTAAAATCTTTGACACGTGGTAAAGCGATTGAAATTAATTTATCTAAAAATTCCCACATTCTTTGACCACGAAGAGTTACTGAAACACCTAATGGATCACCAGCTCTAAGTTTAAAGTTAGCCACTGATTTTCTAGCTTTGGTAATTTGAGGTTTTTGCCCAGAAATTACTGTAAATTGATCAACCACATTTTCGATTACTTTTAGTCTAGCTTTTGGATCGGCTGGATCTTTAATCCCCATGTTAATAACTACTTTTTGAATTTTGCCGACAGCAAAAACATTAGAATGAGCAAACTCTTTTTGTAGAGCTGGCACCACTTCTTGCTGGAATTTTTGTTTAAGTCTATTCATTTTTGCCTATTTTAATTTATTTCTTCTTCTCGATTTTCTTAGTTTCTTTTTTAAGAGCAATAACAGTACCAGTTTTCTTAAAAACTCTTTCTTTTTTACCGTCTTTGGTTACTTTATAACCAATTCTGTCAGCTACACCCTTATCATTGATAATGGCTACCTTGGCAGTTGGTAAAGCACGTTCTCGACGAACAATTTCACCAGCTCTACCAGCATAGGGTTTAACATGCTTAGCATAAATATTAATATCTTTGACTAAGACAGTATTATCCTTTGGAAAAACCTGAACGATCTCTCCTTTTTTACCTTTATCTTTGCCAGCAGTAATAATAACTTGATCACCAATAGTAAATTTCATATTACAAAACCTCCGGTGCTAAACTAGCAATTTTGTTAAAACCTTTATCTTTGACCTCACGAGCAATTGGGCCAAAAACACGAGTTCCAATTGGATCTACTTTAGTTCTTGATTCAATCACCACTGCAGCATTTTCATCAAAACGGATATATTCTCCGGATTGTCTACGATACTCTTTAGCAGTTCTGACAATGACAGCTCTAACCTTGGCACCTTTTTTCAAAGTTCCATTTGGATCAGCACTGATCACAGAAGCGACAACAATATCACCAACATAACCAAATCTTTTTCTAGAACCACCATAAACTTGGATGGTACGTAGCTTTTTGGCTCCGCTATTATCGGCGACTTTTAAGACAGATCTAAGTTGTATCATCGCTTATTTTCCTACTTTTTTGACTATTACAAAACGCTTGGTTTTACTAATTGGCTTTGATTCTTGAATCTCAACCTGATCACCTAAAACTAATTCTAGGTTTTCATAATGACAAGCATATTTCTTACTTCTTTTTACTAATTTTTGGTATAGAGGATGCTGCCACATAGTAGAAACCGTTACAGTTGCGGTTTTTTCTCTCTTTAAAGCAGTCACCTCGCCTAGCATTGTTCTCATTATTTTGTCTCTTTCTCTTCTCCAACCAATGATTTTTCATTGAGAGTAGTTTTTATTCGAGCAATATCATCAGCTAAAGTAGGTACTAAACTGACGTTAGCTAACTTACCAGCTTTTTTTTCCATTCTGGCAACAGCTAGTTGCATCTGCAAATCAACAAGTGATTTGTTTAGTTCTTTAACTGTTTTGGCTCGAAGTTCTTTAATATCTGTTCTCTTCATGTTAGTTATGATTTCTTGACTACTGTTGTTTTAAGAGAGATCTTATGACCAGCTTTAGAAAAAGCCTCATTAGCCATCTCTTCGGTTACGCCACCGATCTCAAAAAGAATAGTACCTGGTCTGATGACTGCAACATAAGTATCGATTGCACCTTTACCAGAACCCATTTTGACACCGACTGGTTTTTTGGTAATTGGTTTGTGTGGAAACACTTTAATCCAATACTTGCCCAATCTTTTAGTGGCATAGGTAATTTTCTTACGAGCGGCTTCTAATTCCTTGGCACTAACCCAACCTCCAGTTACAGCTTTTAGACCATATTCTCCGAAAGCGAGGGTGTTACCACGTAAGGCTAAACCTTTGTTTTTACCTCTAAATTGTTTGCGGTACTTTGATTTTTTTGGCTGTAACATATTACCTTTTAAACAATCTCTCCTTTATAAATCCACACTTTGATTCCGACATAACCTGATCTGGTTTTGGCTGGAACTTCAAAGTAATCAATGTTGGCACGTAAAGTTTGGGTTGGCACACTACCTTGGAAGTATTTTTCAGTACGACCAATTTCAGCACCACCAACTCTACCTGAAAGTTGAACTTTCACCCCTTTTGCACCAGCTGCCATCACTTTTTCCAAAGCTTGTAAGACGGCTCGACGGTGAGGAAAACGATTAACCAACTGGTTAACGATTCGCTCGGCGACTAATCTAGCACTAAGGTCTGGTGATTTGACTTCTTCAACTTTCAAATCAACTTTGACTTGTTCTTTTTTGTCCTTGTTAACATTAATAACTTTTTCAACTTCTTTTTTGATCTCTTCCAAGTTGGAACCACCTTTACCAATAACTACACCTGGTCTAGAGACTTGTAAGACGATACGCATCTTACTGATATATCTCTCGATATCGACTTGGACCAAACCGGCACTAGCCAGTTTGTCACTAAAGTATTTTCTGAGTTTGTGATCTTCTAATACTTTGTCTGAGTATTGTTCTGGTTTGGCAAACCAACGAGACTTCCAAGAGAAAATCTTGCCCAAGCGGAAACCAGTTGGATTTACTTTTTGTCCCATATCTTATTTCTTTGCTTTCTTAACTACTTTTTTAGTTGTTTTCTTTGGTTCGGCTGTAACTTCAGTTTTGACAGCTGCTTTTTCAGCAACAACTGGAGCTTTGTCTGCTTTTTTAGCTTCCTTGGTTTTTAAGACAACTTTCACATGAGAAGTTCTCTTAAAAATGGTGTGAGCTCGACCACGACTAACAGCTCTAAACCTCTTGTAGGTTGGACCTTCATTAACCAAGATGTTTTCAATCTCGATTTGGTCAGCTGTCAAACGATGATTGTGCAAAGCATTAGCGACAGCTTGTCTTAAAACTTTGGCAACAACAATACTAGCTTTTCTCTCCATCACAGCTAATTGCTCAAAAGCAGCTTTAACTGAAAGTTTACGCACAGCATTAGCCACGAGTCTAACTTTTCTTGATGATTGTCTAGTGTTTTTTTGTTCAGCTATGATTTGCATTACTCTTATTTACCTTTATGTCTTAGTAAGGACTCTCTTGACGATACGGCCATGACCTCTGAAGGTTCTAGTTGGAGCAAACTCTCCGAGTTTGTGACCGACCATACCCTCTGAAATAAAGACCTCAACAAAGTTTTTACCCTGATGAATCAAGAAAGTATGACCGACGAAATCTGGAGCGACGACACTTTCTCTAGCCCAAGTCTTAATTGGGGTTTTATCCCCAGAATCCTTTTGCTTCATGATTTTTTTCATGAGCTTTGGGTCAATATATGGTCCTTTTTTTGTTGATCTACTCATAAGCTTTTATTTACTTTGTTCTTCTGTCACGAACAATCCACTTGTTACTTTTTCTAATACTTCTAGTTTTCTTACCTGGAGCAGCATTCTTACCCCATGGAGTCTTAGAATGTTTCAAACCAACCCCACTGCGACCCTCACCACCACCATGTGGATGAGAACCTGGATGTTGAGCTGTACCTCTAACTGATGGTCTAATACCCATCAATCTCTTCAAACCAGCTTTACCAATCTTTCTGTTTTTCCAATCGGTATTACCGACTTGACCCACGGTAGCCAAACAATCTTCATGAATTAATCTTTGCTCGCGTGAAGGTAGTTGCACAGTAATGTACTTGCCTTCTTTGGCTTGAATTAAAGCATGAACACCAGCTCCTTTGACTAATTGAGCACCTTTTCCTGGTCTCAATTCAATGTTGTGAATAGGCATACCAACCGGAATATTCTTTAAAGCTAAAGCATTTCCTGGTCTTGGATCGACCTTTTCACCAGCAATAATTTTGTCACCAACTTTAAGGTTCATTGGAGCCAAAATATATCTCTTATCACCATCTACATAATAAATTAAAGCAATGTTGGCACTACGCATTGGATCGTATTCAATAGTTTTCACTACACCAACAATATCTTTTTTGTCTCTTTTCCAGTCAATTACTCTAAGTCTTTTCTTGACACCACCACCACGGTGACGCATCGTGACTCTACCTTTGTAACCACGACCTTGTCTTTTCTTATGGCCTGAAGCCAATAAAGACTTTTCTGGTTGACCTTTGTGCAACTCTGATCTGTCAACGACAACTCGGTGTCGTTTACCAGGAGAAGTTGGTTTAACTTTGACTAACATTATTTATCTCCTCCAATATCAAAAACACTAATAGAATCACCTTTTTTAAGTTTGACTAAGGCTTTCTTGGTTTTTGCTGCAAAAGTTTTTAATCTTTTTTGACCAGTTCTCTTGGCTTTTTTTGGTCTCATTACTGTATTGATATCTTCAACTTTAACTTGGTACATCTCTTCAATAGCAGCCTTAATCTTGTTTTTATCAGCAACTCGCTCAACCTCAAAAGTATAGATGTTCTCCAAATTAGCTCTTTGGAGAGTTTTTTCAGTGATAACTGGGGTACAAATAACGTAAGGATTCATGATTATTTCTCCTCCTTTTTAACAGCTTTAGCTGTTTTTTTAGCAGGAACTTCTTCTGATTTGTCTTTAGCTAAACGAGTTTCCAAAACCTTGAGAGACTCTTTGGTAAAGATGACAGTATCAGCATTGGCTACTTGCAAAGCATTTAATTCCAAAGCTGGAACAGTTAAAACAAAATCCATATTTCTCAAACTTCTTCTGATTAACTCACTACCTTCAGTCAAAACAACTAAAACTTTGCCTGGATTATCAATCATCTTGGTTAACAACTTAGCAGCTTCAGCAGTTTTACCACCCAAACTATTTAAGTTATCAGTCACAACCACTTTGTCAGCTTGAACACTCAAAGCAACTCGAAGAGCTTGAGCCTTCATTTTTCTAGATAAAGCTTTGGTCCAGTTCTCATTACCAGTTGGACCATGAGCAACACCACCACCAACAAAGATAGGAGCATTCTTGGAACCGTGACGAGCATTACCAGTACCTTTTTGTTTGTACCATTTAGCTTTAGTTCGACTAACTTCAGATCTGGTTTTAACTTTACTAGAACCTTGTCTAAGGTTAGATAAGTAAACTCTAATAGCTTGAGCTAACAAAACTGAATTGCTCTTTTGAGCAAAAATACTGTCACTAACTTCGATAGTACTACTTTTGCTAGTAGCGGTAATTACTTTCAATTTCATATTAGTTTTGCTCCTCTTGAGCTGTAACGGTTTCAGTTTCAGCAGTCTCTACTACAGGAGCCTCTTCTTTCACACCCATTAATGATAAATCTAGTTCAATTGGTTTCTTTTTACCAGTTTTCTCGATTTTAAGATAACTAGAATTAAAACCAGGGACTGGACCAGATAACCAAATTTCTTGGTTAGCTAAATCAATGTGTAAAACAGTCAAACCATAAACAGTCTTGGTATCAACTCCGTAGTGTCCAGGCATTCTTTTGCCTTTCCAAACACGACCTGGAGTAGTACCAGGGCCAATTGAACCAACTGCTCTAGATCTATCTGATTGACCGTGAGTTTTTGGGCCACCATGAAAACCATAACGCTTCATTGCACCAGCAAAACCACGACCTTTGGTAACCCCTTGAACTTTAACTAAATCGCCAACTTCCAAAACTTGCTCTAAAACGATAGAGTCCCCAATTTTTAATGGAGACTCAGTTTCACTACTTTGTTTTAGACCCTTAATTTGACTAACACCAAAAGAAAAACCACTTTTTTCCAAACGGGTACGAAGTGGCTTATCCATGTTTTTTAGTTTCTTTGCACCATAACCAACCTCAACAATAGTTTGAGGTTTTTTATTCCAAGTACGGGTAGATTTGTCTGTAACGGAAGTTTCGGTAATACCAACCACAGCGTTAGGTTGAACCTTACACTTGGTTACAGCCAATCTCTTTCCAGTTTTTGACCAAGCTTGAGTCATACCCAATTTGGTTGCAAAGATTGCGTCTAACATACGTGTTCCAATTTCTTTATCTCTTTTGAAAATTGCTTTTCAAAAGAAGCGAGGGCCTATTTTTGCCCTCACATATCTCTTTCTTTAATACTTTGTTACATTTTGATTTGGATGTCTACACCAGCAGGCAATTCCAAATGCATTAAAGAGTCAATCGTCTTATTAGTTGGATTGACTATTTCGATTAATCTCTTATGAGTTCTGATTTCGTAATGCTCTTGAGCATTTTTATCGGTATGAGGTGAAATCAAAACCGTAAAAGATTTTTTGTGAGTTGGCAATGGGACAGGACCCACGACTTTAGCACCAGTAGACAAAGCAGTTTGTAAAATTTTGCGACTAGCTTCATCTGCGACACGATGGTCGTAAGATTTCAATCTAACTCTAATTTTATAAACGGTTTGTGTGCCAGTACTTTTTGCCATATTTTTTTTACTTTTTATATATTCGGTTCAAAGTTTTGAACCCAACACTTTTTCTCTGGTTATCCAGAGTATTTAAAATCACAGGGCGTGATTATAACTAAAAATCAATAATCTGTACAGGGCCAATTTATCTGGTGACCAGATGTGAGGTTTTGTACAAAAAATTACAAATACTCGAGGATATACCGAGGGTAGTAATTATAGCAAAAACTAAAAAAATGAGCAAGAGACTATAAATTAGTAGCTAAAACCTGTAAAACAGTTCTCAAAATCTGAGGATGATCAAAAGCAATCTCACCAGCTTCAATTACTTTTTCTAGATCAGCTAGAGGAACTTTTACTAAAGTATCAAATTCTTGGTGATCCGGCATTGAATCTGAATCATATTCTTCATCAAGTAGTAATAAAAAGGCAAAAGTTAACCAACCATTATTTTCACTCGTACTTACAAATAAAAAATCACCTATATTTTTTAACAAACCCAATTCTTCAATGACTTCTCTCTGAGCAGCATGTTTTCTGGTCTGATCTTTTTCTTCAAATTTTCCACCTAAAATTTGTAATTTATCTGGAGCTTGTTTACTCCAACTGGGTCGGCGATTGAGTAAGATAGATCGATCCGGGTTAACAACAACTACTCTGGCAACTTTATTTTCAAAGTTTTGCATAAGTAGTCAAAGTATATCAAAAAAATAACAATTTATAATTATTGATTCAAGCATTTAATAAAAAAAGCAAATGACCAACTAATGTATAATTTGTTTATCTATGCAAAAAACTATTTTAGTTTTTGATATTGATGGCGTTCTGACAGATCCGCAATCTAAAGAAGTTAACCAACCCAAAATTCTTGAATACATAGAAAATAGCCTTAGAACCAATCATAAAATTGCCTTTAACACAGGTAGATCAGCTGTATGGTTAGAAAAAAAAGTAATTAAACCAATAAAAAAAATAATTTTCCAAAAAGAAAAAAATTATTCTTCTTTAAAAAACTTACTCAGTATCTGTGAAATGGGAAATGTAGTAGTTACATACAATTCTAACGGAAAACCAATAAAAAAAATCCTAAATAAAAATACCATTCCAAAAACTTTAAAACAAACCGTTAGAGATATTGTTTCTAAGCTATATAGTGAATCAATGTTTGTTGATGAAACAAAAGAAGTCATTTTAACTATTGAGATGAATGATAGTTATTCATATGAAAAATATAAGAAAGAACAAGAAAAGTTTCAAAAAGAAATCAGCATTATAATGGAAAACTACCATTCTCACTTACACGTTAAACCATCATCTACTACTATTGCTATTGATATAAAACCAATTGAATCTGGTAAAAACCTGGGAGCAAAAAAAATTCTTGATTGGTTATCAGATCAAGGTGAAAATTTAAAAAACTTTAACTTCATCTGTTTTGGAGATAGTCTTTCTGATTTGGATATGTCTGATTTTTTTTATCATAAAAATTTTCAAACATTATTTGTATATGTAGGCGAAAATAAAAGAATCAAAAGACTTTATCCCATTGTTATAACCCAAAAGAAATATACTGAAGGAACTTTTGATTATTTAATAAACAATAAAAAAACTACTCAATAACTGTTAACAACTTAATTAGCACCAAAAACCCCGCCTTACAGCGGGGTTTTCTAGTTTCTGTGTTAGCTAAAATTATTTAGTAATTTTAGTAATAGCACCAGCACCAACAGTGATACCACCTTCACGGATAGCAAATCTCAAACCTTCGTTCACAGCAACTGGAGCGATAAGTTTGACATGCATCTTGGCATTATCACCTGGCATAACCATCTCAACACCATCTGGAAGAGTGATCTCACCAGTGACGTCAGTGGTTCTGATGTAGAATTGAGGTTTATAACCACTGAAGAATGGTTTGTGGCGACCACCTTCTTCCTTCTTCAAGATATAAACTTCAGCTTCAAACTCAACATGAGGAGTCATACTACCTGGCTTGGCCAAAACTTGACCACGTTGAATATCATCTTTATCGACACCTCTTAACAAGATACCGACGTTATCACCAGCTTGACCTTCATCGAGTAATTTACGGAACATTTCAACTCCAGTAACCACACTCTTTGAAGTAGCGGTGAAACCGACTAACTCGATTTCTTCACCAACTTTAACTTTACCAGCTTCAATTCTACCGGTAGCCACAGTTCCACGACCCTTAATTGAGAAAACGTCCTCAACTGGCATCAAGAATGGCTTATCGAGATCACGAACTGGATCTGGAATGTATTCGTCAACTTGCTTCATGAGTTCCATGATTTGATCTTGAGCTGCGGAATCACCTTCCAAAGCTTTAAGAGCAGAGACGCGAACAACTGGAGTGTTGTCACCATCAAAACCATATTTACTCAAAAGTTCACGAACTTCCATTTCAACTAAGTCAAGAAGTTCGGCATCATCGACCATATCGCATTTGTTCAAAGCGACGATCAATTTTGGCACGTTAACTTGGTTAGCCAAAAGAATGTGCTCACGAGTTTGTGGCATTGGACCATCAGTAGCAGCGACTACCAAGATAGCACCATCCATTTGAGCAGCACCAGTGATCATGTTTTTGATGTAGTCAGCGTGACCTGGAGCATCAATATGAGCATAGTGTCTCTTCTCAGTTTCATATTCAAGATGTGAGATATTGATGGTAACACCACGAGCAGCTTCTTCTGGGGCGTTATCAATATCTAAATAACCCATAGCCTTGTTGGTGGCACTTGGGATTTTGGCTGCTAAAGTGGTGGTAATAGCAGCAGTCAAAGTGGTTTTACCGTGGTCAACGTGACCAATGGTTCCAATATTGACGTGAGGTTTGTTACGGACAAATTTTGAACCGTCAGACATATTTTCTCCTTTTATTTATTACTTTTTTTTACTACTTTTTAAATTAATCCTCTATATCAACAGCTTTAGAAGCTGGTGGATTTGCAATTTCAACTGCAGAAGGGTTTCCTTCTTTTTCTGACTCTAATTCGGCAGCTCTTAAAACTCGCTCGAGTGCAGCTGTATCTTTTGCTCTTTCATCTCTTTCACCTGTCATAGTTTTATTCCCATAAATATTACTTATACGAACAAAAAAGCACTAACGAACGTGTGCTCCTTTGCGTTCTTCTACAATTTTATCAGTAATGTTCTTTGGAACCTCTTCATAGTGAGAAGGTAACAACACACTACTAGCACGACCTTGAGTCATACTTCTCAAGATTGTAACATAGCCTTGCATCTCTGCCAACGGAACAAGTGCCGTAATAATCACAGCCTTGCCTCTGTTGGTGGTACCTTGGATTTGAGCTCTTTTACTACCCAAATCACCGATAACATCACCCATAAATTCTTCTGGAGTGGTCACCTCTAACTTCATGATTGGTTCAATTAAAACCATTCCTGCAGTCTTCATGGCTTCCTTCATACCCAAAGAACCAGCCATCTTAAATGACAACTCACTAGAGTCAACATCATGGTAAGAACCATCATAAAGAGCTACGCTGATATCGGTCATTGGATATCCAGCCAAAAAACCTCTTTCCAAAGATTCTTTGATACCTTTGTTGGTAGGCTCGATGTATTCACGAGGCACCACACCACCAGTAATTTCATTCAAGAATTCATAACCAGTTCCACGATCTCTTGGTTCAACTCTCAATAAAACATGACCATATTGACCACGGCCACCAGTTTGCTTGATGTATTTACCTTCACCATGAGCAACTTTAGTGATAGTTTCACGGTAAGCAACTTGAGGAGCACCCACATCAGCATCCACGTTAAATTCTCTCTTCATACGATCAACCAAGATCTCCAAGTGAAGTTCACCCATACCACCAATAATGGTTTGACCAGTTTCATGATCGACCTTAATCGAGAAAGTTGGGTCTTCTTCTGAAAGTTTATTCAAAGCCAAGCCCATTTTCTCTTGGTCAGACTTTGTTCTTGGTTCAATCGCCAAAGAGATAACTGGTTCAGCAAAAGTAATACCTTCCAAGATAATTGGATCGTTTTCGTCAGAAAGGGTGTCACCGGTTTTGGTCTCTTTCAAACCAACCACAGCCACAATTTCACCAGCTCTGGCTTCATCGATTTCTTCACGCTTGTTAGCGTGCATTAACAATAAACGACCAACTCTTTCTTTTTCTTCTTTGGAAGAGTTGTAAACATAACTACCAGCTTTCAATACACCAGAGTAAACGCGGAAGTAAGTTAACTTACCAACGTGAGGATCGGTTTGAATCTTGAAAGCTAAACCAGAGAATTTCTCTTCTGGCACTAACTTACGCACAACTTTTTCTTCTGAGTTTGGTCTGGTACCTTCAATGTGATCAATGTCCATTGGGGATGGCAAATATTCCACCACCGCATCCAAAAGTACTTGAACACCAGTATTTTTCAAAGAAGAACCAGCAAAAACTGGGACTAATTTGTAACCAATGACAGCTTTACGTAAAGCTGTTTTGAGTTCATTAACTGAGATTTCTTCTTCAGCAAAGAATTTTTCCATCAAAGCATCATCAGTTTCAGCGATAGCTTCCACTAATTTGGCTCTCATTTCTTCAGTTTTCTCTTTATATTCTTCAGGGATTTCCATGATTTCTGGTTCGGTAGCAGCAGCATGATCTTTCCAAAACAAAGCTTTGCGTTCTAAAAGTTGGATCACACCTTTAAATTCATTCTCAGAACCCATTGGCAACACCATTACTGCTGGAGTCACCCCAAATTTATCACGGATATCTTGGACAGTAGCCAAAAAATCAGCACCCAATTTATCCATTTTGTTAACAAAACAAACACGAGGGACGTTATATTTATCAGCTTGACGCCATACAGTCTCAGATTGTGATTGCACACCCTCTGAAGCGTCCAAAACCGTCACACCACCATCAAGCACACGTAATGAACGTTCTACCTCAGCGGTAAAGTCAACGTGGCCTGGTGTATCAATGATGTTAAAACGATATTCTTCGTTTGGAAGATTACTTTCAAAATAAGGTTTCCAAAAAGCGGTCGTAGCAGCAGATACGATGGTAATACCACGTTCTTGCTCTTGAGCCATCCAGTCCATGGTAGCAGCACCTTCATGTACTTCACCAATTTTATAGTTTCTTCCAGTGTAAAAAAGAATACGCTCGGTAGTAGTAGTCTTACCGGCATCAATATGAGCAATAATACCAATATTTCTAACTCTTTCCAAAGGAACTCTTTTATTTGCTGATTTGTCTGACATATTTTTACCTTTTAAATTATTATTTTTTTCAATAACCAAAGCCACACATGCCCTTAAAATAAAGAGAATTCCCCTGCCAGGAATCGTTCAAGTGTGATATTTCTTCTACCAACGGAAGTGTGAGAAAGCTTTATTAGCTTCAGCCATTCTGTGAGAAGCCAATTTCTTTTCAATAGCACCACCGGTGTTGTCGATAGCATCAAGAATTTCAGCAGCTAATTTTTCTGCGTAAGAATGAAACTCTTTACTTGAGCGTTTGTTGGATTCTAAAACTAACCAACGAACAGCCAAAGATGAAGCTCTTCTTGGTTGAACTGGCATTGGCACCTGGTAAGAAGCACCACCAACTCTTCTAGAACGAACTTCCATTTGAGGAGTAATGTTTTGAATTGCTGCTTCAAGAACCTCAACAGGTTTCTTTTTGGTATTAGCAGCAGCCAACTCTAAAGCAGCATAAACTTGCTTTTGAGCGACACTTTTTTTACCATCAAGCATGGAACGATTAATTAGTTTAGTTACCAAGACTGAACCATACTTAGCATCTGGAGAAACTCCACGGAGTTTAGCTTTCTTTGTTCTCATATCTTATTTTCCTCTTTTCACGCCGTATTTACTGCGACTGGTCTTACGACCTTCAACACCAGCACAGTCAAACTTACCACGAACAATGTGATACTTCACACCAGGCAAGTCTTTGACACGACCACCACGAATCATCACTACACTGTGTTCGGCTAAGTTATGGCCTTCACCTTGAATGTAAGCAGTCACTTCCATACGGTTAGATAAACGCACACGAGCCACTTTACGCAAAGCTGAGTTTGGTTTCTTTGGGGTCATGGTTTTAACCACCGTACAAACACCTCTTTTTTGAGGGTTGTTTGTCTTGACTGGTTTACCAGTAATAGAGTTAAAAGACCTACGCAAAGCGGCTGCTTTTACTCTAGAAGAACGAGTTGTTCTCCCACCTTTTCTGATAAGTTGATTAATTGTAGGCATAATAAATTTCTTTTTGCTTTCTTAATATCCTTCGATTTTCAGATTGTGGGATTGTAACATGACCTGGCTAGTTTTACCACTCGATGTTACAACCCCAGCAATTTCTAACTACATTTCGCGAGCGCGCTCCTCACTGGTAGGAATTAATCTACCGATAATCACGTTCTCCTTCAAACCTTCCAAAGTATCGACTTTTCCAGCAGATGCAGCATCAGTTAACACATGTTTGGTGTGTTGGAATGAAGCGGCAGAAAGCCAAGAATTGGTAAAGAGTGAAGATCTAGTAATACCCAATAACAAGACTTTAGCAGTAGCAGGTTCACCACCAGCAGCCATGGTCTCATCATTGATCGCCATGAACCGACTTCTCTCGACGATCTCGCCAGTTAAGAAATCAGTATCACCACTTAGTTCGATACGAACTTTATCACCCATCTTACGAGTAATAACTTCGAAGTGACGATCATTAATACCAATACCCTGAGACTCATAGACAGCTTGAACCTGGTCAACAATATGCTGTTGAGCATAGAGTAAACCTTGAAGTTGTAAAAGCTCTTGGATATCAGCCCCACCTGAGGTCAACATTTGACCAGGATGGACAAGATCACCATTTTCAACTAAGAGATTTCTGTTGGCTGGAATAATATATTCCTCTTCCTCTTTTGGTGGAGTGGTTGAAGTGATAGTGATAACTTTGTCATCATCTCGATCTTCAATCTTGACTTTACCAGCAATTCTAGCAACGTAAGCTGCTAATTTTGGATTGCGAGCTTCCAAAAGTTCCTCAACACGAGGCAAACCTTGAGTCACGTCAAGACCAACGATACCACCAGAGTGTTTAACCCGCATGGTCAACTGAGTACCTGGCTCACCAATAGATTGAGCAGCAATTACACCAGCTGGAACACCAATCTCAACTTTATCTCTGGTTGAAAAATCCCAACCATAACAAGTCTGACATAAGCCTTTTCTGGCCTCACAGGTAAGAGGTGATCTAATAATCACTGACTCAACAGCTTCATTTTGATCAATCTCCATAGCCAAGATGTCATTAACTATATCGCCTTTTTTAGCGATCACTTTTTGCCCAGCTTTAACATCTTCGGCCAAATAACGACCAAGAATTCTGTTGGCAAAAGCATCTCTTCGATTAGCTTTAGTGATCTCAATCCCTTTAGTGGTCTCACAGTCTTCCATTCTAATAATGGCATCATGAGCGACATCACTTAAACGACGAGTCAAATAACCAGCATCAGCTGTCTTGATAGCAGAGTCGGTTAAACCTTTTCTAGAACCACGAGCCGAAGTAACGTACTCAAAAATGGTTAAACCTTGTCTAAAGTTAGACTTGGTAGGCATTTCCACGATGTTACCCAATGGATCAACGACCAAACCACGCATAGCAGCAAGCTGTTTGACCTGATCTTTAGAAGCACGGGTACCTCCAGAATCAATCATCACTTTAACAGCATTATCGTCATCATAAGATTCCCAGGTTTTCTCGGCTAATTCATCGGTAGTTTCCATCCAGATATCAATACCTTTTCTACGACGTTCGTCGTCGGTAATCAAACCTTGGAGATAACTATCTTGAACCTTCTCAGCTCGCTTATTAGCTTTTTCAATGATTTCTGGTTTTTCATCAATCATCTTACAATCAGTCACAGACACAGATAAACCTGATTTGGTAGCTGCCTCAAAACCAAGATTCTTAATTGAGTCAATTAAACGAGCCACTTTATCATCATCGTAATCTTCGATTGCTTTGGTGACTAACTCTTTAATATCTTTAGCTTTGACAGGTTCATTGGTAAACGCAACTTCTGCTGGTAAAACGTCATTAAAACGTAATCGACCAACTGAAGTAACTACTAAACCTAAACCTGGAAGTCTCACAGTAATGGCTTGTCTTAAACTGAGTAAACCAATTTGGTAAGCATGGTAAGCCTCATCTTTGGAAGCAAAGATGGTTGGGAATTTACCCAATTTCTCATCAATTGAAGTGTAATAAAACACACCCATTGCCATTTCTTTGTTAGGTACAGTGATAGGTTCACCGTTAGCTGGCTTTAATAAATTATGGGTAGCCATCATTAAGTCTCTAGCCTCTTCACGAGCTTCTTTAGTCAAAGGTACGTGGACAGCCATTTGGTCACCATCAAAGTCAGCGTTATAACCTGAACAAACACATGGATGAAGTCTAATCGCACTACCTTCAATTAATTGAGGATAGAAAGCCTGCATACCAAGTTTGTGCAAGGTTGGGGCACGATTCAAAATCACTGGATGATTGGCGGTCACTTTTTCTAACACGTCATAAACTTCTGGTTCACGACGATCAACTAAGTGACGAGCACTCTTAACGTTTGGAGCCACACCTTGAACAATTAATTCACGCAAAACATAAGGCTTGAACATTTCCAAAGCCATATCTTTTGGTAAACCACATTGATCAAGACCAAGTTCTGGACCAACCACGATCACACTACGACCAGAGTAGTCGACACGTTTACCGAGCAAGTTTTGGCGGAAACGACCTTGTTTACCACGAAGCATCTCTGAAAGAGATCTTAATGGTCTGCGGTTGGATCTTCTTCTGGTTTGACGAGCTTGACTACTATCGATTAAAGAATCGACAGCTTCTTGAAGCATACGTTTTTCGTTACGTAAAATGATTTCAGGAGCACCCAAGTTGATCAAGTGTTTCAAACGGTTGTTACGGTTGATCACTCTTCGGTAAAGATCATTGAGATCTGAAGAAGCAAATCTACCACCAGAAAGTTGGACCATTGGACGTAAATCTGCTGGCAACACTGGTAAAACCTTGAGGAACATCCAAGATGGGTCGATGCCAGCTTTTTTGAAACCTTCAACGACTCTTAATCTCTTGGTAGCCTTAACTCTCTTGGCACCTTTACTTTCGGCCATTTCACCACGAAGTTGTTCAACTAAAGTATCCATATCTACTTGTCTAGCAAGTTCGAGAATACTCTCAGCACCCATCCCCACTCTCAAGTGAGAAGCAGCATCGTACTCATCCAATTTGATGAATTCGTCTTCACTGAGGATACTTTGTTTTTTGATCTTTTTAACTAAAGCCTTGATGGTTTTAAAGATCTCAGCAGTTTGTTCCAACTGAACTTCAAGTTGTTGTTTAACATTTGAAAGGTTTTGTTTAGCTTTGAGTTTGAGCTCTTCCAATTTGAGCTGGAGAGTTTCTTTACTCTTAACTTTTTCTTTCAAAGTAGCCACATCTTTTTCAAGTTGTTCTTGAATTTTTTGGATATCTTTTTCTGCAGTCTCTCTCAATTCATCTTGAGCCGCGACTAAATTGACCTCTAAACGATCGTTAACTGCTTTTTTCTCTTCCTCATCAACCTCTAGCACGATGTATTGTGAAAAATACATAATGGAGTTAAGGTTTCTTGGGGAAATATCTAACAGTAAAGAAAGTTTAGAAGGAGCGCCCTTGAAGAACCAAATATGAGCAGCTGGAGCAGCCAAACTAATATGAGCCATTCTTTCACGACGCACTTTGGCTTGAGTTACCTCAACACCACATTTGTCACAAACAATCCCCTTATAGCGAATACGCTTGTACTTACCACAGTAACACTCGTAATCTTTAACTGGACCAAAGATCTTCTCATCAAACAAACCATCTTTTTCTGGTTTGAGAGAACGATAGTTAATGGTTTCTGGTTTTTTGACCTCACCATTTGACCAAGCAAGAATCTCCTCTGGAGAAGCAATTTTAATTTGTAAAGCTGAAAAGTCGATAATGTTTTTCATATGTTTTCTTTCGTAAAACTAAGTTTTTACGCTTCTCCTCCTTCCTCACCAGCTAATTCTTCTGTATCAGCATCTTCCAAGTCCATTGGTTCAACTTCGGAATCTTCATCTTCAGTTGGTTCTTCTTCACTTTCCTCAGCGACTTCTTCTGGATCTTCTGGCTCTTCATCAGGAGATAAAGGCTCAGCTGGCTGATCATCTGGATCTTCCTCTTCTTCAGAGTCGATCGGATTAACAGTCAGTGCCAAAGAATTTAACTCTCTCATTAAGACTTTAAATGACTCAGGCACAGAAGGTGCTGGAATATCATCACCTTTAACCATAGCCTCAAAGGCGTTGGCGCGACCACGGACATCATCAGACTTAATGGTTAACATTTCCTGAAGAACGTGAGCAGCTCGGTGTGCTTCTAGCGCCCAAACCTCCATTTCACCAAGACGCTGTCCACCCATTTGAGCCTTACCACCTAGAGGTTGTTGAGTAACCAATGAGTAAGGTCCAGTAGAACGAGCGTGAGTCTTGTCTTCGACCATGTGACTTAACTTCAACATGTAACCAATACCAACGACGGTTTGTTCGTTGAAAGCCTCACCAGTGCGACCATCGTAAAGTTGAACTTTACCAGATCCTGGTAAACCAGCTCTCTCTAATTCAGTCCAGATTTTACCCTCATCAATCTTTTCGAAAGCTGGGATAGCAACTCTGTAACCAAGTTTTTGAGCAGCCCAACCCAAGTGAGCCTCTAACAGCTGACCAAGGTTCATACGAGCTAACACTGACAAAGGTGAAATAATAATGTCGATAGCGGTGCCATCTTCAAGATGTGGCATATCGGCCACAGGCACGACTTTGGAGATAACACCCTTGTTACCATGACGTCCGGCTAACTTATCACCAACTCTAATCTTTCTGATTTGAGCAACTTTGACCACCACTTCTTTTAAAGTACCTGGATCAAGTTCATCACCCAAATCACGATCTAAAGTTTGGACATCAATCACAGTGCCAGTTTCACCATGTGGAAGTCTCAAGGAAGTATCTCTAACCTCCTTAGATTTCTCACCAAAAATAGCTCTCAACAATCTTTCTTCTGGTGAAAGTTCAGTTTCACCTTTTGGAGCAACTTTACCAACCAAGATGTCACCAGAATTTACTTGACTTCCAACTCTGATAATACCTTCCATAGTCAGATTACTAAGGTAAGCTTCACTAACGTTTGGGATATCATTAGTTAACTCTTCTGGTCCAAGTCTAGTATCCATGACTTTAGCCTTGTATTCATTGATTTGGATAGAAGTTAAAGAGTCATCTTTCACTAAACGATCAGAAATCACAATCGCGTCTTCATAACCAAGACCATCAAATGACGTGTAAGCAATCAATAAGTTAGTACCAAGTGATAACTCACCTTGATCAGATGAAGCACCATTGATTAACACATCACCCTTGGCCACTTTTTGACCAACTTTGACAGCAACGTTTTGTGAATAACAAGTACTTTGGGAAGTGCGCTCAAACTTAATAATATGGTAAGTAATCACACCCTTGTTATACTCAACAGTTTCACTAGTCTTTTTGGCAAAGAAAGCTTCAGCAGCCTTATGATCTGCTTTATCTAGCTTAAGATCAACTCTGTTGGCATCAACATACTCCACTGAACCTGGAAACTCAGCAATAACTGAGTGATTCATAGCAGTAGCGACTGCTTTTTCCATACCAGTACCAACAATTGGAGCCTGTGGTTTAACCAAAGGCACTGCCTGACATTGCATATGAGTACCCATCAAAGCACGGTTAGCTTCGTCATTAGCAATGAAAGGAATCAAAGAAGCTGAAGTACCGATCACTTGACGAGGAACCACATCAATGTATTCAACATCAGTCACTGGACCTTCAGTAAATTGGTTCATGTAACGAATAGGTACCCATTCATCTTGAATGTTGCCCTTATCATCAATATTAATACTAGCGTGAGTAATCTTGTAATCTTCTTCAGCATCAGCAGCTAAGTAAACAATTTCATCATAGTTAACTTTGACTTTGTCGCCTTTTTTATCAAGTTTAAAATAAGGAGCTTCCAAGAAACCGAACTCATTAACTCTGGTATAAAGAGCTAAATAAGTGACCAAACCAATGTTTGGACCTTCTGGAGATCTTACTGGACAGATACGAGAGTATTGAGAAGCGTTAATATCACGCATAGAGAATGAAGCACGCTCTCTAGTCACACCACCAGAGCCCATCACTGATAATCTTCTTAAGTTATCAACTTCAGAAAGTGGGTTAGTTTGGTCTAAAATAGCAGACAATCTGTTTCTTCTAAAAAATTCAGAAATAGTAGCAATTAAAGGTCGAGCATTAACTAAAGCAGCTGGAGTTAAAGTCTCATCAGTTTTGGTCAAAGACATTTTTTCACGAATAGATCTCTCTAAACGAATTAAACCAATACGGAAAGCACTGGTTTGGACCAATTCACCAACACGGCGAACACGTCTGTTACTCAAGTGATCAATATCATCAACTTTACCAATTCCATTTTGTAATTGGATTAAATATTTGACAGTTTCGATAATATCTTCTGGGGTAAGAACCACAGTGTTTTCATCAACACCAAGTTTCAAGCGACGATTAATCTTATAACGACCAACATCACCAAGATCATATCTTCTGGCATCAAAGAAAAGTTGAGAAAGATAACCTTTGGCAGTTTCTAAAACTGCTGGTTCACCTGGTCTCATTTTTTCATAAATCTCAATCAAAGCCTCAGCCTGATTGCTAGTTGGATCTTTTTGTAAAGTATTTTCGATTAAATTAAATTCATCTTTACTAACCACATCTTTGAGTAATTCTCTAATTTCGTCATTAGATTCATAACCCAAAGCACGAAGTAAAACAGTCACAGGCATCTTGCGTCTGCGATCAATCTTGACAGTCATCACATCACGACGGCCCACATTAACTTCTAACCAAGAACCTCTGAGAGGTCTAATCTCTGCACGATAAAGTACCCGACGAGAGTTTGGCTCTTCATCACCCAAGAAAGAAACACCTGGAGAACGAACTAACTGAGTAATAATGGCACGTTCAATACCATTAATAATGAAGGTACCCATATCAGTCATCATTGGTAAATCACCCAAGAAAACTTCTTGAGTTTGTTCTTCACCAGTTTTTTTGTTGACTAAAGTAGCTTCAACATAAAGTGGCACATCATAAGACACAGCTTTTCTCTTGGCTTGAGAAGGGGTGTATTTGGCTTGGCCAAAACGATAGTTGCCGAAAGAAAGAGCCCAGTTTTTACCTGTAAAATCTTCAATACCTTTTTCACCGTTTACTTCTTGAAGAGATTCTTTGATTCCTTCTGCCAAAAACCATTCGTAATTATCTTTCTGAAGTTTAATCAAATCTAGTTCTGGCAAGACTTGGTGTTGTTTCCCCCAATTAACGCGCACCTGCTGTGACATAAGTTAGCCCCTCTCTATATTTTTTTGCTTTAACTGTGATTTCTTAAGCCTATTTACTCAAGGAATCTTGTTTTGTCTAATAAGACAAAAACAGAGACCACTCTTATCGAGTCGTCTCTAAATCTAAAAAACTTATACGGTGTGATTGTTATAGCCAATCATTCTGCAGAATAGGTATTTCTTTTTTTATTTTTTTGCGATAACCTGTTAAGTAATCACAAGATCTTGTTATTCTTTGCGCTGGTTGAAGACAAAAACCAAAAAATGACTTTCGCCACAAAGCCTACACGCAATAACTCGCTATTCTACCAGCAATAAATTAATTTCGCAAGTATTTATTCACGTTAGCATTATGCCCATCCAAAGTAGTAGCAAAATGGATATTCCCCTGCATATCATGGAGATAAAAAAGTGCCCCAGTATCAACTGGATTCAGGGTAGCTTTGATTGCATCAAAGCCTGGATTGGCAATTGGAGCTGGTGGCAAACCAGGATATTTATAAGTGTTATAGACTGAAGCTAAAGCTTTATCATCCGCCGTTGGAGTTACCCACCAGGAATCCTGAACCTTATCATAACCCTTGATATACTGCAAACTAGCATCTACCTGTAAAGCCATACCAATCTCGATCCTTCTCCAAAGAACACCGGCGACTTTAGTCATCTGATCATAGCCTTTAGCCTCACGTTCAACAATTGAAGCCATCGTTAACACTTCATTCAATGAATAGTCACTTTTTGCCAAATCTTCCTTTAAACCTGTAATAACTTTTTTATCAAAGGTTTGCTGAAGCAATCTGGCCAACTGTTCAGCAGAGATTTGTCTTGGCACTAAATAAGTATCTGGAAATAAACGACCCTCTTGTCCCTTGGTTAAAGCCAAAAACTCTTCTTTAGAAAATCCTTCTAATTCTTGTTTGGCTAAACTATCAGCAATCTCTTCTCGTCGCCAACCTTCTGGAATAGTAATCCAGAGATCATAAGTTCCTTGAGTTAATTTTTGAGCTACTTCAGTAGTAGTCATACTAGGAGACAAGTCAAAGCTTCCAGCCTGAATTTTTTGATCTAAACCATTTTTCTTGACAATAAAACGAAAAGCCAAGTTATTTTTAATCAAACCAGCCTCAACTAATCGGTTGCCAATTGTTGAAATAGCTTGCCCCTTGGGGATCACAAAAACCTGAGTTTGAGTCAAGTTACTATCAACTGGACTAATTAAAGTTAAAAACCCCATCCACAAAGAAATGATGATCAAACCTAAAAATAATGGAATCAAAATGAAAAAACGTTTTTTTAGTGGGTATTTTTTTTGTTTCATAGGGACTTCTTACTGATGAATGATCAGTGTAACATATTTACCGATCACTTTGCTGAAAATCCACTGTTTTAAATTTAAAAACCAAAAATTAAACCTGGTGATAATTCTGCTCTAACCAGTCTTCCAAAATTAGCGCTGCCGCAAAATGATCAATCGGCCCATTTCTGACTTTTTGTTTAATCCCAGCTTGTCTCAAACGTTGTTCAACTTCTTGGGAACTCAGGGTTTCATCGATAAAAATAACTGGTATATCTGTCCTTTTTTTAAGTTCCAACACAAAATTTTTAGTTTTAATAGCCATCTCACTTTCAGACAAACCAACAATCACTTTCTGGGCTTTTTCTTCAGCAATTATTCTTTCTAATTCAGAAAATAAATTTTCTTGGTTAGGTAACACCACCAATGGCACTGCTAAACTACCTCTAGAAACAGCGACACCAACCCGTTTTGTTCCATAGTCTATTGCTAAATACGACATGTTATTTATCTTTCACTAACTGAGCAGTAATTACCCCTCTGCGCAGATAGGTCCCTTCTGGAGTACAAGTAACTAATTTTAATTGACGAGTATCATAACGCTGAGACAAAATATAAGTGTCTGTTGGCTTAACCTCAGTTTTGCTGGTTACCACATAGGTATATTTAACACCTTCCATCGTCAAATAAATCTTGGCACCTTTTTCTAAAGTCATAATATAACTAAAAATAGAGGTATATCTTTTGGGATTGCTCTCTTTGGGATTGTAAAACTGACGCAACACTGAGTGACCAAAGATTACTGGAGAACCAGCTTGACCTGGTAAGGCAGTCCCTGGATATTGAATTAGACTCTTATTTAAATCACTCCCACCAACTGCCACAATCGCATTGCTTAACTCTAGTTCTGGAATATCCAAAATATAAGAAGTAGGTTGGTATTGGTCCGTCTCTTGAACAAATTCTGGTAAATTATCTCCCTCAAACCAATTACTCAAGTTGGTATAATCCAAAACTGAATCAAGAATTACTGGCTCATCACTTTCTACTGCAACCCCAAAATCTTCATCACCAGTAAGAGAGTTATTGGCAACCAAAGTGGTTGATTCTAAAACTTGATCTGGTGGAATCGGAGCTTTAAGCCTAGTGCTACTTTGAGACAAGTCATCAACATAATAAGCCAAGATTGGAAAAGTAGCGCTTCCGACCAAACTAACTCCGATTAGTAGTAAAACTGTGGGCAAAATACCCGCACCAAAACGAATAATTTTGGGAATACTATTTTTAAAGTTTTTGGCTTTATACTCAACCTCATGTTTCTCTTTTTTATCTGCCACCACAAAACGGCTAGTTAATTTTTCAAGTTTTTTGTCAATTTTATCCAGGGAAACACCATCCTTAATCGCCTCACGATAGACTTTAATTAAGTCTTTTTTTTGGGTTTTAGATAGTGCAGCATTAGTCTTTTTAGCCACTAATCTTTTTCCTGAATATTGATAATGATTCTGTCTTCGGCTTGAGGAACTGTCGATACAAAAGCTCCAACCAAGCCTGGCTTGAGCTGGTAAGAAGCAGCTTTAATTTCTGGTCTTTCGGTAGTTCTGCCAATCACATCACTTAAAGGCAACCCCTTCAAGATTGATAACAAGTTTTGTTGATCAAAAATTGGTAAAGCTTTAGCACTAACATTAGCTGTTAAAACTACTTGAGAGCTACCAGTTGCTTCTTCTTTTGGCGAAGTGAGAATTTCTGGATCTTCAGCTGTAAATTCATAGTTTGCTGGTAAATCTTCTTTGAGAATATCAACAGCCAAAGGTTTAATATCTTCAGATAAATAACGAATTGCTTCAAACTCCATACTCAGGTCTAAAGCCAACTCATCTTCTTCCTCACCGACCTCACTGCTATATTCAGCTGTGATTACTTTTTGCTTACCAGACAAAGCATAGTAAGTGCCATTACCAGATTTGTTTTTATAATCTTCCTGGGCTTTTTTAAACAATGTTTGCTTGAGTTCACTCAAAACTAGAGCTTTATCTTCCTGAGAAATAACTCTCACTTCACGACTTGAGCCACCAGTAAAAGTTTCTACCACCGAAGCTGAGTAAGTAGATTTATCAAAATTGGCAATAGTTAGTTCAGTCTCTTCAGCAATATTGCTATCTGCTCCAATCTTTGAAGCAGTAATCTTGGCATCTTGTTTACCATAGTCTTTAGTTTCACTAGTGCCTGAAGTCGTCACTGATGCCGAAGCCACAGTCGTTTCCTCATTTAAAGTAAAGTTAAGTGTGCCGGTCGAAAAAACCGTGCCAGCAGCGAAAGTCTTTGGCGAAGTAGTTTTATTTAAGATAGTTACCTGACCAGTGGCTTTTTCACCAACTAGTTTCACACCAGTTGTAGCCACTACTTTGGTATCTGTATATTCAGTTTTTTCCAACTCACCACGTAAAGTTAGTTTTTCAACATTAGAAGTTGCAATAGTAGTATCTACTGTCAACTCAACCTCTTTGCTAATTACTTTTTCAGCTAGTTCTACATTAACTTCCACTTTGTAAGAAAGCACTAAACCACCAATAAATAAAGCAATCGAAGCAATTACCCCTCCAATAATTCCTCCTAAAATAATTTTTTTATGAGGATGGTGTTGATACCAACTAAAAAATTTATTCATAGACATTGGTTTCTTGGATTGATGAGTTTGTTTTTTTGCTAAATCATCTTCTTTATCTGACCTGGAAATTAGGGTTTTTCTTTCTTTGGGTAATTCTGCTTCAGCAATAGGAATGCCAAAACTAGTCGCTGTAGTTTTCTCTTCTTTAGTCTCAACTGGGGAAAAGTTATCGCCAATCACTTTAGTATCAACATTGGAAAAGCCAAAGTCTTCAAGATTTTCCAGTTTTTCACCAGTAGAGTTAGAGTTTTCTCCACCAATTTCTGGTTGGGTCAAACCTTTAGTTTCAGCTACAGCTAGCCCACCTTGCTCAATTATAATCTCCAAAACATGATCAGCCTGAAGTTTTTCTATCAGTGGGGCTTGAACAAAAGGGTGCTTATCTGCCCAGTCATAACCAATAATACTAGTTCTGACATCTTGTAAATCTTGGTCAGCCAACACCAAAGAAGCCAAAACCATCTTGGCTGGCAAGTAGCCATCTTCATCACCATCTGTGTTCAATCTAGCTAAACCCTCAACAATATCCGAAACAACTGCTTCAGAGCGACCGACAGAAATTTGCTGAACTAGCTTGCCTTTTTTTAGGAGCATTAAATACAAAGTATTTTCTTGAATATAAATCACAATTTGAGAAACTGTTTTTTCTCTGGAAAAAATATCCTGAACTAAAGCATCTGTTACCACTACAAAACCAACTGGTTTAAGCGACAAACTATCAGTTAGTTTTTTAATTAGTGGTTTTTTATCTTTAATTAGACCAGTTTCACCAACCCACTTTGGATCAAAACCAAAAACCACTTCATTAACTGCTTCTGACTCTCTGACTAACTCATTTAAAGCTTCATCAGTCGCCACAATCGCTTCTTCATCATTAGTAAAATTATGAATGGCTGATTTTTTCTGATCTAAAATAACTCGACCTGCTTCAATTCGCCAAAAAACTGCTCTCACACCACTGTCAGTAAAAACTAAACCAATAAATGAGTTCTCTGGAACAGAACTGTGATTATCTTGTGCTTTGTTTTTGGCTAAAAAAGGCAACTTAAATGACATAATTTTTTTTCGAATACCACAACCAAAACGCCTCTAGCGTCTGCACTCCATTTAAGCAAAATTATCAACAGAATAAAAGTAGGGGTTTAAACCTTTAGCCGAGCGTAGATTCTTCTTACTCCGGCTGAAGCTGATTGTTCTTTGAAGATTTCAATCTGACCAATTTCCCCAGTATGAGTGACATGAGGCCCACCACAAAACTCCTTTGAAACCGTTTCTTGATCATTGCCAACCTGGTAAACACTGACTTCATCTGGATATTTCTCAATAAAGAAAGCCAAAGCACCTTCAGCTAAAGCTACTTCTTTGGCCATAATTTTTTTCACTACTGGGTAATCAGCCTGAATCCAAGTGTTAACCTGATCCTCAATTAGTTTGAGTTGCGCTGGAGTTACAGCAGTGCCATAAGTAAAATCAAAGCGCAGTCTTTCACCATTGATATTGGAACCTTTTTGGCTAACTGTTTCTCCTAACAATTTACGTAAAGCAGCATGGATTAAATGAGTAGCAGTATGGTATTTTACCGTCACTTCTGAGTGGTCTTGTAAACCACCTTTAAACTTACCAGCCGAAGCCGTTCTAGATTTATCGGCGTGAGTTTGTTTGACAGTTTGGAACTTCTCTTCAATAGCTGGCTCTACTTTCAGAGCCTTAACGGTGGCTTCTTCTAAAGATAATTCCAGAGGAAAACCGTAAGTTTCATAAAGGGTAAAAGCTAACTGAGCAGTTAATTCTTTGGTTTGATCGGTAGTTTTCTCAAATTCACGTAAACCTTTTTCTAAAGTACGTAAAAATTTAGTTTCTTCCTGAACCACCGCCTGTTGAAGTTGCTCAGCTTGGTCTCTAACTTGAGGATAAGCAGTTGAATAAATTTCAACAACTGGTTGAACTAGCTCACCCAAAAAATTTTGATTAATTCCTAGTTTTTTACCATAACGAACTGCTCTACGCAGTAAACGACGCACAAAATAACCTTGGTCCTTATTACCTGGGAAAACACCATCAGCAATCAACATTACTGCCGCTCGCATGTGGTCAGCAATCACTCTAAAAGCAACTGCCTCTTCTTGGTATTTCTTACCAGAAATTTTTTCAATTACAGCAATAACTGGAGTAAATAAATCAGTTTTAAAGACATCTGGATCACCATTGACTGCTGCCAAACTTCGTTCTAAACCACCCCCAAAATCGATGTTTTTTTGTGGCAGAGGTTCAAAACCCTGCTCAGTCTTGATGTACTGCATAAACACTGAGTTACCAATCTCCATGTACCGTCCACAATCACAGTTAACATGGCAAGGTTGGTCTTTCCACACTGACTGCTCATGTAAACCTAGTTTTTCACCAAAATCATAAAAAACCTCACTATCTGGTCCACCTGGTTCACCAACTGGCATTTTTTCTGGAGCACCAGCTCTAGACCACCAATTTTTATCACCATAAGGAAAAATTCTTCCACCACTAGTGCCAACTTTGTCAGCATCATCAACTACTTTGGCATCGATACCATGAGCGGTAAATAACTCTTGCCATAACCTAATGGCCTCTTCATCTTTAGGAATACCCAAGGTTGGGTTGCCTTGGTAAACAGTCACATAAAGTTTTTGAGGATCCAACCTCAAGTTTTTAGTTAAAAACTCAAAATACCAATAAAGTTGGTCTTTTTTGAAGTAATCACCTAGTGACCAATTACCAAGCATCTCAAAAAAAGTCGTATGACGATTGTCACCTACTTCCTCAATATCTTGAGATCTAAAACACTTTTGTGAATCAGCAATTTTGTCACCTTTAGGATGTTTGGCCCCCAATAAATAATTAATCATTGGTTGCATCCCAGAGCCAGTAAATAAAGTCGTCGGATCGTTTTCTGGCACCAACGGAGATGAGGGAATAATCACGTGACCATTGCCCTCACAAAAATCTAAGTAGTTTTGACGTAGTTCTGCAGCTTTCAACATGATGTGTTGATTATACCAGGAGAATTAAACCCCTTTAAAAAGATTTTTCTTTTTATTAGAGCGATTCTGTTGATTAATTTTTTGTTTAGCAATTAGTTCTGGATTGTTTTCTTCAACTTCTCCGGCAGCTTTGTTCAAAATATCTTTAAATAACTGCCACATATCTTGTTCAGCAGTCTCAATAGTTCCTTCGGCCAACAAATCACTGACTGCTTCTTTCCAATGAGCCTTAAGCTCTTCTCTGAGCTCTTCACCCTCATCAGTACCGAATAAATACATCCCAGCTGCTCCGGCAGCCAAACCAACACTAAAGCCAGTCATAAAGTTTTCTTCAGAAAAACTATTTTTTCTTTGTGCCATTTTTTCTTTGTGCTACCCAACCAGTAAATGATTCGAATACTTTGATGCCTGTCTGTAAACCAGAAGCTAAGCCCCCTAAATTTTGAAGAGGTGAAATTAGAGAATTAATCTTGGCCTCAGCTTCATCCAAAGTGGTATTAACCTTATTTAAAGTCTTTTTCACTTCAGCTAACACCAAAATAATTTGCACCCCAACTACTGATAAAATAATTGTTAACAAAATCGCCACTACAGTTAACACTGTTGGTAAAATGCTGTCCATAATAAACCTTTCTTGATAGTTAAAGTTACTTTCATCTTAACATAAAATAAAGCTCTAAACCCAACCTTTAGCTTGGTATTCTTTGAATCCAACTTCTAAAGCATGCTTGATATCAGCTAGCAACTCAGCATCGACCTTTTTCAAGTGAAAACAACTTTTTCCTTTTAACAACGTTAGCAACTTTGGAGGAAAAATTTTCTTCATTTTGGCTGGTTCTGCATAAATTGGCATGAAATAAAATCCAACAAAACTCTTTTGTTGAATCACCCCAGCAAAATAAATTTTGTCTCTTTTTTTACCAAAAGCTTCAACATTTTTATGAGACCAAAGATGGTATTGAGGCTTAATTGCCTTAACTTTTTCAGCAACCAATCTATTATCATAGCCAGCGATTAAGTTTTTAACCTCAATAAAAATTTGTGATAAAGTGGATTCTGTCATGGTTTTAAAAGCGAACAAAGACCGTTCTTTGTTCGGTGTTCTTTTTTTCCTGTCGATCTATTGCTTCTACAGTAATTGTCGACATACCTTCATTAGTCAAGGTTAAGTTTACTTCAAAAGTTCCATCTGGCTGAACAGCCACTGCTTGAGAGTTAACCAAAATTTTACTCTCTGGTTCGGTCATACCGATGACTTTTACTTGAGGTGAAACAACTTCATTTTCCGCTGGAGAACTAATCGTAACCTTGGGTGGAGAAATAAATGAGTACCAGCGTACAGTGATGTAGACAAATAAGACTAAAAATACACCCACACCACCCAACAACATAAATCTCACTGACGAAAAAGTTGAGCTTTTGATCATCGGTTTCAAAAATTCTTGAGGAACTAATTTACCTTTGGCACTTTCCTTGAAATCACGCCGTAACAGTGCCAACATTGGTTCAGGATCAAAGTTTAGTACTCTGGCATAAGCCTTAATATAACCTTTGACAAAAACAGCCGCTGGCAAATCAGTAAAACGGTTTTCTTCTAAAGCGTGAATAAAGTTTTCTTTAACTCTAATTTCTTGAGCTAACTGAACTCTAGAAATACGACGTTTCTCTCGTTCTAGCTTCAGTAACTCACCAACTGTTTTTGTTTGTTGAATCATAAAATTTTTTGTAAAGTATTTGGTCTAACCCAACAGTTCTCTGACAATTTTGGCGACAGTCCCACCATCAGCTTTACCAGCCACTTGCTTCATCACCATGCCAGTAACAGGGCCTGGTTTTGCATCGGCACCAGCACTAGCAACTACTGCTTCGGCAATCTTTCTAACTTCTTCTTCACTCATCTGCTCTGGTAAAAACTGTTCCAAAACCGCAATCTTTCTTTCTGCTTCTTCGACTAAATCAACTCTATTGCCAGCTTTATAATCGTTAATTGCATCTTTCCATTGCTTTATCATCTTGGCAACAATTTTTTGGACACCAGCGTCATCTTGTTCACCATTGTCAATCTCAAAGTTCTTGATTTCAGACATTAGAGAACGAATAGTCGTCAAAGTTTCCATCTCTCTAGCCTTCATGGCTGTTTTCATTTGTTGAGTAATTTCTTCTTTTAAAGACATTTAGTACCTTTCTTTATATTTGCAATTACACCAATTATACCCTGTAAAAAACAAATTTCAGGGGTCAGCCATACATTTTAACCAATTGTGTTTTATAATACTGCGATCAGGCCAATTAGCTCAGTTGGTTAGAGCGCACGATTCACATTCGTGAGGTCACAGGTTCGAGTCCTGTATTGGCCACAATAGTCACAAATTATTTTTAAAATAGTTTTGTGTTACTTTTAAAAAACCTCTTTAGCTTTCTCTTTCCTCCAGCCTGTGTCATCTGCCAAAAAGAAGGTTCTTTGTTTTGTGAAACCTGCCAAAATCAAATTGATTTCTTGTACTTTACCCCTAGGTTAAAAAACCTAGAAAAATTCAACTATAATCTCCAAGTGTTAGGTTTTTACACTGAGCCCTTATCTCAAGTGATCAAAGCCTACAAATATGAAGGGGTTTATCAGCTAGCTCCAATCTTGGCAAAACTGCTATATAAACACCTTAATTTTCCAAATCAAATAGATTTTATTAGCTATGTTCCCTTACATCCAAAAAAACAAAAGTCTAGAGGTTTTAACCAGACTAAATTAATTGCTCAAGAACTAAGTTTAATTCTGCAAAAACCTGTCATAACCTTATTCATTAGAAAATTTCATACTCAGAGTTTGGCTTCCACCACTAACCAACAAAACAGAGAAAAAGTCACCCAAAACGTGTTTGGCTTAATAGCTAAAAACCTAGAATTTTTAAACAATAAACAAATTTTAATTATTGATGATGTAATCACCAGTGGTGCAACTTTTACCAATTGTCTAAAATTGCTAAAACCATTACACCTAAAAAAACTCCACTTAGTCACTCTGGCTCATGAAGGCTAAGTCAACACCAGGACCACTTGGCGGAGAAATTCCAAACAACATCCCCAATTGCCAATCAATCGAGTATCTTTCCAAGATAATAAAACTTTGCACTAATAAACCATATCGGTCGGGATGGGCATTAACCTCTCGTTCAATTAAATTAGCAAACATCTCTTTTGTTGGTAGTTTTTGAATAATCAATTGTTCGACTAATTTATAACCAACCTCGTCATTTAGAACAATCGGTTCACTGTTATTTTCAAGATAAAGCTTAAAACTCAGTTTTTTAGCTATCCCAATTTCAACTAAATCTAAACCTGTGTTAGCATCTAGGTTGAGGTTGGCGCTAATTTCTTCGGCTGTTAAACCTGGATATTCTGCTTGTACTCTAATACTACCCATACTGACACTCTTCTCAGTGGCTGCCCCAAAAGCGACATGCCAATCGGCTGTAAAAGGTTGCTGATACCTCTCAATTAAATCTGGAATTAACTCCTCCAAAGTAAGTTCATTGTCTCGCTTGGGTTTATGATATGTTTCGCCATTTGCCGAAAAAACTACATCTGAGGCATAAAACACCAGATCATGATCTTCATCAGTCTGGTCTTTGAACAATTCAATTAACCGATGAAGTTTGAACTTGACTGCAGTAAAAGGGTTGTCACCAGCCGGCTCTTGGAAATATGGCACATGGTCAGCTGGTTTTTCTGGATCAATCAACTTAATTTTTTCATTACTTTGACCCAAAATTGCAATTGCCAAAGCCACTAGTTCTGGCTTACTACTGGCAATAATTAATTTTTCTGTATCTTTGAAAATTGGTTTAGGTTCAGTCATTGCTTTTTTAATAAAAAAAGAGCACCTCTTCGCTTTCTGCTCAGCTTGGTGTCCATCCTGGCCCTTTTTCCAGGAATCGTTACTTGGGAGCGAAAGCACTAGTGCCCTCGCAATTTCTGTATCTGGTATATTACCAAATAAACTAAAAAAAAGCAACACATCAACTGTTATAATTTAAAACAATAAAAGAAGTACTAAAGGACTACTAGTCTACTTGTTTTTTCTTAAATTAGTCCTATAATTATCAATCTACGGGGATGTATAGCATCGACGTAACCGCTCTTTACCAATTGCAGACCATCTTTGACCAAGAAAGATGTAAAACAGGGTCAAAAATACAACTGCCAATTCATTACGCAGTAAAGTTGCTAATTTCGTGAATGGAGCCGTCGCCGGTTTCCAATCCGCTTTTGCAACCCCAGCTCAGCTTTACGCTTAACTGGTATTCACAAGCAATCTTTCATTGACGGAAGCTTGTGGGTAACAACCTAGTCGATGCGCAAAGATACGTAATTGCACGACATATCTTCAAGTAATTTGTGCAGATTTTCTAAGATCGGTTTGTAAATTTACCCCTTAGAAAATATCAAAGATTTACTAAGTCTGTAGTAGTTGGCAAAACGTGAGTTCACGGACGGGGGTTCGTTACCCCCCATCTCCACCAAATTAATTAAACCTATCTAATCCTAGGTTTTTACTGTATTTGAAACTTTTCACAAAAAACCAAAGAGTTAAAAATAAGTATAAAAAGTTTAGTCCGAAACTAATCGCTAACTCAGTAAAAACTACCCCATTGCCAGCAATTAAGTGGCGCATATTTTCAAAAATGTAACTAGTTGGCACAGCTTTGCTAATAACCTGCATTGCTGGTGACAATCGATCTACCGGAAAATAAATCGCACTAAATGGCAATAAAATACCTGGTAAAGTCCAGATTACAGTCTGAACCTTGCGACCTTTTCTGAGTACAATTCCAGCTGACAAAAAACCGACCCACCAACCAGTAAAAGTCATTGAGAAAAAGAACAGCAATGTCCACCAACCTAGATAAAAGAAACTAACATCATACAAAAAATAAACCATTGGAATTAGTAAAGACATGGTAATTCCCATCTTAATCATTGATAAGCCCAACACCGAAGTAATCCACTCTTTCAAGGTCAGTGGTGTAGTAAATAAATTAACTAGGTTGTTATTCCAAATCTCATCCATTAGGTTTCTGGATACTTCTGACTGAGATCGCCAAATAATATTCCACAATAACAAACCCATTAAAATTGAAATTACAATATTACTCTGCCCAGCCTCATCTCCAAGCCATTGACTGGTAATACCCCACAACAAAGTATCGACCATCGGCCAATACAACATATCAGACAACAGATCAAAATCGCGTTGTAGCGGATAGAGATGTCGCAAAAATAGGGCTTTGATTCTGTCTAAACTCATTTACTCATCTCCAAGAAATAATCTTCTAAAGTAGGTTTATCTATCGTGATCTGAGTGTACTCAATTTTTTCTTTGGCTAATCTAGCTAAAAACTCAGCGATGTCTTTTTCATTAATCTCCAAAACCACTTCTCTGCCTTCTTCTTTGACTGGCAAATTTTGTTGACCAGCAAATTTAATAATTCTCTTCAAACCATCTTTGACCATTAACCTTAATCTGGCTACTTTGATCGAACTAGCCAAGTTTTCTGGCTTATCAGTGGCCACAATCTTCCCTTGTTTGAGGAACATCACTTCATCACAGACATCAGCCACTTCATCCATATTATGCGAGGTATACAACACACTGACCCCATATTCACTGCGTTGTTGTTTCACAAACTCACGCACTTGATGAGCAATATCTGGATCTAAAGAGGCTGTCGGTTCATCCAATAAAGCAATCTTAGGATGAGATAGAAAGGCTTTAGCCAACATTATTCTAGTAATTTGCCCAGCTGATAAATCATTAACTGTTTTGTGGCGTTGATTCCAAACTTCAAAAAACTTCAAATATTTTTCCACTCGGCGCTCAAACACTTGGCCTTTAACTCCATAAAGCAAACCGTAAATACGTAAATTTTCCATAATCGTTAAACGCCAAGGCATTTTGATATAGGTACTAGCAAAAGCTACATTCTGCATTACTGAACTGCTATGAGTCGCTAAATCTTGACCGAAAAACTTAATTTCACCAGTAGTTGGCGTTAATGAACCCAATAACATCGAGATTGTAGTTGATTTACCAGCCCCATTTGGCCCCAATAAACCTAAAATTTGATTTTTTTTGAGTGAAAAAGAAATATCATCAACAGCAGTAAAAGATTGCCCGTGCTTATTCTCTGCGGGATAAATCTTTGACAAACCAGAAACAAAGAGTGGCAAGACCGACTCTTGATCAACTTTCATATTATCTTTCTTTGTCCCGAACAGAAAAAATGAACTCACCAAAATATTATGTCACAGCGAGTTCAACTTAAAAAGTTTTTCTTCTGAGAAGAATTGTAACACATTTTTGACTAATACTGAGAGCATTTTTCTCGATAAGTATATCTATAGTATATAATACAGGATATTAAATAAAATTATTTTTAACCAACAAAATAAGTAAGATTACTAGAATTTATGCAAGAGCAACTCAGAACTGGTAAAGACTATCTGGCATTGGGACCTGAAGTAGGTCGAGTAAAATATGTCGCAGATATGCTGGCTAGAATTGATCCAAATGATCCTTATACAGCCGAAGAAAATGAGGAGTTATTTAACCTTCAATTCGATACTTTTATCGAAATTGCTTTGGTTGGCTTACAACAACTTTCGCTAGTAGATTTTAGTGAAAAACAAGAAGCTAAAAATAAAAGAGTGGCTGAAATTAGAGCTCAAATGCTGTCTAGAAGAAACAAAGAAACTGAGGCCACTTTCGAAAGCTTAATGAATGAATTAGCAACCTTAAACCCAAGAAGAAAAACTAAGGCTAGAGAAATTGGTGAAAAAATTGCCCAAATGCTACTAAAAACTGCTAGAGGTACTTCTCGTGGATATTTGGAAGCCGAAGTTAAGGAATTTATTTTTTTGATGTTCAACCGCTTTAGAATTAATGACTATGATGAGTTTCATCATGAGATTTGGGCGGTGCAACAAAACCCAGTGATTCTAAGAGAGCCAGAAGAGTTGGAACAGTTTTAGAGATTTTAACTTTACATATATAATGGCCAAATGACTCACCCTTGGTTTGTTTACATCATCCACTGTGCAGATCAAACCCTTTATACCGGTATTTCTGATAATCTAGAAAAAAGAATTACCAACCACAATGCTGGCAAAGGTGCCAAATATACCCGTGGCAGAACTCCAGTAAAGCTAGTCTATCAAGAAAAACATCCAGATAAATCTGCTGCGAGTAAACGTGAAGCCGAACTAAAAAAATTAACTAAAGAAAAGAAACTAAAACTACTTGCTAGTTTTAAGTAAAGTTTTTTTGCTTTTAGCTTTTAACAAATAAAAATTAAGTAAAATCAATGGCACAATTTTACTTAAAACTAAAATACTCCAACCAACTTTATCGACATAATGACCAACAGTCCAAACTTGCAAAATATACATAAAAATATAAGGTGTCATTAAAATGCTACTCACAGCCAAAAGTCGAATAATTTTTTCTTTAAATGCCTTTTCAAATAAAAAGCCCAAAGCCAACAAAGCTCCAAGAGTGGTGTAATGATACTCAAAAACCAAATCATAAAACAGCAAGTAAAAAGAAGTTAGCAAAAAAGCTACTTGCCAAAAACTAAGTTGCTTTCGCCACTGTAAAAATAAAATCCCAACCAAAATAAAGACCTTTAGGTATAAACCATATTGAATATACCAACCTACTTGCCAGGTTCTAAGTAAAGCATCAAGCGTAAAAATTCCTGGTGGCCCACCAATTGGCTGACCAATTCGCGTAATAAGATTAGTAAAGTAATACTCACCACTACCATTTAGTAAAAAAGGTAAACTAACAGCGGTAAAAATCGCCACACTCAAAGCTACCAATCTAAATCTTTTTTCTACCAATAAAAAAGGCAACCATAACACCGTAACTGGTTTGACTAAAAAGGTCAGCACCAAAGCCAACGCCGCCCAAAAATCATGTTTATAAAATAAAAAGAAAAGAATAATTCCAGTATCAAGTAAAAAGTGATACTGACCATTCCACATTTCAAGAGCTTGAGCAAAATTAGCCAAAAAAATAAATAAGGCAAATACAGCTGTTTTTTTTAGTTGACTTGAGTTGCTAGACAAAATCACTTTTTTATAAACCAACCAAATCAGCAATAACTTGACTAGTGGATTAAAAAGCTTCCACAGTAAAAAAGCTGTTTCTGGCTGAAAAAGCTGTAATAAACCACCAACTACCACCGTAAAAAATGGATGATAAACATTATAGTTACCAAATGAGTAACCACGCTCCCCCTTAGGCACAACTCCATTTAAACTACCGCCCTCAAAAAAAGCATGAGCTCCATTCGGTACTTGGTAAAAATCCATTCCCTGAAATTCATGGACGTTGCCATGGGGAAAAAAATAAAAATATGGCTGTTGAAATAAAGCAAAAAGTAGATAAGAAAGTTGAAGTAAAATCGCTAAAAGAAATAAAAATTTTAACTTTAGGTTTTGATAACTTTTAGACATTACTAACCATCAGTCTGAGTACTTAAATATTCTTGAATTTTTTGCACGAAGACCTCTCTAGGTTTACTACCTTCTGGAGGACCCACCATCCCAGCTTCATAAAGCTGATCAAGAATTCTCGCCGCTCTAGCATAACCCACTGACAACCGACGCTGAATCAGTGAAGAAGAAGCCTTATCATATTTGGAAAATAATCTGGCTGCTTCCATAAATAAATCATCACGATCTTCACCGTCAGTGCCACCTGAACCACCACTAACTGTACCAGCCTTATACTTGGTAGTAATCTCTTCTTTGTAATCAGGTTCTTTACCTTGTGAGCGCAAGAAATCAGTCAAAGCTTTGGTTTCGTGCTCAGAGATGTAGGTACCCTGAATACGCACTGGTTTGGCCTTATCTGGAGGCAAATACAGCATATCTCCACGACCCAGAAGCTTTTCTGCACCAGGGCCATCCAAGATAACTCTAGAATCTGTTTGAGATGAAACGTTAAAAGCAATCCGGGTAGGAATGTTGGCTTTGATTAAACCAGTGATGACATCCACAGAAGGTCGCTGAGTAGCCAGCACTAAGTGAATACCCACCGCACGAGCCATTTGAGCAATTCTGGTAATACACTCTTCCACTTCATTTGGCGCAAATAACATCACATCAGCCAACTCATCGATCACAATCACCACACTTGGCATTGCCGCCAAGCCAGCCAACTCATTATATGAATCAATATTCTTGACCCCAACCTCGGCTAATTGCTTGTAACGATCCTCCATTAACTTAACTGCCCACTTCAAAGCAGAAACCACTTTACTTGGCTCGACAATCACTGGGGTCAATAAGTGAGGAATATCGTTGTAACCAGTCAACTCGACCCGTTTGGGATCAACCAAAATAAACTTAACTTCATCTGGACTGGCTCTAAAAAGAATCGAGCTCATAAAAGCATTAATCGCCACAGATTTACCGGAACCAGTAGCACCAGCAATTAAGGTATGAGGCATCTTGGAAATGTCAGCCACAATTGGCTTACCCGCCACATCAATACCCAGCGAAACTGCCAATTTGGATTTATGGTCTTTCATTGACTTAGAAGCCAGCATCTCTTTCAAAGTGACAAACTCGGCAGAGTGATTTGGTACTTCAATACCCACCAGTGAACGACCAGCAATTGGTGCCTCAACTCGGATCTGACCAGTGGGTGCAGCCAAGGCTAAAGCTAAGTCCGTAGCCAAACTAGTAATCTTGGATAACCGAGTACCTTTGGTAATTTCCAAGGCATATTGAGTGACAGCTGGACCGTAATTAACTTCTGCCACTCTGGCTTTAATACCAAAAGAGTCTAAGGTGTTTTCAATAATTTGGGCATTAGCTTTAACATCACCACGTTGGGCTTTACCACCGGGTTTGTTGGACAATAATTCTAAAGAAGGATACTCCCATAGCACTGGAGTATTTTTAGGCATCATATCGGTTTGTTTCAGTAAATTACGTCCTTCAACTGGTTTTTTTTCAGCTGGTTCAACTGAAGCAGGAGCAACTTCTTTTTTCACTTCTTCAGGCAAAACATCTTTTCTGCCATCGTTAATTTCAAAACTCTTTTTTCCTAAATTACCAAGTGGCAATCTAGGTAAGTTGAAACCTTTTTTATCAGTACTAAATAAATCGTTAGCTTCTTTGACTGCCTCCTTATCTGTCTTTTTCTTAGCTAAAAACTTCACTATTTCAGCAATCGACCAATGAGTCATCACCAAAAAACCAATCAAACCAGTGGCCAAAAACAAAATAAAAGTACCAACTGGTGTTAGTAATACCGCTAAATTAGTAAATAATGATTTTCCTACCTCACCTGTCTTACCCATACCCAAAATTGACAACATAATTAGCAAAGTGCCAAGCAATACGTGTGGCTTAGACCAAGACCATTTAGCTCTCAGCATCGCCAAACCAGCAGAGATAAAGACAAACGGTAACACTAACATGGCCAAACCAAGCTTGGTAATAAAAAAGCTATTTACTTTTTGTAACAGTAAACCTTGGCCAGAGAAAGACACCATGATCATCACCCCAAATAACATTAACACTACCGCTACCACCGAATTCAGAGTTTCTGGTGGAATGGTAATTTTGAGCTGATTTCTTTTGCTTCGATGTCTTTTTTTAGCCATAAACATCCCATCTAGGGATATCTCACTATTAAAAGTTATAGGATACTTTTTAGTTAAAGTCAAGTAGTAAGAAACACAACAATAACCTCAAGGTCTATAACTCATTCAATATAGCATAGCCAGATCGAGGCTTATACATCCAAAATTACTGGAATAATCATCGGCTCACGACGAATTACCTTGTAAAGTTTTCTTGCTAGTTTTCGTTCTAACATCACCAACTTGTCATCATCCTTAAGATTTTTTTCATCGGCTTGATCTAGAATATTAGCAGTTTCTTGTTTGATGAAGTCAATCACTTCATTGGCTTCTTTCATAAACACAAAACCACGAGAAACGACATCCATTTTGGCCAAATCAAATCTACCAGCAACCTTTGGTAAAATTAACACAATCATGCCAGCCTGAGATAAAGAACGTCGGTCAGACAACACTGTTGGACCAACATCACCAATACCTAGACCATCGACCGCTCTAGGTTTAATCGAGATGTGATCAACAATCTTAATCTCACCATTACTAATACCCAAAACTTCTTCGTGAGCTGGAATAACCGTGAATTCTTTTTTATAACCCAAAGATTGAGAAACATATTCTCTAAACTTAGCTCGATGGCGATCTTCACCACCAATCGGCATTAAATACTTGGCTTTCAGGATTTTGGCTAAATCACGCTGTTCAGCAGCACTGGCATGACCAGATTTATGAATATCAGCATCGACATCAGGGTAAACTACATTAATGCCATTACTGGCTAACTCATTAATTGCTCGATAGTAAGGGATTTCATTACCAGGAATAACGTTGGCTGAAAAGACTACTTTATCATCAGGCAAAATCTGCACCTGGCGATGTTCACCAAATACGGCTCTAATCAAAGATGAGCCTTCCTGACCCTGGCTACCAGCGATCACAATACACAGTTCTTTATCTCGATACTGATCAGTATCACGCTTATCGATCATTACGCCCTCTGGCATATGGAGTTTATTTAGTTCCATCGCAATCTTCACATTTTGTTCGACCGAGCGACCAATAAAAGCCACTTTTCTGCCTTGTCTTTTGGCAGCATCAACAATTTGTTGAATACGATGAATATGTGAACTCATTAAAGTCACAATGTATTTGCCTTTGGTATTAATCATTAGTTTTTCCAATTCAGGACCGGTCTCAGCTTCAGAGGGAGTTCTCTCTAAGTTTTCAACTCTTAAACAATCAATCATGGCCAAGGTAATTCCTTGGTCAGCCACTTTTTTGATTGATTCAAGATCAGTCTTCACTCCATCAATTGGATGTTCATCCAACTTAAAGTCAGAACCGTGATAAATAATTCCCTCAGGAGTTTCAATTACTAAATGCTTAGTGTCTGGCACTGAGTGAGTTACGGCAATCGTCATCACCGAAAAATATTGACCAAACTTCACTGGAGTTAAGTCTTTAAAAATATTCAGTGGGGTCGAGATATTTTCATCTTGAAGTTTTTTATTAATAAAACCAACAGTTAGTTGTGAACCCCAAATTTGTGGAATTTCTTCAAACTCTGGTAAAACATAGGGTAATGCACCCATGTGATCTTCGTGACCATGAGAAATAGCAATGCCAACAATCTTTTTACCTTTTTTGAGTTCCTCATGCAAGAAACTAGTATCTGGAATTAAGGTATCAACTCCAGGCATATATTCGTCTGGGAAACCAATCCCACAATCAACAATCAAAATTTCATTGTCATATTCGTATAAATACATATTTTGGGTTACTTTTCCTAGGCCACCCAATGGCACAATTCTAAGTTCTGACATATTTTTTCCTTTCAAGTCTAAAATAAAATGTCTTTAATATTTCCTTTTAAGTTATTAGTTTTAGTTTGTTCTGCTAACCAAGATAAAATCTTAGGTAACTTTTTAAAATCATAGGTAAATGATTCCATCATTTTTGTTGCCCGTAAAGCTGCAGCCGGATGATACATCGGCATAATAAATAAATCTCTGCCTTCCCAAACAACTTTATGTAGCCGACCATGAACTTCCGAAATTTTTACTTCTGGCAAAAACTTTGCCATACTAAATCTACCCAAAGTAACAATAATCTCTGGTTTAATAATCTCGATTTCTTGGTTTAAAAATGGTCGATAAGCCGAGATTTCTGTTGGGGTTGGATCACGATTCTCTGGTGGCCGTACTTTGACAATATTACTAATAAATACTTTTTCTGGTGGCAAACCAATTTCGGTTAACTTTTTTCTTAATAACTGACCAGAACGACCCACAAATGGTCGACGCTGAGCTGCCTCTTCTCGTCCGGGAGCTTCACCAATACACATTACCTTGGCTTCAGGATCACCTTCACCGTGAACTAAATCTTCTTTTTTGATCGCTAAAGGCAAAGTTTGGTAAGATTTTTCAAGTTTTTTACGCAATTCCCCAAGCAAAACAGCTTTATCCGACATATAGTGATAATAACACAAAAGGGAGCCAGTTGGCTCCCTTTTTTTATTTAACCTTTAGTAAAAACTACTCTGACATCAAGTCTTTAGCTAACTTAGCATTATCATAAGTAGCTTGAGCAGATCTTTCAATAAACTCATCAGCAGCATCAGTTAACTTATCAGCAGTCCTATCTAAAGTGTCTGCTAATCTGTTATAAGTGTGAGCAGCAATCTTTTCTGTCTCCTCTAATTCTGCTAAAACAGCATCTACCTTAGCTAAATCATCAGCTGTTAGTTGCTCAGGTAAATTTTGAAACTCTGTTACTAATGCTTGATAAGTTTGCTCATCTACCTGTTTCTTTAATTCTTCTAAAAGTTGGGTTTTGGTTGGGCTCATATTTTTCCTTTATTAATTTTTTAACATTTAGCTTACTAACTATTTAGAGAAATCTCTTAACCAACCTCTAAGCTTACCCAATCCTTGGGCGTTACTTCTAGCAGCTTCAGATTTTTTTCGATGATCTTCTGCACTAGCCTTAGCTCTATCAGCGGCGGTCACAACAGCTTCTCCTGGTGTTTCTTGACCTTGTTCAATAGCTGAATTAATAGAATCAATTAAAGATTTAGCAGCTAAAGCAGCCTCTTTCATAGCCATTAGTTTAAGCTCGGCTACTTTTGCTCTAGCTCTTTCAGGCAGACTCTCAACGAAACCAACAGCTTGATCTACTGCCTCAGCAGCCTGGTTAGTGATATTGAAAGCCTGTTCACTTAGATCAGCTCTAAATTGTTGGTAACCAACTTCAACATCGGTTCTTAGCTGATCAGCACTATCAACAATTTGTCCTGGCCATTCGCCAACTTGCTTGACATTATCCCAAACTTTTTGACCAAACTCCTTAACCTTATCCCAACGAGCAGACCAAGTTCTACGACTTTCAGCTCTTTTTTCATCACGAGCTTGTTTTCTTTCTTTGCCAGCTGATTTAGCCTCAGCTACTTTATCAATGCGAGACTTGGCCGACTCAGAGCCATATTGGTCTTTAATATCTTTGGTAAGAAATGGTTTTTGTCCGTCTACCATATGATTTCCTTTTTAACTTTCCTAACTACTAATTTTAGCTCGATACTTTTTCAATAAATCCAGAGCGTAAGCAATTCCACCCTTCTTATCATCAGAACTACTTGCAGTATCCATGCTAGCAACTTTTGCACTAGACTGCAAGCTATTCAACTTATCAATATATAAATCAAGCTCAGACTCATAACTTTCTCTATCAGTTAAAGCAAGAATCTCTTCCAAGTTAACAGTTTCTTTTGTCTCTAAAACACTCCCTAAACCTTCTAGTAAACTAATCAAGTTTTCAATTGATTTTCCTTTTGTTTCCTTATGCTCAGAAACCTCGTTAATTATTTTTCCAAGCTCAAAAAGCTGGTCATCAAGGTTTAAATCTAGATTTGTTTTAGCCGTTGATTCTTTAACAAAAGTTTTACTAGAAATGTAATTTTCTACTTCCTGAAAAAAATTATCAAATATTTGTTGTAGTTTCGGATCTCTCATATCTTTCCTTTAATATCTAGGCATAAATATCTTAGCATTTTCTTTAGTAATGATCACTTGTTGAAAACCTCGCTCAACAATAATTCTGACAGCTTTACGCACCGCTCCCTGTAAAGTTCTTTGCAAAGTACGGATACCCATGTCATAACCCAATGGCCGAGTAATCATCTGCCAGACATCGTCACGAATAATAAACTGACCATCCTTGAGACCAGCATCTGATAAAAGTTTGGGCAAAATATAGCGTTGAGCAATCTGGATCTTTTCGGTATCGGTGTATGAAGGCATGGTAATTTTTTCCATACGATCCATCACAGCTGTAGCAATCTTGGTGGTATTGTTGGCTGTAGCCAAAAAGATAGCATGACTCAGATTAACAGGGTAATCAACATAGGTATCAGTAAAAGAGTGATTTTGAGCAGGGTCTAATAACTCTACCAAGACACCCATAATATCCATGTTAGCCTCGTCAGCACCACGATCAATTTCATCTAACAAAATCACTGGATTTCTTACTCCTACTTCACAGATGCCTTTGATCACTCTACCAGGTTCAGAACCAAGTAAAAGTCTGGAATTGCCACGCAATTCTTTAGCTGAACCCATGCCACCAAAAGGGATACGAACTAGTTTGCGATCCAAAGCTTCTGCCAATGAATAAGCAAAAGTTGTTTTACCGGTACCCACCAAACCCACTAGTAATAAAATCGGAGCTTTAAAATCTGCTTCTGGAGCCTGTTCCTGACGTAAATTAAGTACCGAGATATACTCCAAAAAACGGTCTTTTACCTCCTGCATACCATAATGATGTTTATTAAAAACATCTTTGGCTTTTTGAATATCAGTATTATCTTTGGTTTCTTTAGTCCAAGGGATTTGCAAAATCCAATTGATATAACGAGAAACTTTCTCGTATTTTTCATCATAACTACCAAGCTCTACACTCCGTTCCAAAGAAACAATCTCTTTATCGACTTTGAGCTTCATTTCTTCAGGAAGAGAGGCCTTATTAGTCCTATCTCTAAGGTTTTGAATTTCTTGCTGAAGAACTTGCTTGTAATCAGTCATGGGCAGTCTAATTTTCTCTCGTCTAACCAGTTTGTTCTTGATCTGTTGGATCTGGTTCAAAGCTGGTCTCTTCTATCTCGTTGATCGCTGGCGAAAACTGTTGGGTCACTAAACCCAAACCAATCAAAAACAACCCACCCATCATCATTAAAAAAGTGTTGGTCAAACCACCAGAGACTGGTAATGTCGTGGTCGTAGAACTACTTTCAGTAGCACCCCCCACACCAACAAAATCAGCAACAGTGGTGGTAGTGGTAGTTGTAGTAGTACTTTCACTGGTACCAGTATCAACCACCAAGACATAATTCAAAGTTTCCAAATTAGAAGCCAAGGATAAATCATGGGTGCCATCATCTAAAGCCGTGATAGGTGTATATGTCCAGTCACCATTTATATCAGCCAAAACTGCTACAGTTAAATCGTCTAGAGAAATATCCACTGTAGCTTCTGGCGAAGCAACACCAACTAAGGTTGGGGTGGTATCAGTAGTATTAATATTGACTGTCTGACCAACAGCTTTTCCAGAAACGGTACTTAGTTGTAAGGTGGCCGCCACAACAGAGCTAGCCATGGTTATAAAAACCAAACCAGCAATAAAAACAATACTCAATAATTGTTTAAATTTAAACTTCATTTTTCAATTTATTAATATAACTTAAAATAAACACCTAAAACAACCATACATTTGTATATCAATTTCCTAAAAAAAAGCTTTATCTTGACCTTTAATCCGATCACGGTCTAATAACCCAGTCTGAGCCCCAAAATACCTAATTACTGAGCCAGCATTTCTCACCCCCCATTCCACTGAAGTTCGTGGGTGAAGATTAAGAAATTGACCGGCCACATAACCAGTACAAAAAGCATCACCAGCGCCAGTATCATCGACGGATTTACCAGTTGCCCCAAAAAACTTGAGAGCTTTTTTACCGTCTAGGTAAACTTCACCACCTTCGGCCCCTTTGGTAATAATAATTTGAGGAATTTCTTCAATTAATTGAGCTTGTTGATCACCCACACTTGCCCATTCCTGGTCATTTAAAATCATGATTAAACAACTAAGCTCCTCGACTTTAAGTTTGCCACTAGCAAGCAAAACCAATTCACTTTTACCAGGATTCCAAGACAATTTTAGATCAGGATTAACTTTGACTAATGCAAAAATCTTTTTTAGCGTTTCAAGTTGGCCAGCAATACTAGAAAGATGTATCCACCTAGCTTTGGCTGTCCAAAAAGTCGGAATGTCAAATGGATCAAGCATTGAAGCAGCCCCACGATGAACCAAAGCAGTTCTTTGACCATTTTTATCGACTAAAATTACCGAACCACCTGTTCTTTCTCTCTTTTCTCTAACTAGTAAATGGGTATCCACATTCTCCCGTTGTAAGTTGTGGGTCACCACATCTGCAAAATCGTCTTTACCGATCTCACTAAGTACTGCTGTTTTAAAACCCAACCGAGAAAAACCAACTGAAGTATTGGCAGCCCCACCACCAACTTTGACCACGAAACTATCCATTTCTACTTTATCACCCTGCAAAATAAACTGATTTTCACCTTTTAAATTTTTAACCAAAAACTCATCAGAATGAATAAACATGTCCACCAAAGTAGAACCAATAGAAATAAAATCGTACATAAAATTAGTTTACTCTGTTTAATCTTTGTGAGGCAACCGACAACGTGTAGCAAGTTCTGCCTCAAATTCATTCAAAGCTACAATTAACTCATCCTGATTACGAGCAATCTTGTAAACTTCATGCTCTTTTTCACCAATGAAAAAATACTCACCCATCACTCTCATCACTTCGTGCCAAAAATCACCATAAAGAATGAGCGGTTTGTGGTTACCATAGTAAAGGTGAGCTAATAACCAGGCAGTAGCCCATTCACTCAAGGTGCCAGTGCCCCCCTGCACACAAATAAAAGCATCTGACTCATCCATCAAGCCAAACATTCTCTCAATATAGTTAGTAGCTTTAATTTCCTTATCGACTTTGTTTTGGCCATCAACTCCTTCAAACTCGGGCATGTCTTTGGGGTTCAAAGTCACTGCCACTGTTTTACCACCAACAGATTCAGCCCCTAAAGTAGCTGCCAACATTACCCCAGGACCACCACCATTGACCACGGCTTTACCATTGTAAGCCAGAAATCTGGCAATATTGAAAGTTTCTTGGAAAAGTGGATGCTTCTCATCCACATCGGCACTACCAAAAATAGCTACCCGTTTAATGGTACAAAATTCTTTTATCCTTGGAACAATGATTTCGGTTTTAGACATGAAATCATGGTAGCAAACTTTTTATGAATTCCCTATCTGCAAATAAGCTTGATATTGTTCACAAAAATCAGTAGCCCGCCATAAAGTGCTACCGATAGCAAAAGAAGAAATCTCCAAAGCTAAAAACTGCTTGATGTTTTGTTGATTAATTCCGCCATCGAAAATTACTTCGACTGGTAAACCATCTCGATTTTTCAAAGAAAACTCATTTACAAAGTTTTTAATTTTTACAATAACACTTTCATTCAATTTTTGCCCCTGAAAACCAGCCTCAATGCCCATAAATTGCAACACATCAAGTTTTTCTAAAACACGACTATCAATTGAATCAACCGGAGTATACAAATCAAGTGATAAACCAGCTTTTAAACCCATTTTTTTTAGGTCTGAGATAAAGTCATCTTGGTAAGTCATTTTTTCAATTTGACCAATCACTGCTCTAATTGGTAAGTGATCAAGCAGAGGATCAATTTCATTTAACATATCCATTGGTTCTTCCACCATCAAGTGTAAATCTATTTCTAAACCACCAAAATCAATTTCTAATAAATTCTGAGGAGAAACTGTTAAGTTATCAGCAAAAAAACCATCAACAATATCAATTTGTAAAACTTCGGTTTCTGAACATTGCTTAGCTATGTCTACTTGGTGCTGAACTTCTTCAATAGAATCAGTTAATATAGATGGATAAATCTTCATAATTTAGGTTCTTTCTTCGTAATTTTGAATTTGAGCAAGTCGACGTTGATGTCTTGGTTCCTGAGTAAAAGCAGTAGCCAAAAACACCTCAATAATTTTTTTGGCTTTGTCCTCAGAAGAAACAAAGTCGGCGCCAAGGACTAAAATTTGGGCATCATTATGTTCTTTGGCATGTCTAGCTGAAACTTCATCACTAGTTACTACCGCCCGCGCACCTTTAACCTTATTAGCAGCAATTGCTACACCTCCACCAGATCTGCAAAGCAAAATACCCAGCGTTCCTGGATCAGCCACAGTTTTTTCTGCCACAGTAAAAGCAATTTCTGGATAATCATCACCAGGGTCAAAAACAAAAGCTCCACAATCCTCCACTTGGTAATCTTGTTTCCTTAACCAATCAATCAAAGTTGCTTTTAAAGCAAACCCACCATGATCAGCACCAATAAAAATCTTCATCAAGCTCCTTTATAGTCCTAGTTCCAGTCTAACTTCTTCTGACATCATATCAGGAACCCAAGGTGGATCAAAGGTTAAGACAACCTCTAAATCCTGTTCTACATCTTTTAATACACCAAATAAACTTTGTCTGACCATATCATCAATAATAGGTGCTAGTGGGCATCCTGGAGTAGTCAAGGTCATAGTAATTTTGACCCTATCTTTTGCTGGCAACTCAACTTTATAAATCAAACCCAAACTCACAATATCAACCTGCAGTTCAGGATCCAAAACTGTCGATAAAGCCTCTAAAACTTTTTCTTTGGTTAAAGCCATAGTTGAATTATACCTGTTAAAGCAAAATATCCAGCAAGCTAGTTTAAAAACCTCCAAAAAAAACCTTCCCTCGTTGAGATATATCTCCCAACGAGGGAAGGCCTAGTTACCACGTATAAGCCTAGTTCTTTTTCAAGACTGGCATACCGGTTCTCTTGGTTTCGACAACACTGTAACCAGCTGGTACAGCATCCAAAGAACCACTGCGAACATCACGAGCAAAGAAATAAATTCTTTGAACGCGACCATTCTTCAAGGTTACCTCACGAGTGTGGAGGTAGTAGGTTTGACCCTTGGAGTTAGTGTAACTGTAGGCATTTGCCATAGTTTGCTCCTTTTTTTTGACCCGAGAACTCTCGAGGTCTGTAACTACTTAATAAAGCCTAACATACTTGACGTCTTTATCAAGACGCAATTCTGTTTTAGTCCTGCTCTTCAACCATCCCTTTTAAAACAATCTCCTCTAGTGAATCATCACTAGTAAGCTCTTTAGTGACTAAAACCTCAAATGGTAGAGTGTCAGCATTAATCGAGGCTGAACCAACATAGCCACCTTTAAGATATTCCAAAACTAAAGCTTTTCTCTTACCTTCACTTGTAACTTCTTTCAACCAAACTTGGTAGTAACCTTCATCAAGTTTTGGTAACACAGCACTCACAGTAAACAACATTTTGCCATCTTTAACCTCGTAACGGATTTCACCCATATTAGTACCTTCACCAGCTAAGTCAGCAGTCTTATAGTCACTAGCACCTTTCAGTAAATTGGAAGCGTCACTTGGATCTAAGTTTTCAATCTTAACTCCATCACTTAGTAATGAAGTTAAACCCTCACGTTGAGTTTTGAGGTTGTACCAACGGAATAATAAAAACAAAACAAATAACAGAGCTACAGCAGGAAACACATAAGGGTAAAATTTCTTCATATCAGCCCCTCCCAGGCTAAAATTTGTTGTTAAAGCTCAACAAACACAATAATTTGTCGGTTGAGAGGCAGGTTTTTTTATAATAAAAGGCATCAAAAGATGTCTTTGAAATACTAGATTAGTATTTTCCATGAGAAAAGTCTAGCGTCAATACCATTTATTAGGAAACTATGGGCCAAACTTGTTTACCAGTTTCATTGTCTGTCACTATCACTGCAGCAGTAGGACAACTCTGAGCTGCTAGTAGTTTGGTGTCATCGTCATTACCATCTTGAGAAATAACTTTAGCAATTTGCTCTTCGTCTAGTTCAAAAACACCAGGAGCAATCGCCACACAAGTAGCAGCACTGATACATTTTTCTCTAATCACTTTGACAGTATATTTACCTACTTTTTTAGTTAAATTGCCTTTGGCATCTGGCTGTGCATCTGTCATAGTCGCTTTCTATTATTTCGATTAAACTACTTTATAAAGATCATTTAGATTAAAATGATCTAAAGACATCATGTAGTATTTTAGAGCTGAATTCAATAATGAAATTAGTAAAAATCCTAAAAAAAATAAATATTTATCATCTTATTCTTGGAGCTACCATTGTAATAAGTTTCTTTTTTAGATTTAAAAACATAGAAAACATGGTCTGGGAACAAATCGGTAATGACGAAAGCCGAGACATGTTAGTGGCTGAACACCTAGTAAATTACGGGGAAACGATTAAAAGAGGTCCTTTTGCAGCCGGTGGATTTAATTGGATAATGAACTCTCCCTTCTACTACTATGTCGTTGCAATTATTTGGCTGTTCACCAAAGATCCAGTAGTTTTTATGAAAGTTTGGGCTTTTTTCTTTAGCCTATTTCCACTTATCGGGTACTTAATCGGCAAAGAACTAAAAGATAGCAAACTTGGGTTAATCGTAGCTTTATTTTTTGCCATAAATGGCGAACTAATTTATCAAAGCAGACAACTACTTCAACCCTTTTTTCTACCAGTTTTGTCATCGCTTTTTTTATTAATGATTTTAAAAACTAAAAAACAACCTCATTACTTTTACCTATCGGCAGCGGCATTTTTCTTATTTATTGGTCTACATTTCCACTATGGGGTATTTTTAATCATGCCAGTCGGCATATTTTTACTTGCAAAATTTTGGTTCAAACTCATAGACCTTGACCCTTCCCCAAAAAATATTTTTGTCCCCCTGGCTAGTGCTCTACTAATCTTTTTGCTATGGATATTTTCAACTTATAAATATTATCCATTTGATCAGATTTTATTTTTTATTATTAACTTTACCGAAAAAGAACCTGTGCTTTTGATTGATAAAATTAAAAACACCATCAACAGTATTGTCTGGACTACCTACCCGAGTAAAAGTTTTATTTTTTCAGAAATTGTAATATTTGGTTTAACTCTTCTTGGCCTACTAATAAAAAAAGATCAAGATCTCAAAAACAAAACAAAAATTGTTCTAATCTTAGCTGGTTCAGCCTTTTTTATGTTTTTATCTAATGGCTATATAGCTAGAACCTACTTACTCTCAACCTTGCCATTTTTTCTAATTACGATGTCGATAGGAATTTATCAACTTTTTAAAATCAATAAATTTACTAAAATAATTGGTTTATTACTACTAACAACTATTTTTATCGATCAGTACCAAAATTCCTACTACTTGGTAGTAACCCATCCGAACATATCTTTCTATGAACAAAAAAAAGCTATTGCTGAAGTCATCTATCAGGACTATTACTTAGATAAAAAACATCTAACCCCAAAATTTGTCTTAGCGGCCTTGGAAGTTAATCACACCTTACCATACGATGAATGGGGAACGACTGGCTTTTTATACCAGCTAGAAAAATTAACCCAAACAAAATTGGTTAGAACTGTTAACTACGGACTAAATATTGCTCAACTAACCAGAGATGCAGATGTTTTTTACTTTATCTGTGATCATAGAATGGATAACTCTGTAAACATAATTAACTCTTCATGTCTAAACCCATTTATTAAAGCCAGAGAATATTTGGAAAAAGAATATACAAAAATATTCGAATCAGCTAATTTCACAGTTTGGAAATTCCAGATCATCAAAAACAAGCAACAATTCAACTACAATTACACCTATGAAGAACTACTAAATTAATAAAACTTCTCATGATGAATTAATTTTTGTTCTACCCCACGTTGTAATAAAACCTTTTTAACATCCTCAATCATTGCTGTATTGCCACATAAATAAAAACCAGCTTTAACTGGCAAGTCATGAATACTTAAACAATCAGTTACTCTGCCTCGACATAAAGGCCATTCTTGTTGAGCTTGAGATAAAACTGGATGAAAACTAAAATTACTAAATGTCTGAGCATAATCTTGAAATAAATCTTGCCAAATCATGTCTTCTTCATGACGTAACCCCCAGTACAAAGTAATTTTTCGCTGGTCTTGTTTATCCTTCAACAGATCAATTACCATTGATCTAAATGGGGCAATTCCAGAACCAGTGGCAATAAATACTAACTCTTCTTCAATTGGCTCAAGTTGAATTTTAAACTCACCCATTGCCCCCAGAACTTGAGCTTCATCACCAAACTTTAAGTTATTCAAAAAAGTTACTCCCAAACCAGCCGGAGTAACATCAACAGTGATACTAAAACCATGTTTAATATCTGGAGAGCTAGAGATAGAGTAAGACCGTCTCTCCCCCTTATCAGAAACCAAGAAAGACACATATTGACCAGCTAAAAATTCAAGTTCATGAGGTTCAACTAACTCAAAATCAAACCTAGTAAACTTATTATTAAGCACTTCTTTATCAGCTAATTTCACTTTATAAACTTGTGGAGGCATATCTTCCCTTTAAATATTTTTACCAAAAAGTTGTTTGGCTTTTTCTCGACCATACCAAATACCAAGAGCCAATTTAATAATACCTTGATACTCTTCTGTTCTGTCAACAAAACCAGCCGTCAAAATCCCAATCAGACCTTGTTCTTGCTTGATTTTATTTTTATTTTCTTCACCAATAATCTCTGCTACTGCATGACCCATCTCTACTTTTTTTCTAATCAAATCAGCTACCGAACTGGGCACCATAAATCTAGCCCCAGCAGATAAAGTTACATTGCCTGGTTGATCAACTACCGCAGCCCAAACAGTAGACCACATCTCATTACCATAATCTACCACACCACCTTCCATACCCACACCAAGTATTTCTTCAACACTACCAACCTCTTTAAGACCAGTAACCAAAGCGGCCTGAGCTCGATTGATTGCCCCTTGTCTGGTTTCCTCATCACTGAGCGGTTGAGCTGAAACTTTACTAGCCACCTCAAAACCCTTAACCTGCACATCAGGCCAAGTCTCGATAGCAGCGGCAAGAGTGGCGTTAACCTTCACTGGATTGGCTGAACCAACAAAAATTTTCATATTACTTAGCTTGCCAGATTTCTAAGGCTTGTTGCACTGCATTTAAACCTAAAGTAAAACATTTTTCACGACCTTTATTAACTTCAGCCATCCCAAAAAAAGGTAACAAATTACTTTTGTCCCAAGTTTTAAGCTCCGCCAAAGTCTTGCCTTTGATTTTTTCTGACAACAAACTCATGCTGGTCACACTCACGACACAGCCATGACCTTCCCACTTAACATCAGTAATTTTTTGACCATCAGCAGAAAATTTCAAATAAACTTTCAGCTCATCACCACAAGAGGCATTCTTGCCCTCATGCTCAAAATCAGCATCAATTAATTTGCCTCTATTTTGGGGTTCTTTAAACTCAGCGATCATCTCTTCTTGATAAAAATCATTCATTTTAAACTCCAAAAATTTTATTTACTTTAGCAAATGCAGCTACTAAGATATCAATGTCTTTCTTAGTTGAATAAACATTGAAACTGGCTCTGGTAGTAGCCTGCCAGTCACAGGCAAGATGTAATGGCATAGTACAGTGATGACCAGATCTAACAGCTACCCCTTCACTATCCAAAATCTGAGCTAGATCATGAGGATGAGCCGTCTGGTGAATAAAAGTGACTGAGCCAGACCTATTTGGCAAACCATTCACTAGTTCTGGTTTAAGACCGACGACAGTTACACCTGGTATTTGGCTCAATTTATCATAAGCATATGTGACTAATTCAAAATCATGCTTCATTACTTCAGTCATATCCAAATTAGATAAATATTCACAAGCAACGGCCAACCCTCTAGTCGAGGCTACATCAGGTGTCCCGGCAGTAAATCGATCAGCTAAATCTGGAGAATAACTAGCAGTTTCAGCATGAACCTGATCAATCATCCCACCACCGAATAACCATGGCTTAAATTCTTCATTAACCATTAGCTCTTTTCTAACCAATAACCCACCCACTCCCATCGGCGCTAACATTTTGTGACCACTAAAAATCAGGAAATCTACCTTCAACTGGTGAAAGTTGATCGGCAGATGCGGGGCAGATTGGGCGGCATCCACCACCGTTCTAGCTCCACCAGCATGTTTTTTCACCAACTTGACAATTTCAGCAACTGGATTGACAGTTCCAAGGGAGTTAGAGACATGATTAAAAGCTACTAATTTAACCTTACCTTGCTTCAGGATCTCGGTTAAGTGGTCTAGGTCTAATTCTGCTTTATTTTTTAAATTAACTACTTTTAAAATCGCACCAGTTCTTTTGGCCAATTCTTGCCAAACAACCAAGTTAGCGTGATGCTCCATCATGGTGCTAACCAAAACATCTCCTGACTGGAGATTATGTTCCCAACCATAAGCAATTCCATTACTAGCCTCAGTCGTATTTCTAGTAATAATTAACTCTTCAGGAAAGGCACCAAAAAAATTCGCAATTGTAGCTCGACTTTCCTCCCAAACTTGGGTACTTCTATCTGATAAGACATGAACACCTCGGTGGACATTGGCGTTATCATTTAAATAGTATTCACTAATAGCCTCAATCACTTGTTTTGGTTTTTGAGAGGTAGCACCACTATCCAAATAAATAAGCCTTTTATCACCATGAACCTTTTGGTGCAAAATCGGGAAATCTTGAACAATTTTTTGTGGATCAAACATAAATTAAATTGTAACAGATATCTGGAAATTGCCACTAGCTACTGGTCGCTGCATCCCAATCTCTCAAAGTCACAATTGGTGTTAAAGCCATTTGTTGCTCAATAGCAAAACGAATAGCCATATTAACATCAAAAAAAAGTTTTTTTTGTTGCCCTTTAGTTAAAAGGAAACGAACATTAAAGTTTCTCTCATGAGCATGACCATGGTTAATACCATTAATACCCAACTTTAACAAAATATATTTACGCTGATTTTCTATGGAATCTCTTACTGTTACCGGTAAAGCATCGAGATCTAGTAAATCCAAACTTGGTCCAGCATAAACTTCTCGATAACTACCCAAACTATCAACGCTAAGACATTTTTTTTCACTTTTATTATTTTGTAACTCTGGATAGTTAGCACCAACTACATAGTCTGGAATTAAATTAAAGGCTTTTTGATAACTAGCTAAATAAGATTGTTGAATTAAACTGCTTCGAAAAATAACTTTTAAATTGCCAGCTCCTAAGTTTAAATAGACAAAATTTTCACTACCACCTTTATTGACTTTTCTTTTGATCCAACCAAATCTTAAAGATTCTCCATAACCATCAATAATTGGAAATTTTTTAATTAATTCATGTAAATGTGGCCCTGCTTTTCTAGTTAATGATAGTGACTCATGATCAATTGGTTGTCTCAACCCTGATTCAATCTTCTTAAAAATTTCTGCAAATAAAGCATTTAATTGGTCAACATGGCCACTAATTGCAATTTCTGTCAAAAAATACAATTGATTTCTATCACTATCTTGGCCATAAAAGTCATATTTAAAGTCCGTTAGCTGGTTTAAACCAGTAAAACGACTTAATATTTCATCTGCCAGTGGTCCGTCTAATAAACCATCAAGATATAAAATCAGTTCGTTAATCATAGATAAGTCAAATTTCTCAGGAATATTACTCAGTAAACCCTCTTTAATTTTAGGAGATACTGGCGCAAGTTTTGCTAAAAATCTTCTGGCTTTAGAAGTCAAGTGACTGTAATCAATATAATCAGAAATAAGTCTTGCTAAATCTCCAGAAAAATTAAATTTAATCAACCTATCTATAAATTCATATTCTAATGGTTCTAAACTATTCAAGTTAATTCTGGTTATTCTTTTTATTATTTCACTGCCTTTACCAACTTTAACTAAAGCCATAAATAAAGAAATATATTTATTTAAATCGGGGGAACCCATTAAAAAATTGTCAGGTAAAATTCCCAAAGCTATTACTTCATCAGCAAAACCTTTTTCAACTAAAGAGGAACAAACAGAAACTGTTGTACTATCACTTTTATCCAAAGCAATTTTCACAAACTCAAGAGCAATATTTTCTTGACCGTTCTTTGCTAAACGATGCAATAAATAACAAGCTTCGCGACTAATTTTTCTGTTACAACTGGGTTTAATTAGTTTGACCACCTGATTAGAAAAACCCAATCCAACTAAATCATTTAAAAAATCTAGTTGTTTTTCATTTAAAACCAAAATATTCACCTCTTTTTTAAACCTACCTAAAAAATTTTCAACAAATTGAATATCTATTCTGGCCAATAAAGATAAGTTTGCTAAATCCCAAGGAAAAGCATCTTCCAGTGATATCTCTTGAGGAATAAGGTTAGAAATTTCCTCAACCAACTTTACCCTATAAGTTTCTCTCAAGTTTGCACAATCAGCATAAATCTCAACTATCCATTTATTTAGGGTAATATCGCCGTAAATTTCAGGCAATATAACCACTAATTGATCAACATAACCAAGTCTAATCAGCATTCTAAAAAAGCTAGTAATAAAACCTTTATTGGGATCTACTAAATCAGCACAAGAATCAATTTTTACCAACTTAGATATTATCTGTTCCGCAAAACCAGCTTTAATTAAATTTTCTAGCAGCCTTTCAAAGTTGAAATCATAATCGGTAATTTTTATCTTGGCTGGAAGTAACTCAACAACTTCACTAGCATTACCAAGAGAAATAGTTTGGTAAATCAATCCTATCTGATCACCAAAATTCAGCCAATCGATTCTATCTGGTAAAACCAACTCATTTTGTTCTGATAAATCAGTTAAATCATCTATTGCTATCTCTGCTTCTAACAAAATTGCTTCTGGGTCAAAAGTATATGCTATTGGTGATTTATCAGTAAACAAACTTTCCTCATCTTCATATGAAGAAAGTAATTTGGATTCTGGAATAAATTCGCTTCGACCATTCACAACTCTAATATCTTAACCCAAATTTGACTAGAAAACAAAAAGTAACTTAATCTAAACCTCTAAGAAACCATCAACAATCATTTGTTCAGCCACAGCTTTCTCGATCCCTCTAGATTGAAGATAAAAAAGGTGTTCATCAGTAATGCTACTAATACTGGCAGCATGAGAACATTTCACGTCATCCGTCTTGATTTCTAGATCTGGGACAGCTTCTGCTCTAGCAGTTTCACTTAACAATAACACCCTTTCAGTCAAAAATGATTGGGTATCACCACAGTCCTGATCAATCACAATTTTGCCTTTGAACTGAATAAATGAGTTATCCTTGGCAGCGCCTTTCATCACTGTTTCAGCTCTGGTATGGGGAGCCTGATGATGAATTACTACCTCTAGTAAACAAGTTTCACTTTGCTTTGTTTGAAAGATACCTTTGATATCTACACTGGCACCTTCACCCACCAACTCAATCACATATTTACCTGGTTTTTCCAAAGTAATTGCTTGGTGTTCGTTAGCTTTGATTTGATACGTTGTCATCTTTAGCCGATTGAACCTTCCATCTCAAAGTCAATTAAGCGGTTCATTTCCACTGCGTATTCCAAAGGTAATTTTTTCACTAGATCAGCAATGAAACCATTCACGATCATTTTTCTGGCATCCTCTTCTGAAACACCACGACTCATCAAGTAAAAAAGCTGATCATCACCAATTTTGGACACGGTCGCTTCATGCTGAACTTCAATCTGATTATTAAAAACCTTATCCAACGGGTAAGTGTCAGACTGAGATTTATCATCCAGTAATAACGCATCACACACTACCGTATTCTTACTGTGATGAGCTTTGGGCCCAACATGAACCATTCCCCGGTAGCTGGCTCGACCACCATCTTTACTAATCGATTTAGAAATAATGGTTGAAGAAGTATATGGAGCTAAATGAATTGCTTTGGCACCAGTATCTTGATGCTGACCATGACCAGCTAAAGCCATTGATAAAACTTCACCATGAGCCCCTTTGCCAGCCAAAACAAAACCTGGGTATTTCATCGTGACCTTGGAACCCATGTTGAAATCAGTCCAAATCATCTTACCTTCTTCATGAACATAAGATCTCTTGGTCACTAGGTTATAAATATTCTTGTACCAATTCTGAACCGTAGTGTACTGACAAGTCGCACCTTTTTTTACCACAATTTCTACCACAGCAGAATGAAGTGACGTTGATGAGAATTGAGGAGCGGTACAACCCTCGACATAATGAACTGAAGCCCCTTCATCCACAATAATTAGGGTTCTCTCAAATTGACCGAAAGCCTCGGAGTTAATTCTAAAATAAGTCTGGAGTGGCATTTTAACCTGCACTCCAGGTGGCACATAAACAAATGACCCACCAGACCACACCGCCGTATTTAACGCAGCATATTTATTATCATTATGAGCAATTACTTTAGTAAAATGTTCTTTGACCAAATCTGGGTATTTAGCTAACCCCTCATCCATAGACAAAAAAATCACCCCATCTTTTTCCCAAGTTTGTTTGAGCGAACCATAAACTACTTCACTGTCATATTGAGCTTTAATACCAGCTAAATATTGTTTTTCTGCTTCTGGCACACCAATCCGATCAAAAGTCTCTCTTACTTCTGGTGGCACATCATCCCAAGACTTAGCTTGGCCTGCAGTTGGTTTCAAATAATAAGATAAATCATCAAAAGTAATAGCAGACAAATCAGCTCCCCAAAGAGGATTCTGTTTAACTTTAAACTCAGCAAAGCCTTTCAACCTCAACTCCAGCATCCAAGCTGGCTCGTGCTTCATCGCAGAAATCTGACGAATCAACTCCTCGGTCAAGCCTTTATCAGCCTGAAAAACATAGTCTTTGGTCCCAAAAGAATATCCATGCTGATAATCGTTTTGGATAAAATCATCTCCTGGTTTGGTTTTTTTAGTTGCGAATCTGGCCATAACCGGTTTGTTCTAGTTCATCTACTAATTCTGGTCCACCTTCTTTCACCACTCGACCACCAGCGACAACCAAGACTTGGTCATAAGTCATGTATTGTAAAATTCGTTGGTAATGAGTAATGATCAACACCGTCATCCCGGTTTCTTGTCTGATTTGTTCAACTCCTTGGGCTACAACTCGAATAGCATCAATATCTAAACCAGAGTCAGTCTCATCAAGAATGGCTAATTTAGGTTTGAGGACTGCCATCTGTAAAATCTCCAACCGCTTTTTCTCCCCACCAGAAAAACCTTCATTTAACCCTCTGGTTAGAAGTTTTGTGGAAATATCTAATTCTTTGGCTTTGGTTTCTAAAAAGTTTTTAAACTCAACAATTGACTTATATTCTCTGGTTTCTCGATCTGGATTTTTTTGGGTATAAATAGTCCACAAAAAATTCAACACTTTAACACCAGGAATTTCGACTGGATATTGGAAAGCTAAAAACAAACCCTCTTTGGCTCGTTCATCAGGAGATAGCTCAAAAATTTCTTTGCCATTAAAAATAATCGAGCCAGTCGACTCATAATCAGGATGACCTGCCAAAACTTTGGATAAAGTCGACTTACCAGAGCCATTTGGCCCCATAATCACCACTGATTTACCAGCCTCAATTTCCAAGTTCAAACCTTTTAAAATCGGCTGACCATCAATTTGGGTCACCAGATCAGTAACTTTAAGTAACGACATAATTAACTTTCTTTATCTTGTAAGTGCTTGTTCAATAATTGTTTTGACAAAAGTCCCAACAGGCTCTCCAAAATCCAAACTATTAAGCTCCGACTCATCGATCCAACGGTATTCAACGTGTTCGTCAGATAATAAGACCTTGTCTGGTTCTAGGTCAGTTAGATTGCTTACAACCCAACCACAAACAATCGAGTAGATTTGTTTTCTAGCATCAAAATAACTAAAAAAGTGGACCATGTTTTCCAAAACAAAGGTAGCTGGAGCCACTTCTAAGCCTGTTTCCTCGATTATTTCACGAGCCACATCGTTCTGATGGAGATTTCTTTTTGACTCAGTGAGAGCTTCTGGCCACTCAACATTCCCACCGGGTAAATCCCAAGCCCCAGGTCTGCTTTTTGCATCATTAGCTCTTTTGAGCACTAAAACCTTACCATTGTGCAATAAGGCTACCTTATGTAAAAACTTCACATTTTCTGTTAGTTGATGCGCAACTTTCATGGTGAACCTTTCATCTTGTCCTGATGAGCCAAAACCCAAGCGGCTTCAACTCTAACTTCCGGAATAGTTTCTAAATCTTTTAAGTCATCTTTACTAAACCAACCAATCCCCAAAGTTTCCTCAACATTTTGTTTAAACTCAACTCCAGCAATAGCGGTCACTACATAAGTAAAAACTAAGTGCTGTTCACAACCTAATTTCCAGGTTTTATCGGTCACTCTTTTTTCTGGAGTTTTACTAGCCAATCTCTTCTGATAAAGCTCTTTACTAATCCAATGTAAATTCACCGAAAACGGCGTGGGATAATAAGCAGAATTAGCTGTTCCTGGCAAAAGCGGTAAAGTACTTTGAGCAGTAACTTTAATCGCTGTTTCTTCCCAAAACTCTCTTTCTGCTGCCTGATGTGGCAACTCATCTTCCTCCATGTGGCCACCTGGAGCCAGCCAAATACCTAGCTTTTTATGTTTAACCAATAACACTTTATTATCATTAACTAAAAAACCAGCTGCCGTTAAACAAACCTTTGGGGGTAACTTAGCTTTTTGCACAGAGGAATTGTAACATTGTTTCAGATTAAACTCATCTGAACTCCAGCATTTTTCTGGGGGGTAAAAGTAAAATCAACCGGTGTGGTAATTAATCTATTCCATTTATTACGAAATTTAATTTCACCTTTACTGTAACCATAATCCAAAATCTCTTTAGTCACTTTCACATCTTGTAAACAATATTTTTCTAGTTTTTCCCATTGCTGAGTTTGGTAATACTTAATTGCATCCAAACCATCACCAGTTTTACCAATCCCCAAAGTTTCTTTAGCTACCGCATCTAAACCAATTCTGTGACCAGTAACATCTTTAATTCTCAACATAATATCTAAAGTCGGGATTTTGCTGATATCACCAGTATAATATGAGGTAAAAGTTGGCATATCAAAACCATCAATATTAAAACCAACTACTACATCTGCTTTTTCTAGTAAGGGAAATAATTTAGGCAAATCTTGTTCAAAGTAAGACTGATATTCACCTTCTTCACCAAAATTATGTCTAACATTAACCCCGACAAAGGAAATCCCTAATCTATCAGGAAAGTAACCACCAACTTCATCAAAAGTTTTTTTGGTTTCAACATCAAGAATCACCTGTAACATATTAATCAGTCATTTCTATTTAAGAAAATAATAACAGTTACCTTACAGAATTTTTTAGTAGAAATAAAGAGTTGAAGTAACTAAACTTTTAACTCATCGCTTGTTGGTAAAGCTCAGCCACTTTGGACCAATTCACCACCTGCCAAAAAGCCTCAATATATTCTGGACGACGGTTCTGGTATTTCAAATAATAAGCATGTTCCCACACATCTAGACCTAAAACTGGTAATTTGTTGTCCATCCAGGGGTTATCTTGGTTTGGGGTACTGGTAATTTTTAATCTACCATTATCAACAATTAACCAAGCCCAACCAGAACCAAATCTGGTAACAGCAGCATTAGCAAATTCTTCCTTAAACTTTTCAATAGAACCAAAAGTTTCTTCTAAGTCATCCTTTAACACTCTGGGCATTTCTTGTTTCTCAGGTGAAAGCAGTTGCCAAAATAAAGAATGATTTGCATGACCACCACCATTATTCCTAACCGCCATCATCACTTTTGGATCATCAATTTCTTTGAGTGATTGCATCAGGGTTTCGATAGGCAAATCTTGCATATCTGGCAAACCTTCCAAAGCAGCGTTAAGTTTATCAACATAAGCTTGATGATGCTTAGTATGGTGAATCTCCATGGTTTGAGCATCAATAGCTGGCTCCAAAGCGTCATAAGCATAAGCTAATTTAGGAAGCATGTAAGACATAAGTAACCTTTCTCAACTAACAACACTAAGTGTGTAAAATTATTATAACCAAAACTGGCCAAACTGCCGTGAGCAGTCTTACAAAAAAAACTAAGCTTCTTTAGCTTCGTTCACAATTCTCATCAACTCAATGACTCGATCCTTACCAGTAGTTTTTAAAAATCTCTCAATCTGTTCAAAATCAAGTGATTGATCTTCAAGTCTCATCGAACCAAGTTCTTCCCATAAGGTTTTGCCAAGCAAAAAGCCCTCAGCTCCATTTTCCATACTCACTCTTAAAACATCTTTAAATTGATCATAACTAAAACCATCAGCACTGACTAACCAAGGAATATCCAAAGTACTAGTCAAGGTTGCCGTAGCCAAAGGATCCTGTGGATACTGCAGAGCCAAAATACTGGCAAACCGTTGCAACTCTGCGACTGCTTCTAACTGAGTCTCTTGAAACTCAGTGGTGTCTAAAGTTTTTCCTGGTGGATGATAAATGACCAATTTTAGTAAAAAATCGATACCCTCGTACTGACAAAAATCATAAAGATCAGCAACTAGTTTTTTCTTTTCATTAGCCATCTCCTCTGCTGGATGATAAAACAGCTCTAACTTTGCCAATCCATAGTTATTTCTAACGTCTTCGATACTCCACTGAGGAATAAATCTAGGCACACCCAAAGGATCTTGCTCCCTATCCTGCTCAAGTCTAATGACTAAACCAGAGTTTTTATGTTTATAACTTAAAAACGGTAACGAATAAGTGGGGTCAAGCACTACTCCAGTGGTGTACTCGGTATAAAGAATGAGAAAACGAACTAACAAAGCATTGAAGTTTTCAACATTACTCGGTTCATTCATGGTTAGACCCAGCTCTTCAGCAAATTGATAAGCCTCATCTAAAGCCAATAAACCAATACCTTGTCGTTGCAGGGCAGTTACTTTCACGAGTGTAAGTATAGCTAGTTCCCATACAGAATAAAAGTAAAAAAAGGCCCCAACTTTTGTGGGGCCTTTCTGTTGCAATTTAATAAGTAGTTTTACTACTCATAAGAGTTAGCGAAAACCATCTCTTCTTGGTCTAAAACCACCTCTTCTATCACCTCCACGGTTGTTATCTCTAGAAAATCTACGTCCACCACCATTGCCACGGTCTCTTCTATCACCTCTATCACCTCCACTAGGCTTCTTAGCAGCAGACTGTTCAGCGGTTAACATCGATAAACCGATCTTACCGTCTTCTTTGACTTCAGAAATTCTGACATGAACTTTGTCACCAATCTTGGCCACAGCAGTTACGTCTTCAATTCTCTCGGTCGACATTTCAGAAACGTGGACTAACCCTTCACGACCTGGAAGATATTCAACAAAAGCGCCATAGTTTTCAACTCTAGTAATCTCTCCGTCAAATTCGTCACCCACTTCTACAACTCTAACTAAACCTGTCACCTTGGCTACAGCTGCATCAATCTTTTCTTGCTCTGAAGAAGAAATGTTGACAATACCAACTTCTCTTTCTTTGTCTTCATCAACATTGACCTCTGCACCAGTTGCCTCAATGATGGACTTAATCATCTTGCCACCGGGGCCGATCAGTTCACCAATTTTGTCAGCTGGAATCTCAATTTGAACCACTTTTGGAGCATATTTAGAGATCTCAGTTCTTGGAGCTGAAATTGCTTTCATCATTTCACCCAAAATATGCATTCGACCTTCACGAGCTTGTGATAAGGCTTGCTCTAAAACTTCTCTAGGGACACCTTTAAGCTTAATGTCCATTTGGATAGCAGTAATCCCTTCTTCAGTACCAGCTACCTTGAAGTCCATATCACCGACATGATCTTCAAGACCCTGAATATCTGAAAGGACAACATATTTTTCACCATCACTCATCAAACCCATAGCGATACCAGAAACTGGACGTTTGATTGGAACACCAGCTGCCATTAATGACAAGGTAGAGCCACACACTGAAGCCTGAGAAGTAGAACCATTAGAACTCATAATCTCTGAAACCACATGAATGGTATAAGGGAACTCTTCTTGGCTTGGAAGCATTGGTAATAAGGCTCTTTCAGCCAAAGCACCATGACCAATTTCACGACGTTTTGGAGAACCAAACCTACCAGCTTCACCAGAGGCGTATGGAGGCATGTTGTAGTGATGAATATAGTGTCTAGTCTCTTCACCATCAATACTTTCAATTAATTGACCCAAAGTTGGATCACCTAATGTTGTAATTGTCACAGCTTGAGTAGCACCACGCTTAAACATGGCTGAGCCATGGGTACGAGCAAATAGGTCAACTTCACACCAGATTGGTCTAATTTCAGTAGTTTGACGACCATCAGGACGAATACCCTCATTAATAATCATTTTTCTGGCTTCTTTTTTGGTTAACAAGTGTAAAGCCTCACTGATGGTTTTTTCAGTAACTTGTTCAGACTCATCTTCGATACCAGCATTTAACTTTTCAAAAATGGCTGTTTTAACTTCAGCTTCGTTGGTTGGTAATAACCGACCACTTTTTTCAACGATCTCTCTAATTTCAGCTGAAAAATCAGCATAAATCTTAGTAGCCAAATCTTCAATTTTCTTGGTAGCAGCTAAATCATCTGCAGTCACTAACTCCAATTTTTCTTTGCCAACTTTGGCAGTAATCTCATCAATAACTTGACAAACCTCACCAAGTTTTTCTTGAGCTAGAACTAAACCTTCCACCATAACAGACTCAGATACTTCATTGGCACCAGCCTCAACCATCACAATGGTATTAGCATTACCAGAAACAATTAAATCTAAGTCACTGGTTTTTCTTTCAGTATTAGTTGGATTAAATAAAAATTCATTAGTTTCTTTTCTATAACCCACTCTTAAACCAGCCAGTGGACCAGCAAAAGGGATATCAGAAACTGATAAACCAATGGCGCTTCCTAATAAACCAAGCATATCTGGGTCATTTTCCTCATCATAGGAAAGCACAGTATTAATGATTTGCACTTCATTGGTAATACCATCTGGGAACATTGGTCTTAAAGAACGATCAATCACTCTCGCTTTCAAAATCACATCATCTGATGGACGACCATCACGTTTGATCCATCTAGAACCTTTGATAATTCCAGAAGCAAAAAGTTTTTCAGCAAATTCTACTGATAATGGAAAATAACCAAGATCAACTTTTCTGCCCAAAGCTACTGTAGAGTGAACAACTGTCTCTCCACAAGTAACCAAAACAGCAGCACTGACTTGCTCAGAAAACTTACCAATCTCAACTGTGACTTCTTTGCCTCCTAAAGTGAAGGTCTTTTTATATGTATCTGGATATTTTGGGTAACCCATTTTTTCTTTCTGTTAGTTCACCAAACTCCCACGTTCAAGGTATTCCTTGCGTGGCAATTAAGCTCGGACGAGAGCTAACCTATTCATACTATATTTGGGGAATGTTGCAAAAATTAATAATAGTTCCTCAATAAGCAGGGAGTACCTGTGGCTCAACCACTCCTTGCCAATCGAGGAAGTTTCATTCCCGATACCAAGCATTATACAGGAAAGAGTTGAATTTAACCAATTGAACTAAAAAATAAAACTATTTAGGATCTCTTGGACTACCACCTATAATTTGTGGAGGGAGATCGCCCTCACCAAACTTTTTCTTTTTTCCACCCAGATTAGCTGATCTAACAACTTCAGTATACCTATCCCAAGCTCTTTGATCACCAGACTCTACTGCTTCTGAAAAAGCTTTATCCATTCTCATTTCTTTAACTCTTCTAATTAGTCCTGTTTCTTGCATATTTGTTAATTAAATCATAGAACAAATAGAAAATAAAACAAAGGAAAATTAGTTTTTTCTGTTTTATTCACTAATTTGGAGCTAACAAAAAGCCCCCTAAAAAAAGGGGGCTTTCAATTTGCTTAAAAATGATTATTTACTCAAACCAAGTCTCTCAACTAGTTTGGCATATCTCTCTTCACTACGACTTTGCAAAAATCTAAGTAAACGACGTCTCTTGGAAACTTGCTTTAGTAAACCTCTGCGAGAGTGATTATCTTTCTTGTGTTTCTTCAAGTGATCGGTCAGTTCTTGAATAGAAGCAGTCAATAAAGAAACTTGAACTTCTGGAGAACCAGTATCACCTTCAAATAATTGAAAGTCTTTTACGATTTGAGTTTTTTGGGCTTTTGATAATGCCATGGTATTTTTTCCTCCCTTATGAAGCGAGCCGTAGCCTGCTTGATAAAGTCACCTTTATACTAGAGCATGAATTATATCACACTCGATCTTTTTTTATTCTTCGTCTTCTTCCTTTTTATAAGCAATAATAACGTCACCAACTTGAAAATCCAATTTTTTGTTTTTGAAAGTCAAACCACCTTCATTTTTGGTTTTAATCACTAAAATATCGTCTTTACCGTGTTTCATGTTGGCAATCACTGGATTAGCTACAATTTCATCATTTCTCTTGAGATGTAATAAATCTGACTTTTTAACTTCACCTGTCTTGACTTTCACCCCAGCAATTTTTTCACCCTTCATCTCAAAAATCTGCATGATCTCTGCTTCACCAGTCACTACTTCATCAATGGTTGGCTCGAGAATTTTGAGCATTAGTTTTTGAAGATCTTCAATCAAGTGATAAATAATGCCATATTCTTTGACTTTGACACCAAGAGTCTTGGCAAAGTTTTTAGTAGTTCGAGGCACTTTCATGCCAAAAGCCACCACTAAAGCTTTACTAGTTTGAGCTAACTCAAGTTCCTGTTCAGTAACAGGCCCAACTCCTGATGAGATTAAATTCACACTATCTGGATCAATATTCTGTTCGATAGCCTCCAAAGTACCTTTAACGTCAGCTTTAACAATTAAATTAAGCTTAATTTTGTCACCAAAAGCACTATCAATATCAAGTCCAGCCCATTGGTCAAAAACCTCGGTTGCTTCGTCTTCAATCAGTTCAGTTGCATAGTCTTTACCAGCTTCTTTGATAATCGCTCCAACTTCTGGCACATCTCTCAAACCAACAATTTCTGCTGGAAAGCCCGGTAAAACGCTCTCAAGTTGCTGACCATTTTCATTTGATAGAAGTTTGACCCTACCCTGAATTTGATCAACAAAAATATCTTGTCTTGGAGCTAAAGTGCCTTTTTTCACAATCACACTAGCCAAAGGTCCTTTGCGTGGGTCCTTTGAAGACTCAATCACAATTGCCTCTAGAGGTAGCTCTGGATCTGCTTTTAATTCTAAAAGTTCAGCCATTACAGTAATAGTCTCAAGTAATTTATCAACACCTGCTCCTGTTTTAGCAGACACTCCAACAGTTTCGATATCACCACCAAAATCTTGCACAATGACTTCCTGTTCGGCTAGTTGAGCTTTAACATTATCTAGTCTGATACCCTCTACATCAATTTTATTTATTGCGACTAAGAAAGGAACATTAGCTTGTTTTATATAACGGATTGATTCAATAGTTTGTGGTTTGACACCATCATTAGCAGCCACAACCAAGATCACTAAATCAGTGATTTGAGCGCCACGTTGGCGCATTTTGTTAAAAGCAGCGTGACCTGGAGTATCAATAAAGGTAATTGGCTTACCGTTGTAGACAATACTGTAAGCACCAATATGTTGAGTAATTCCACCCTGTTCTCTAGCTTGAACATTGGTTTTACGAATATAGTCAAGTAAACTCGTCTTACCATGGTCAACATGACCCAAGATCGTAATGATTGGTGGACGAGATGTAAGTGCCATAAACTAGTTTTTCCTTTTTCCTAACTTTGAGTTAGCTTTTATTCAGCAGCGGTCATTTGGGCTCGAGCAGCTTCAATTTCTGCTTGGGCTTTTTTGTCTGCCTCAACTCTTTTTAATAACAAGTCTTTTTGGTCAGTAGCTAAATCTTCCATGGCCATCCATTTGTCTTGGAAACGAACCAAGTCATTAAGGGTGGTCAATTTGTGCTCAACCAAAATATCTCTAGATTCACTAGATAAACCATCAAAAGTATCGATTTCATACTCTTCCTCACCAGTTGCTTGAGTTTGCACTTTACCAGCAGCTGATTTGATGGTGATCTTGTAGCCAGTCAACTTGGCGGCCAAACGAACATTTTGCCCACCACGACCGATAGCCAAAGACAATTGGTCATCTGGAGCGGTAACTGTGACAACTTTTTTAGCCTCATCAACTTCAATTAGTAAATTTTCAGCTGGGGCCAAAGCACCCTTGAGATACATCACGGTATCATCAAAGAAAGGAATAATATCGATTTTTTCGTTATTTAATTCTTCGATTACTTTTTGCACACGCACACCTCTTTGACCAACACATGAACCAACTGGATCAACGCCATCTTGAGTAGAACGAACTGACAGTTTAGTTCTAACACCAGCTTCACGAGCCACAGCCACGATCTCGACAGCTCCTGAAGAAACTTCAGGCACTTCACGATCGAAAAGCTTAGCCACTAATTGTTTGTCAGCTCTGGAAACAACCACGACCTGACCTTTGTTAGTTTCACGAATATCTTTGATAAATACAGCCAAACGAGAGTTTAAGCGATAAAACTCACCTCTCATTTGCTCTTCTGGAGGCATCCAGCCATGACCACGACCCAAGTCCATAACCACACTGCGGCGATCCATTCTCAAGACTTGACCAGTCATAATCTCACCAACCTTATCTTCAAATTCAGAGATAATTTGGTCTTTTTCTGAACGACGAATCTTTTGCAAAATGACTTGCTTGGCAGTTTGAGCAGCAATACGACCGAAACCAGCTGGAGTGACATCCTCTGATTTCTTTTCATCCCACTCGGTTGGCTCTAAAGTCTCTTCATCACGAGCTAAAACTGGAGCCTTCAAAATCTTGGCTTCACCAGTATCTTCATTAAGCTCTACGTAGTAGTGAAATTCTTCATCCAAAAAACCCATTTGTTTTCGATAAGCAGACACTAAAGCTTGTCTAATAGCTTCATAAATAGAAGCTGGATCAATTTTTCTTTCGGCAGCAATTTGTGCGATAGCAGCAGCAAATTCTGTTCTGGCAACGGTTGAAACTGTTGGCATTGTCTTCCTTTTTTAATTTTTATTTGTTTTGTTACTCTTCTTGGCAAAAGCTATTAAAAAAGACGCGACCAAAATAAGTCCGTCTTTCATCAGTATTTCGCCAGAAGCTATTATAGCACAACTCTTGGGAAAAATTAATATAACCTGCCACCGAGCGGTAACTTAGTGCCAACTGGCATATCAGGGACAATCAACCAACACTCGTTTTCCCCATCAGGCACACCTAAAGTCAAGGTTTCCGATAAGTGTTGACCAATTTGTCTGGCTGGAAAATTCACTACTCCCAAAATATACTTGCCTTGAAGTTGTTCTAAGGAATAGTTAGGTAATCTGGCACAGGAAACTTTTTGACCAATTTCCTGACCAAAGTCGATGACTAACCGATGGGTACTATGCTTGGGATTTTTAATTAGTTCGACTTCAATAATCTGCCCCACCCGAATATCAACTTTGGTAAAATCATCATAACTAATCTGGGGTTGGTTAGAGTCCGGCATCTTGAAGCTCTTTGACTAACTGTTTTTGTTCTCTGGAGAGTTTCTCTGGAATATCCACTGTAATCTTGATGTATAAATCACCATTACCCCGTGATCTAAGATGTGGCACGCCCTCACCTCTCAGGCGAATTAAACTCCCTGATTGGGTGCCTGGTCTAATCTTCATCTTAAGATGATCTTCCCTCAAGGTGGGAATCTCAATATTACCTCCAAGAATGGCCGTTGATAAAGGAATTTTTTCAGTTAAAAACACGTCATAACCATCACGTTTGAACCGCTCATGAGGTTTAACTTCGATAGTGACATCAAAACTTTCAAAACGAATTCTAGTGCCATCATTAGCCCCAGCTGGAATCTTGACCTGCTGTTTCTTGCCTTCCACCTCAACTTCCTTAGTCACACCATGAACAGCTTCCATAAACTCGATGGTTAAACCATATCTGGGACGACGAGCTGCTCGGCCAAAACCTCCACCAAAAATAGACTCAAAAATCTCAAATGGATCATTAAAATCAAAATCTTGAGTGCCACCACTACTAGATGTCTGATAAGTCCAAGTAAATGGACCACCACCTTGAAAACCACTAAATGGGTTACCAGCCCCGAAACCACCAGAAGCAGGATCAAAGGCTGCATGACCAAATTGATCATAAGCCTGACGTTTTTTTTCATCAGATAGAATCTGGTAGGCTTCGTTGATTTCTTTAAACTTGGCCTCAGCATCTTTTTCTTTATTTTTATCTGGATGGAACTTGAGAGCCATCTTGCGATAAGCAGATTTAATTTCTGCCTGAGAAGACCCTTTTTTTACCCCTAAAATCTCATAATAATCACGTTTAGTTGACATAGAATGTAGTGATTGTAACAAGGAAATTGTAAAAAATTAAGCAGAGAAAAAGGCTGAGTGCTAAAAAGTTAGCTAAAGTTAAAGTAAAGTGATTAAATAGTCCTATAATATTGACAATATAGGATAAAAATAGTATAATTCAACTCTCTTATTTTTGTGTCTAAGTAGTTGCTACTCACCATACAAATCTAAGAAATTAGCACTTTAACATACTTGAATCATACTTTTATCTCTGAGTGGGGCAATAAGTAAATTATTAATTTACTTATTTCCCCACCTTAGAGACTAGCTTTTCTCAACAGGTGGGTACTATACCCTTCCGAAATGGAGAAATTTAAGCAATGCAAAACAAAACCTTTTTACAAAAGCTGTCCAATCGCCAGTTCGAACTGTTGGCAAACCTAATCGGTTTCGCCATCATGGGGCTGTCGCTCGTTGATTTCACTAGCAAGATCCTGGTAGTCCTTCTGGTGATTGCCGCCCCGGCCATCTTCGGATATGCCGTGGCGTTAATCTTGGACTACTTCGATGACAAGTACGAATACAAGGTTGAGATGAGCTCTCAAAGCCACCTTCGCTTTGGATTACTGACTTCAGTCGTCATGGGCGTCCTGGCAACAACCTTCGCCACCCAAGTGGTGTTGGCAACCCAACTGGTTGTTCTGCCCTTCAGCCAGACTATCAACTCATTCTTGCTGATGGTTCCCCCAAAGACCCTGTTCTTCATTTGGGGCACCCTTGTCACCGGCTTGGGCTATTTCTTAGCCTGGAAGACAGCCATTCCCAACGAGAAACATCACCAACAAGCTGGAGGGTAACATGCGTTATCGATCCTCCAGTAGTGACACCAATACGGTTGTCTACATTGTAATGCTGGTGGTTGCGGTGATTTTCATGATCTGGTTCTATTCTGCTGATGCCAGTGGCACCGGTTGGATTTCCAGTAAATGGGTTGAAACCAACACCAGTTGTGATGATGATGGCTGTACAACGACACACACGTACTATGTCCAGTTCACAGACACGCGTGTGTATACCGTCTTCTGGGGTACCCTACACTGGGACCGGATGATGGAAAACAGCCAAATCGCCTTCCAGGCCCGTGGGCGACGAATCGGTTTCTTCGGCTGGAGGTGGATGGTGCCAGCGATTTTTGACTTTCAACAGTTAACCGCGGCGCCTACCCACCCATAAGGTTCAAGTATTAATTAAGTGTTTTGAGGCGCTCCGCAAGGAGCGCCTCAATTCGTTTTAATCCCTAATTTACCAACTCATCCCCTTTTCGGAACACATCTGTCTGATGGTCTTCAGTCGTATAAGCATCTTCATGCCCCACAGCAGACTCATAAGCCACTCGGCTAGTAACAGCATCAATTTTATCGGCTTCATATAAGACTTGGTTACAAGCCCAACAAAAAAACCACCATCTCGTGGCTATCTAAAGCTTTTTTCACTTCATCTGGAAATAAATTTAATGATTCTTCTTCGATCATTTAGCTAAGTGCCAGTATACCAAATTCACTTTATTGAGTTACTTCAGTTTCCAACACCATTGGATTAACGGTTTCTTTGACCACTTGTCTGACTGTGGCTAAAACTTTCTTTGGATTATATTTTTCAAAAATACTAAAAAGACTGATATTTTTACTCTTAGTCGTAATCGTTAATTGCTCACTCCAGTCTCCTGGCATACAACCATTTTGGCCACGAACTTTGAAGTAATAAGTTGTATTTGGCTTGAGATCATTAATAGTGTAATAAAGCACCCCGGTAGATTTACCTTGGTAGGTCATCACACTGTGTTGATCAATGTTGGGATCTTCTGAATACCAAATCACATAATTATCACTATCATTCAAAGGTGAGTAATATAAAGTAGCCTGAGAACCATTCATATCAATTCTAAATAAATCTGGAGCGACATTTGGCTTAAAATCATTGCAGGCCGCTGGTTTATCAGGAGGAGTAAATCCTGATGAAGCGACATTTTCAGTAGTAGTACTAGTCACACTAAAAGTGTAACTCGCCAAAGTGTCACCACTGTTGGTATGGTCATAATCATCTGTAGACCTAATTGTAATCGTGTGAGAACCAGCACTGAGGGGAGTTGAAACCGTACAAGTGTAAGCTTCTGAAGTTTCATCAAAAGCTCCATCATCAGCAGTACAAGCAGTATAGCCACCACCATCAACCGAAAACTCCACTCCTGTAACTATCGATAAACTATCGGTCACTGTACCAGTAAAAATTGGCGTAGTATCTGTGGTTTCATTACCAGGCAAGTTCGGAGTAGAAACAGTAGCCGGAGTACGATCAAAGTTGGCTTTAAAAATCTTATTATTATAATCACCAACATATAAGATTCCATCATTACTAAAACCCAACCCTACAAAGTAAGCAGCCCCATCAGCCAAACTAAAAGCTGTTTCATCAATATCCTGAACCCAAGTACCAGCTGCATTAAAAATTCTAATTTTGTCACTATCTGAAACATACATATTGCCATCTCCATCAACCGTAAATGATTCTGGGTAGTTACCAGTAGTCAAATTAGTCACTTCCAATGAAAAAGTGCCATCAGCAGTAAATTTTTGAATCCGGTCATTATTAGAATCTAAAACATATAAATTATCTGAGTTATCTACAGCTACCATTTGTGGACTATCAAAACTACCACCGTTACCAACAATTGTCGCTACATAAGCTCCACTAGAGTTAAATTTATAAACTTCATTACTAGTAATATCACTCACATACACATTGCCACTACTATCAGTATCAATACCATAAGCAAAGGCAAAGTAAGCAGTCCCACCCAGATCAGTACCAGAAATATCAATGGCATTGCCAGCTGAATCGTACTTTTTTACCCCTGGGATAGAGCCTATTGTGGAGTTGGTATCAGCTACTAAAATATTACCATCTGGATCGATAGTGACTCCAAAAGCAGCATTAGAACCAGAAAAAGTAGTTAACAAACTCCCACTCGAATCATACTTTCTAATCCCCACTGAACCTGTGGCCACATAAACATTACCATCGCTGTCAACTACAACTTGCCCATAGTTATTAGTTGTCACAAATTCACCATAAGACACAGGAGTATCATTAATCGACCATGCCCAAGCACTACTAGTCAAAGCCACAAAAAATACCAAAAACAACAATAGTTTTTTCCACATATTGACTAACCATTATTCAGGAAAACCACCCTAGTTTCAACTAATCAAACTACTACTATTTAGATCTATTTCTGAGTAACCACCAACTAACACCAATAACTGTCAAACCACTAACTACCAACCCTAACACAAACATTCTGGGACAGTATGAAAAAACAACAATATTTTCACCACTGACCAACTCCACTCTTCTCATCCCATTAAAGTTTTCTATTGTTTGTTCTTTACCATTAACAAACACCCGCCAATCACGATCATAACGATCAGCCATCACTAAGTACTCATGACCATTATTTATAATCTTTAAATCTACTCTCCTAGGATTTTCCTTAACAATTTCAATACCCTCATTACTATCATCTTCAAATCTCAACCTTGGTAAGGCATTTGGTCGCTCTAAAATCTGCCAACGATGCTCGTTCTCAACTTCCCCAGAGCCACCAATAAACTCCACTTTTCCCACTGTCCCAACCTGCTTAAATTCACTTAAATCTTCATCAACCTCAAACCAACGATCAACTAAATAATATTTGACTGCCCAGTGATCTAACAACTCATTAGTGGGTTCCACTTGATCAATAAAGTTAATTCTGGGACTGGCTGAAGTTTGCCACAACTGAGCGTAATCTTTGGGTAGCAGCGTAGTGTAACCATGAACTGTCGGCACCCCAAAGACCATGTTCCAATTAGGAGTCATGCCATCGCGCAAGTTTTGTACATGGTTAAATTCTTTTAGTTCCTGGTCATCGACAAAAGAATCAGAGAACGGCTGACGCACCACCATCGCTTCCCAATATGAACCATAATCGGTATAAGGGTGATTCACATTACGCGTTAAAATTCGGTAGTCATTAGTGGTTTTTTTTAAGTCTATTTGTGCCATTAATTGTTGTGAGTTTACTGTCAAAGTGTCATAGATTTGGCTGGGTGCAAAATAAAACATTCCTTGGGTATTCACTAAAATTTCCAAGACTAAGATCATCACCACTATTCGGATTTTCTTTTGGTAAAAAAATAATAAAGATGCAATGAAAAAAATACTGTTAAATAAGATATTTCTTAATATTTCGAATACAATAATTTTGTCTCGTTCCAAGGTGTGAAAGGGACTAGCTGAAAGCGAAAAAGAAACGAAACTGTCTACTGCTTTCCATAACCAATCAAAGCCAAAAATCGACACCACCAAGCCCACCAAGCTAACTAATAAACTAGTTAAACCTAAACTCAAAAAAACTTTAAATTGCTGTTTAGTTATTTGCCAATTTTGCAATGCTTTCACTGTCCATAAAATTAAAACCACATTAGTCAAAATCATTACCATGCTGGGATAACGAGCAATTCTAAATAATGGAAAAACTTGTTGAATAAAATTAAATCCTGGTAAATATTCACCCAATGAAAAAACTAAAGTAGCAATAGTAAAAACAAAAAATAGAACTGTTTCACGATTAGGTTTTTGGCGCCAACTTTTTGACTCAAATGAACTTTGCAAAAAAGTTATTCCAATCGCCAACCAACCCAACCACGTCACATAAATCCCTACATTAGGTTGCCCGTTCCAAGCTGGCCCCCACTTCATCCCACTTGCTGGGTTATCAAAAAAGTAAGCTAAGAAAAACTTGATCAACATAGCTGGATTCAATGAACCAACTAGTGCTTGCTCGGCTGTTTGTTCCATTCTAGTAGAATTCAACAACATCTCCACAAAAGGCAACCAAGCAACAGCTGAAATTAGTAAAACTAAAATTGCCGTGCTAAACCAAGCATTAAACCAATTAAATAACTTAAAACCTTTAGCTTTAACTTCTGTAAAAACCGATAACAACACTGCCAAACCAATGCCATACAACACGTGTTGTGGGTAACCACCCAAAAACTGCAAAGCCACTACCATTGCAAACCAAATTCGTTGTTTCGCTGCTCTTACTAAACCCAACCCCAAATATGACAGCAAAGGTAACCAGACAATCGATTGAAGCGTTGAAAAGTTGTTCATACTGCCACTAACTTGGGTGGAGAACATCCATAAACCACCAGCCAATAATGCCAACCATTGATCCTTGAACCATTTTTTTGCTAATAAATACATCCCACTATAAGCAATTAAAGCGTGACTGATTAAGAGTAAGTTCAAAGCTACAGTTGGTGAAAAAATCATAAATAACAATGTACTGGGATAAAACACTGATTGATTGATGTCTGCTACCCACGGCATACCACTAAAAACATAGGGATTCCAAGCTGGAAAAACTCCTTGTTTTAACCACTCAGCGGTAAAAATTTTACCAGGCACCATTAATGAATAATTGTCGCCAAAAACTAGAGTTTTACCGAATATAAAGGGTAAAAATCTGATGACTATAAATACTAAGAAAAATAACCAAAAAGTTTTGTTTTCCTGATTAAAAAATTTCTTTAACTTTGACCAATCAACAACCATAAATTTATTCCCAATTTAGTTTTAACTTATGGCAAAATTCTCAGCCCAAAAATCACTCGTAAGGCATCAATGCCATCACGCCACGAGATTTTTTTACCCTCAGTAAAATCACGCCCCACATAAGTAATCGGCACTTCAAAAATCTTCACACCACGTTTTAAAAGTTTACAAGTAATTTCTGGTTCCATATCGAATTTATTAGATTGAATATCCAACTCACGAAAAAGCTTGGTAGGTAAAATTTTGTAACAAGTTTCCATATCAGTCAAAGTCGTATCGTACAAAATATTCACCAAAAAATTTAACAAACTATTACCCAACCGATGCCAAAAAAGTAAATTGGAATGTGGCCCAATAAAACGTGAGCCATAAACCACATCCACTCTACCTTTGACAATATGCTCTGTCAAAGCGGGAATATCATCTGGATCATATTCCAAATCAGCATCTTGAATTAAAGTGTAATCACCAGTAACTTTACTCAAACCATAGCGAATAGCAGTACCTTTACCACCATTTTCTTTTTTAAAATAGGAAATTTTTTTAATACCCTTTTGTTTGGAGTTAAGAAATTTCTTAATTTTTTGATCTGTTTGGTCAGTGCTACCGTCATTTACTAAAATCACTTCTTTTACAACTGTTACGGCCACTAATCTTTTCAAAATCTCTGAGATAGTCGCTTCTTCGTTATAGACTGGCACAATGACAGAAAGTTTCATCGCCCTTGAGCATATCAATTTTTTTAAATTTTTTGTGAGGGAATTTTAAATATCCAAAAAAGGCCCCGTTAGTCACGGGGCCTTCCATTTTGTTTTCGTAAACTAAAATTGGTTACTCGTTTACTACTTCACCTTCCTCTGCATCTTTTTTGTCATCAGCTTTGTCTGGTTTTTTATTACCTTTGTCATCTTTACCAGCTGCCTGATTAGCCTCTGCCGCTTGAGCTTTTTGCATTGCTTCACCCAATTTTTGGGCTGAGTTCAAGGTTTCTTCAGTCGCCTTATCCAGATCTTCTTTGGAGACATCTGCTTTTTCAGCCATTTCTTTGAGTTTCTTGATGTTTTCTGCTAAAGCTTCTTTATCCTTAGTTTCCAACTTGTCACCATAGTCTTTGAGTTGTTTTTCCATCTCAAAAGCCACACTGGTAGCTTTATTTTTGGCCTCAATTAATTCTTTTTTGCGTTTATCTTCCTCGGCATGTTTTTCAGCATCGGCCTTCATTTTTTCAACTTCATCGTCAGAAAGATTAGTACTGTTTTGAATAGTAATCTTTTGTTCCTTACCTGAAGTCTTATCTTTTGCAGAAACATTTAAAATACCATTTGAATCAATATCAAAAGTCACTTCAATTTGAGGCATGCCGCGTTGAGCTGGTGGAATCCCATCCAAAACAAAACGACCTAAACTCTTATTATCAGCTGCCATCTCTCTTTCACCTTGTAAAACGTTAATCTCGACTTGAGTTTGATTGTCTGCTGCTGTCGAAAAGATTTGGGATTTACTAGTTGGAATCGTAGTATTTCTCTCGATTAAAGGAGTACGAATGCCACCTAAAGTCTCCAGACCCAAGGTTAGTGGCGTAACATCAAGTAACACCACGTCAGTCACATCTCCACCAATTACCCCAGCTTGAATCGCAGCGCCAATTGCCACCACTTCATCTGGATTAACTCCCTTATGAGGTTCTTTGCCAAAGAATTTTTTAACTTCTTCTTGAACCTTAGGCATACGAGTTTGACCACCGACCAAAACCACGTCACCAATATCTTTTGGTTCTATTTTGGCATCTTTCAAAGCTTTACGTACTGGTTCAAAGGATCTTTTGATCAAATCATCAACCAGTTCTTCTAGCTTAGCTCTAGTCAAAGTCATAGTTAAATGTAAAGCTTGACCAGCATCACCTTGAGCAATAAAAGGTTGATTAATCTCAGATTGCTGAGCAGATGATAGTTCGATCTTAGCTTTCTCAGCACTGTCTTTGATTCGCTGCATCGCTTGAGGATCTTGGGAAAGATCTTTACCATGCTCTTTTTTGAACTCAGCCAAAACATACTCAATAATCGCATTATCAAAGTCATCACCACCCAAGAAGGTATCACCATTGGTGGATTTCACTTCAAAAACACCATCACCAATCTCTAAAATAGAGATATCAAAAGTACCACCACCTAAATCATAAACAGCAATCGTCTTACTACCTTTTTTATCTAAACCGTAAGCCAAAGCCGCAGCGGTCGGTTCATTAACGATACGCTCCACAGTCAGACCGGCAATCTCACCAGCTTGTTTAGTAGCTTGTCTTTGAGAATCATCAAAATAAGCTGGCACAGTAATCACCGCTCTAGTCACAGCTTCACCCAAATAACTTTCAGCATCAGCCTTAGCTTTAGCCAAAACCTTGGCAGAAATTTCTTGTGGAGTAAAGTTTTTACCATTAACCTTGACTACAGCCATCCCATCTTTGCCCCCAGTCACTTCATAAGCAATATGCTTTAAGGCATTTTTAACTGCAGCGTCTTTTTCTTTACGACCCATGAAACGTTTTACTGAGTGCACGGTAGAAGTTGGATTCATCACCATTTGGCGTTTGGCTGCATCGCCCACAATGACTTCATCACCTTTAAAAGCCACAATCGATGGAAAAGTATTACGCCCTTCAGCGGTCGCAATAATTTTGGGAGAACTACCTTCCATTACTGCAATTGCTGAGTTAGTAGTCCCAAGATCAATACCAATGATTTTTCCAGAATTTGCCATATTACCTCCTTAAAATTTTTATGCTTTTTAAATTTTTAATTACTAATAATTAAGTATATACTCTATTTTAGCAAACTAGTCAATAGATTGCTAGCAATAAATATAGGATATTGCTTATCAAGCTAACACTACTTTGGCGTGCTGAATTACCACTCCATTAAGTAGATAACCCTTACGAACAACTTGGGCTACCTTATTACCCTCACCTTGTTTTTCCACCACTTCCATCAAGTTAACATCAAACTCTTTACCCATCACTTCAATCTCTGCCAAACCAGCTTCAGTTAAAACTTTTTTTAGTTGACCCAATACCATATTCAAACCAGGATCATTTAACTGACCAGCCGCCATTTCTAAATGTTCCAAAGGTTGAACTAACTCTTCTAGTAAAGTCTGATTGGCTAGCTTGATACTTTTTAGACGTTCTTCTTGAGTTCTACGCAGTAAATTTTGGTAATCAGCTAAGGATCTTTTTTCTTTTTCTTGAGCTTGGTGAAGTTGCTGCTCCAACTCCAAAACTTTAGCGGCTAATTTTTGATCTTGAGTAGTTTTCTTCATAAATTTTTCTAGTTTTTGACTAGGAAAAATGCCCCAGCCCCTAACGGGGTTATCTCATACTAAACTGACATTTCTCCCATGATAAAACGCCTTAACCAGCAATTTCCTCGATTAAAGCTTTAAAGTATTTCATCATTGGAATAATGTAAGGATAGTCGAAACGGTGTGAGCCAAGCACTCCCAGCTTACAAACTGTTCCACCAGCATTAACATCCATATAAATTACACTGATGGGATCTAAACTTTTGTTACCCAAGTCTTTGCCATAAACCAAATGAATTGGGTTCTCACTTTGACCCAAACCAAAGACTTCTTTAATCAGGTCTACTTCTTCAATTAAGTTCAAAACATTTCTAGTCACTCTAATATCAAAAAACTCTGGCATATTAAGTAAATTTGCGTAACCAGAGTGATAAATTCTACTATCAGTACTAGACATGGCTAAACCAACAGCACCAGCTCTGTCAGCTAATAACTTGGCTGCTTCGTAAAGCAAAGCATCAGTTTGTTGACGATGACGCCAAATTTTTTCTTTAGCACTCACCTCATCAGCTACTGATAACTCTTTCTCTTTCATTAACTCATTAACGTATAAGCGCAAAGCTAAGGGAGTCGGAATTCTACCAGCAGAAATGTGAGACTTTTGTAAGTAACCTTGTTTTGTCAGGTAAACCATTTCATTACGAATAGTAGCTGGAGAAACACCAATATTGTACTTCTTATCGATGGTATCGGAACCAACTGGTTTAGCTGTCTCGATGAATTCCTCGATAATAGCGCGTAAAATTTGAATCTGACGGGCAACAAGATCGATCATATATTAGCAATAATACTGATTGAGTGCTAGGAAGTCAAGGGCAAGCGAAAAAAACTACTTTGTTAAAGTTGCCACAACTAACTTTTTAATGCCTTGATTAAAAGCTGTCTTACTAAAAGTTTTGGCCCAAGTTTTAATCTCAGTGGCAGAAAATTTTTGTTTAGCAAATGCTGTTAAAGCTGTTTCCAAACCAGTTACAGTCAAATCATCAAAAACTATTCCAGATTTACCATTAATCACTGTTTCTTTGGGACCACCGGAGTTATGAGCAATTACTGGTGTGCCATAAAGCATCGCTTCAACTGGGACAATCCCAAAATCTTCGTGTTCGACTGGATACAGTAAAGCTTTGGCTCCAGCATAAAGTTTTGCTAATTGTTGGTCATCAACCGCGCCCAAAAACTCAACTGTTGGACCAGCCATAGCTTGCAAGCTAGCCAACATTTTACCGGTACCAACTACCTTGAGTGGTAGCTGCAATTTACTACAAACCTCAACTGCTAGTTCTGGATGTTTGGCCAAAGCCAACCGGTTAACATATAAAAAATAATCACCTTTTTCAACTTTAGCTGAGTCAACTTCAGCTAGTTCAACTGGCGGATAAACTACAGTTGAGGCCAAGCGATAAAACTTCTTAATTCTGCTAGCAGTTTCCTGAGAATTAGCAATGAACTGATCCACTCTTTCCCGAGAAACCTTAACATCAATCACTCTCATAAAATGATTAAGAAACTGACCTGCCACTCGCATCAGCAGGTTACTTTGCCAGTCACTCATCGCTGAATAACCATACAAAACCCTGGGTGGTGTATGACAATAACAAATATGTTTACCATTTGGTACTTTGACGGCTTTAGCAAAATAAGCATTCGATGAAGAAATCACTAAATCATAGTTACTCAAATCCAAACTAGCAAACGCCCAAGGTGCCAAAAACCTCAAGGGTGAGTGGAGTTTTTTGAAACCTGGAATTTTGCTGAGCCAAGTTTCTCTAATCTCCCAACCAGCAAATCGGTCAGCATGTACGCCCAAAGCTACTCGGTCAAAAAAAGCCGTATAGACTGGTGCTTCTGGATACAAATTATGCAAAGCTTCCAAAACTCTTTCAGCTCCACCAAACTCCCTCAAGTAATCATGGACCAAAGCAACTCTAAGTTGTTTAGCAGTGGTTACTGTCATTAAAACAATGCCTCCTGCACTGAAGACTCGAATTCATCTTGAGGTAATAAACTAATTAATGATTTAAAATCAAGTTCTAGAAAAAGGTTAGAGATCTTTTCTTTATCGTAAGAGTTAACCAAACAATCATCTAGAACAAAATCTATTGGTGAATCAGTAATAATTGTGGCTAGTGATTTACTAGCCAATGCATTAGCTTTATCTGCCAATAACTTATTTTTGACTGAAGGAGTAAACAATTTATGATCTTCACCAGCTTCTAGGGCTGCGTAAACTTTTTCCACTGAACCAAAGGCTTGAATTAGACCACTAGCTGTCTTGGGACCAATCCCTTTAACCCCAGGAATATTATCAGAACTATCACCCATTAGCCCTTTGAGGTCTGGGACTTGGGTTGGCATTACTCCAAGCTTTTCTTTGACCCCTTCAATGTCATACTCTTTGTCGGTTTGAAATTTCCCTCTACCTGGTAAATAAACATGAGTATCATTATCGACTAGTTGAAACATATCCTTGTCACCAGTCAAAATTACCGTCAATAACTCTTTGTCTAGTTTTTCCACTTGGCGATTAATCGTCCCAATCAGATCATCCGCCTCAAAGCCCTCAACCTCAAACTGAGGAATGTTCAAAGCTGACACAACCTCTTTAATAATCCCCACCTGATGTTGAAGCTCTTCTGGCATCGTTGGTCTATTCGCTTTGTAATCAGCAAATTCTTTGTGACGATTGGTAGGTTTTGGGTGATCAAAAGCAACGGCAATATGAGTTGGTTCTTGGCGTTGAATAACCGTCAACAAAATTCTAGAAAAACCATAAACAGCATTAATCAATTGACCAGTCTTAGTCGTGAGTTCTTTAGGGAAACCATAAAATGATCGGTAAATTAAAGCATGCCCATCAACTAGTAAAAAAGTTTTTCTTGCCATTAACTACCCATTTTACCAGGTTAGTAAAAATTTGAAATCAAAACAAAGAGTGAATAAGTTAGATTCGCCACCGCTGAGTTGGAACTGGTTTGTTATCCTTATTTTTAATCAAGTAATCAAGTTTGTGTTTAATGGCAACCAACTCATCTTCAGTACGATCTAGTTTCTCATGGACTCTTCGCCACTCATAATCTTCTTGAACCTGATTAAGATAAACTGTAATCGTACCCACCAAGGTACCAAACATTACTGCCCCAGAAATCTGTAATACCGCCCCAATCAACCGACCAATTGGCGTCACTGGCACAATGTCACCATAACCCACGGTGGTAACCGTAGTAATTGCCCACCACAAGCCATCAATCCCGGTTATGATTTTGGACCCATTGGCATACATCTCAAAAGGAATAATCACCATCCCAGCAAAAATCGTCAAACTCAAGATCACAATCATGATCCTACTCAACCGACGCACTAATGGAAATCGACGCACTATCTGGGCAGACATACTGAGAATATCATACGCAAAAAGTTAGCCAAGAACAATCAGAATTTTAAGCTTTTTTAAGCTCTTTTCTGGCTTTAGGCATGTTCATTACTTTGGTAAATTCGTCACCATCCAAAGTCTCAACCTCAAGCAGTCTTTTGGTCACAGCATCAAGCTCTTTACGGTGTTTTTTGAGCAATTCAAGCGATTTTTTAGCAGCTGTATCAATATATTTTTGAATCTCTGCATCAACTTTTTCTTGAAGTTTACTTGAGATTTTTTGTGGTTCACCCCAGGATCTAGAGTAATTAGTTTCATATTGTGGAGCAAAATTCATGGGTCCCAAGTCACTCATGCCATAATCCACCACCATCGCCCTGGCTGTTCTAGTAGCTCGTTCAATGTCATTACTAGCTCCAGCGGTTTGTTCGTTATAAACCAGCATTTCCGCAGCTCGACCACCCATCATCACGACCATATCATCAAGCATCTCAGATTTGAGCAATTGAACTTTATCTTTTTCTGGAGGAGTAAAAGTGTAACCCAAAGCATGTCCACGAGAAACAATCGAGATGCGGTGAACTGGGTCAGCATATGGCAAGATATGAGCCAAAACTGCATGGCCAGCTTCATGATAAGCGGTCATTTCACGCTCATATTCATCATGCAAGCGCTTTTTGCTTGGACCATATTTCACCTTCATTGAAGCTTCTTCAATGTCTTCCATATTGATCTCAGTTCTATTCTCACGAGCAATGGCAATTGCTGCTTCATTCATCATGTTTTCTAAATCAGCGCCAGAAAAGCCAACGGTTCGCTTAGCAATTTTTTCCCAAGTCAAATCTTTGTCTAGTGGTTTACCTTTGGCATGGATCTTTAAGATAAATTTACGTTCTTCTAAATCTGGTAAAGACACAGTTACTCGGCGGTCAAAACGTCCAGGTCTTACTAAAGCTGGATCAAGCATATCACCACGGTTGGTAGCAGCCATCACGATCACGTTTTCATTCCGAGCAAAACCATCCATCTCAACTAAAATCTGGTTGAGAGTCTGCTCACGCTCATCGTGACCACCCATGCTCCCTTGGCCACGAATGCGACCAATTGCATCAATTTCATCAATAAAAATAATAGCTGGAGCTAATTTTTTAGCAGTGTCAAATAAATCACGGACACGAGAAGCACCGACCCCAACTAACATCTCCATAAACTCAGAACCAGCAATCGATAAAAACTGAACGTTAGCTTCACCAGCCACCGCTCGAGCCAATAAAGTTTTACCAGTACCAGATGGACCAACTAACAATACACCTTTGGGCGTTCTTGCCCCTACTTTGATGTATTTTTTAGGAAACTTCAAAAAATCAACAATTTCTTGGAGTTCTTTTTTGGCCTCATCCATGCCACCAACATCAGCAAAAGTAATATTTTGTTTACCTTTGATAAAAACCTTGGCCTTACTTTTACCAATCCCCATAATGCCATCTTGAGCGCCCCGAGCTTGGCGGAACATAAATAAGAAAAAGAAAATCATCAAACCAATTGGTAAGAAATTAATAATCAGTTCCCAGAAAAGTTGTCTAAAAGAAACGTTTTCGACAGTAACATCAACTGCAGCTAGATCAATTCCAGCATAATCCAGCACTGACAAAGCCTGTTGACCTTCTTCTTTGATGGCATATTTACGACTTTCGTCTTTATAAATACCTCTCAATTCAGTACTAGAAACTTGAATCTTCTCAACCTTTTCGTCACGAACATCACGAACTAATTGACTAATAGAAATATATTCAGTCGGAGTAAAACCAAACAAACTCTTAAGAGTTGGCCAAAAAATTAACAATAAAATCAAGGCTACAAACCCTTTATTCAAGAGATCATTTAAGTTCATGTTAACCTGAAAAACTTTGAGGTTTTTAGGGAGTTTTTTGTCTGGTGATTGCTCTTTTTTATTGTTAGGAGATTTATCGGTTTTGTTACCTGCTTTTTCAGTCATAGTGACAGGTATTGTAACATGGTAACTAGCTCAAGAAAGCAGGTTTTCAACCACCTCGTGCCCCAATAAATCAAAAATTTCTGGGTAGCTCAAGACAAAATTCTCAAACTCTGCTTGATTGGTTTTAGCTAATTTTTTTAGGTACGTCTTTATTTTAGGCTGTTTTTGGTGGTTTTGCCGAAAAATTTTGCCAACTTCTAAAGAGTATCTTAAATAAAGTTTTAGGTAGCTTTCAAAGTCATTAATAAAAAGTTCATTTAATAAATCAACTAAATTAACTGGTAAATCTAAATTTCTGTTTTTGAAATAATAATCAAAGGCCTTTTTTCTCCTAAAATAGTAGTAAATAAAGTCTGGGGTTTCTTTTTTGAAAAAATTGTTTATCTCCTGATCTAAATCAACTGGAAACTCTAAATTATATTTAGTAAAAATTTGGTCAATTTTTGCTGGTTCATTTAAGTAAAGTTTAAAAAATAAACTTGGAGAAAAGTAGCCACTTTCAGTCTCAATTAACTTCACAAATCTTTTTTTATTTTTTCGAACTAACTCTAAAAGTCTAGAAATTACCGTACTTTCATTAGCAACTTCAGACAAACCTATTTCTTTGGATCTACCAACATGAGTTAAGTGCCAGGTTGCTTCACAACCCAAACAATGAATTCTAAGATTACTATCAGCGTTATACCTAGGGCCACCAGGAGTATGATCCATATGACCAATAATGGCATCTTTTTTAGCCAGTTTTTCCCCACAACCTTCACAAACACCTTTGGCTCTATCTTTAAATTCTGGGATAACTTCAACCGTAGCTACTGAAGGACCAGCCAACAAACTAACAGCCATTAATTTTAAATCTGGTTGCTCTATAAAAGTTAATTTTTCTTTGGTTATAGGTAAGCGACGCTCAACCACACATTCCCCTGTATCTAAAAATCAATACTACCAGGGCATGGCTAGAGGTGTATTTTGCAAAAAAAACTTCAAAAACTCAAGAGTAGATTTAAACCTTAGCGCACTACCGTACCAGCAGCCACTTCTGGCTTTAAGGCGAATGGAACAGGCAAATCAGCACCATCAGCCATAATCATCATGCCTTGACTAACGCCCTCACCCATTTTTCTTTCTGCTAAGTTGACAATAAACATATAACTATTATTAATAAAATCTTCTGGCTTGTACCATTCTTTGATTCCAGAAAAAATAGTCTTGGTCCCGAGTTCTTCACCAAAATCAACAGTAAACTCCAAAAGTTTTTTACTCCATTCAGGAGCAGCTGCCGCCACTACTTTACCAATTCTAATATCTAGTTTTTCAAAATCACTGTATTCAATAGTTGGTTTCATTTTTGCCTTCTAATTTAATTTATTTTTAATACCAATCACTTGATAAACTTCCTGCATAGTTGCCTGGGCAACTAGACCAGCTTTTTGAGCACCACTAGCCAAAATATCTCTCACTAAAGTTAAATTACCAGCCAACTCAGCTCTCTTTTGACGAGCCTGAGCAAAAGTTCGTTGGTGAGCCAAAAAAAGTTTTTCTTTGACTTCCACATCACCAACAGTACCAGCTTGGTATCTAGCCTTGAGCTCTTCAACTTCTGCCAAGTTATCATTTAGCAAGTCGTGGTAAATAAAGACTGGATTACCTTCGACTTTACCTGGATCAGTAGCCTTTTTACGGTTAGGATCAGTAAAACAACTCATAATTTGCTTACGAATCACGGCTTCGTCTTCAAAAATCCCAATGGTATTGCCTAGCGATTTGCTCATCTTGCGTTGGCCATCAGTGCCCACAATTTTGCCTGATTTTTTACCAATCATTGGTTCTGGCAACGGAAAAATCTCCTGCTTATATGTATGATTAAAACTTTCAGCAATATCTCTAGTCAACTCAATGTGTTGACGTTGATCTTCACCCACTGGCACACCCATTGGTCTATATAACAAAATATCGGCAGCCATCAAGATTGGATAGTTAAACAAACCCATGTTAATCGACTCAACACTAGTATTTTTCTGTAGTTTATCTTTAAAAGCATGCATTCGTTGCATTTGACCATAAGAAATATAGTTAGCCAAAACTACAGCCAGCTGACTATGTTCCGACACCTGAGATTGACGGAAAAACACCGATTTTTCTGGATCTAAACCTAGTGCTAAATAATCCAAAACCACCCCAGTGATGTTGTTCTCCAAAGTTTTTTGGTCACGAACAGTCGTCAGCGCATGTAAATCAGCCAAGAAGTAATGCGTATCTAGTTCTTGGTTATTTTGTAACTCGATATGAGGTTTAACTGCCCCAAAATAGTTACCAATATGCAGTGAGTTACCACTTGGTGTAATGCCAGCTAAAATTCTTTGTTTATTTGTTTTCATAAATTCTTTCCCATTATAAATTAATAAAGTTTTTTTTCAGGGGATAATTTACTAAAAAACCCCTAAAAAAGGGGCTTTTTACACAACAAGACTAACAAAACCCCTTAAGCAAAGAGGCTCCACCAAGCAAAGTTGGTATTGGAATTGTTAGTTAAGATCATATGCTTAAATTATAGCTTATAACTCTTCGATTTGAACGTTTGGATTTAAGTCTGGAGATTCAATTAGCTCTAAATATTTTTCAGTAGTGGTAATTCTCTTATGACCAACTAATTGAGAAACATAAACTAATGGAGTACCAGCCTTCAATTGTTCAACAATAAAGGTGTGTCTAAGGTCATTAACTTTAGAGTCTTTGATCCCAGCTAATCTGAAGTAACGATCAATAGCGGTTCTAATATTTCTAACCAAGAATGGTCTACAAGTTTTAGTCAAGAAAACAGTTTTTTCTTTGGCTCTTGGACGAATCTTGAGGTAATCAACTAAAGCTTTCTTAGCAGCCTTGTTCAAAGGCACTTTTCGCTCTTCACGAGAGTTTTGAGCTTTAATTAATAAGATACCTCTTTCAAGATCGACATCTTCTTGGGCTAAAGAAGCTAGCTCACTAATTCTCATCCCAGTTTGGAGTAATAACTCTACAATGGCGAAAATACGGGCATCACCTCGACAAGCATCACGCAATGCTCGGTACTCTAATCTAGCCAAAACTCTTGGAGGAGCTTGGTCAATTTTAGGATGAGTAATCGAGTCAGCTGGATTGGTATCAACAATTCCCTCGTTAATTAAATAACGGAAGAATGACTTAATTGAGTTAATTTTTCTGGAGACAGATTTACTAGTGTAACGCTTTTGCTTCAAATCACTTTTGAAAGCATCAATATCATCAACTGAGACTTCAGCTACTAAGGTTTTACCCTTATCACCAACAAATTGAATTAACTGCTCAATATCTTTACTGTAAGCGATTACAGTAGCATTAGCCTTACCTTTTTCTCGGAGGCTTTTTTCAAATTTAGCGTGAGCATCAACTAACACAGTTTGTTGCATATTTTTTTCTTTCCTCACATCTAGTAGCAAAACTAATTGCTACCAGTGTATGATGTGGGGCAGTTATCAAATTTTTTACTAAGTTTAAATAACTAACGTCTTATAATATCATATTTTAGGATTTTTATCAATAGTTATGAAACAACTGCTTGAAAAACCATTTACAATCCTAATTGCAACTATTATAACACTACTTTTTATTATCTCTCTGAGAAAAACAGCGTCAAAAAGCCTAATTTCCCAACATAACATTGAGTTGTTAGAACAAAAGCTCCAGGCTGTTAATCAACAAATCATCACTGAACAAAAAGACCTAGAAACCACATCCTCAGAGTTTGCAAAAGAAAAAGTTATGAGAGATGAACTCCTCCTCCAAAAACCAGGAGAATATATCTTGCAAATTCCTTTAGAATACCAAAATAGTAGTAGTGAACTTCAACTCCCTCCATCCACCCCAGTTGAAGCCTGGAAAAAACTCTTTAATGAAAAATAAAAAACCAACCGGTCGAACAGCCTTTTTGGACTATTACCAACAGTTTTTTGACCAAGAAACTGAGTTTCTATCCTGGAAACAAGCGTTGGAAACTAACTCGCTACCAGTCTTACGTTTTAATCCTCATGATCAAGAAAAACTCCAACAACTTTGGCAAAATAATGGCTTAACTTGGAAAACTCTATCCTGGTATCCTTATGCGTTATTATGGCCAAAAGAAACTCCAGCTAGAACTGTTTTACCAGGCTTTAAAGAAAAACTCTTTTACCCAATGAACGCCGCCTCGTTACTACCAGCCTTGGCTCTAGAAGCTGGGCCTGGAGATTTAGTCTTGGATGCTTGTGCCGCACCTGGTGGTAAAGCCATGCTGATTGATGACTTCCTCGACCGACAAGGCCATTTAATTGCTAATGACTTGTCTAGTGGCCGCCGTGGCACGATGAGACAAATCTTTAACGATTACCATAAAGAGCATATTGAAGTTTGGGGCCAAAAAGCCGAAACCTTGTTTTATAAATACCCTAATTACTTTGACAAAATTTTGGTGGATGCACCTTGTAGTAGTGAAAAACATATTTTAAATGAAGAAAAAGAATTAAAAAAATGGAGTGAAACTAGAGTTAAAACCCTAGCCAAACGTCAAAAAAACCTGCTTAGTTCCGTCTGGAAAACCTTAAAACCAGGTGGCACCTTGGTTTACTCAACCTGTGCCGTTACTCCAGAAGAAAATGAAGACGTCGTCAATGATTTTTTAGCAAAAAATTTAGATGCCAAAATCCAACCACTTAACCTTAAAGTTGGCCAAGCTGGGTTAAAAAACTACGTTCATGGTTTTGATGAAAAATTGGTCAAAAGGGTCCAACCACATCTGGATAATTTAGATCCAATGTTTGTGGCTAAATTTAAAAAAACCAGTTAATTTGAGGCTTTTAGAGGTTTCTTATTCTTCAAGTTATTAACAACTACCCAGCCTTATCTAATTCTTCAATAAATTTTTCTAATTTGGGCAAGTTTTCCTCATAAAATTTTTCAGCATTTTGCACTTCCATGGCTAAAAACCGACCTAAATTATCAATATCTGCTTCTGACATCTGAGGAATTTTATAAACTAATTCTGGTTTTTTACTTTCATCTAACAAAATACTTTGATGAATTAAGGTTTCTAAAGCTTGTTGTTTTTCTTCGAGAGTTGGCATTATTTCCTTAAACAGCCATAGGGGCTGGAGCAAAAACTGAGGCAGCATCTTGGACTTTTTTGGTTTTAATGACTGCTTGGTGAGCTTCCCAAATTTTTTTAGCTCGCTTTGCACCCTCTTTTATTCTAGGGAAATCTTTAATAAACTGCATCGTGGTTTCAATTGCATGACTAGGAAAAACCCCACCAGTAAATAACTCAATAATCTCAGTCCCCCAGGCCCAACCCTTGTTTACATCTGGAGTTAAATCAAACTTTGTTAGTTTAGCCAAATCAGCACCCAATGAAACTACTTCACCAATACCAGGAAAAACATCAACTACCGAAATACCAATATTAAGCACTGTTCTCGTTACGGCCAACAAAGCAACTCTAACTTTTTCATCTTGTAGCATCTTACCAAGTAAAAAGTTACTTTCTTGATTTGACTGAAAAATTTCCCCAAAGTGACCTGCCAATTCCTGAATCCCTTTTTTAATAAATTCAGGCATTTTCTGGAAAGTCTTGGATTCAGTATTTTTTACTCGTTCGGTTTCTTTCATAATTAAATTATAAAGCTAAATAATAAATATTAGCTAAACTAAACAAATTACCTAGTTTTTTTCACTAGTCTCATATACATCGCTTTAGCCTGCAAACCAGCTGGCCACTCTGGCCAATGCCTATAAAAATAACCGTTATCCCCTCGACTTGTATCTAATTGCCAACCCCATTTTTTATAAAGTTCAATGGTTTTTTGGTTATGCAAATAGATATCTAAAACTAAAGCTCTCTTACCAGCAAACCCTAAAGCTAACTGGTAAAGTTTTTTACCAATACCTTGGCCTTGAAAAGCTGGATCAACATAAAAACCAGTCAGTTCTGCTTCAGTGTCAGAAAGTAAAATCACGGTAATTGAACCAATTAATTTATCTTGGTCAAAAGCCAACCAAGTTTGGAGATGATCAGTGAGTTCTAACCTAGATCTGAGGTAACTTTGGGTAGCTTGGTTGTAAAAAATTTCTCTAGAAAAACAATCTTTAGTCAAGCCAAGAGAGTCATCAACATAAGCTGACTCGTATGTTTTTTGGAGAAGATCAGTATATTGTGGTAAATAGGAAATATTACCTGAAATAAGTTTCACACTAGAGTAAGTTTAGCACATTATTCTTTAGTAGCCTCTTTTTCAGCAATACTCACACTTTCAACAAACGCACCGATACTTTGAGTAATAGCATTTCTTATCAAAACTTCAACAATTTCTTTAACTAGAAAATCTCGAAGAAAAAAGTTTTCGACTTTCTTCCACTTTTTTATAAAAATCCATTCTTCTTTTATAAAATAAACCAACCTTGGTATGAGGATTTTTTTGCCAATAACCTTTATAAAGAGCTATTAAGTTTTCAACTTCTGCATCAGTTGGATAATCATTCTTCAAAAACTTTTTAATCTTTACCGTTGATTTAGATATATTAACTAGCTCTTCAAAAGCTTGATCAAAACTCTTTCCCTTTTCTATTTGCCAATTAATCTTGAATCCACTGGGACTCCAATTTTTATTTGAATCAATCACTTCTAAATAAGCCTCCCGATAACCGTCGGCTAAAAACATTGGATCTATTGGCGAACTCAAACTAGCAAAAAAGTCTGTCATTTGATCTTTTTGTTCTGGAGTAAAAAGTGATTCTTCTACAGAACCGACGCTTTTCTCACCATAATAAGAGTTATAGTCATCACGAGAATCCCTTTTATGAGTTACTGGAGGAGGGGGCCACATTCGATTAGAAAGTGTATGAAAAACAGAGTACCAAACATCTGCTAATAACGCGCCAGCAGAAAGTTTTAATGCCCGTTCTCTCATATTTTCACTAGCTAAAAAGTCATCAGGCTCAATACTAAACTCTCTATCTAAATCTTTAACCAACTTCATTGCTCCATCAACACTCTCTTTAGTAAACTCATCTTCTAGTGGCTCATAAATCGCCGTTAAATAGGTTTCAGCAGTAACTCCTTCACCTTGGTTTTGCCAAAGTTCTGGATACTGGTTCAAGATAACTCTAAGTTCTGTTTTTAGCTCTCCTAAAATTATTTTTTGCACCTCTCCAACATCAAATTTACCATTATAAATTAGATGCATAAATTCTTTTGTTTTCAAAATAAAATCAATTAGATTTTTTTCAAAATCTGCGACTGGTAATTTTTCTGGACCATTGTTTAAATTTTCATTCATATAGTTATAACTAAACATTATATGGTTTTTTTAACAAAAAAAATATCTTGTATGAGTTATGCACCATCAAAAACATAAAATCAATTATTTTTACAAAAATACCAAGATTAACAATTATTCTTTTTTAAAAGAAAATCTGCTATCTTTTCAAAAGTAACTAATAAAAATGAAAAAATTATTAAATTCTACTATTATTTTTGCCATTAGTTTACTAATTTCAGTAAAAATAGCCTATTTTATTGGGGAAAATTTCTTTTTTGATAAATTTTTTTATCGTAAATCACCAGCCCATGGATATTCTCTAGTTGGACCATTCGGTAATCCAATTCCATACGTAAATAGTTTTGACGATCTAGAAATTGAAATTAAAGAAAGACTGAGACCACTATATCAGCTAATGTACCTATCTGACCAAACAAACTTAAATCAAAAAAATGAAGAATTTACAATTGCCTTTATTGGAGATTCTATGTCTTTTGGCACTGGAGTAAAAAAAGAACAAACTTTGGTAAATATCTTAGAAAAAAAACTGAATAAAATAAGGCCTACCAAAATAATAAACTATAGCATGCCCGGTGATAATGCTCTTGATAATTACGCAAAATATAAAAAGGCCAAAGAGAATAGAGATATAGATCTATTTATAATAGGAATAGTTGATAACGACCTACTATTTGACAAATCATCAACTCAATATCCACTTAGTAAAGAACTTTATTCAGAAATACTCAACTATTGTCAGAAAGAATTAAAAACGTTTCCTTATGAAAGTCTTTTTACCTGGGAAGAACAAATAGAAAATATTTATTTTCCTTCAATCTCAGAAGAATATGCCAATATTGATTATTTTAAAAAAATAGTTTCACTTATTGATAACTCTGATACATTTTACTTTTCTTTTGGCTATGTTCCTCAAGAAGAAGATTTCAAAAATATAAATATTAGTGACATGCCAAAACTTTGGCAAGTTTATGCTAAATATAATGAAATTATCAGTCATAATGGCGGTTTACTATTAAATCCATACCTCGAAAATAGGGAATATTTACCAATATCTGAAAAAGAAAAACACCCATCTAAAGAAATGCATCAGCAATACGCAGAAACTTTATTTAGAGAAATCACTACTAACAAAAAGTGGAAATTCGACCCAATTTGAATCTGGAAAATTAATTAAAAATAAATATAGATACTTCTAGATAACAAAGAAGTTAAAATTTATTTTTTTGCTTCTAATAATGACTCTGGGCTTTTTTTATTCAAATGAGGAATTCTTGGAATTATAGTAATAACTAAAGTCACAATTATCCCAATAACATGGTAGTTAAATCCAAATGCCATACCAATGGCACCTGAAACCCAAATACTGGCTGCTGTCGTAAGATTTTTAACATTAGCTCCATCTTTAACTATCAAACCTGCTCCCAAAAAACCAATTCCAGAAACAATTTGAGCCGCAATGCGTGACTCTGAAGCAGGATCTACTAAAGATGACATATATGTAAATAGCATCGACCCGATAATAACCATTGTGTGAGTACTAATACCGGCATCTTTCCCTCTAGATTCTCTCTCTGCACCAATAATAAATCCAGCCAAAAAACTAAGACAGACATCAATAATTAAGTTAATTTCGTTGGATCCAAAAATTTTAATCATATACATGAATATTATACCAATGAAAAAATGACAAAGACTCGGTCAGATTCGATTTAACTAAAGCAAAACACTATCACCTTCAATCACAATATTATAAAAAAAGACGTCTGAAGACGTCTATTTTTGTAATGTTGCGGGACGGGGAGTCGAACCCAGCCTGTGAGATTATGAGCCTCACGTGCACCGTACACTATCCCGCGATGTTAATTTTTTTACCAGATTAATATCTGAAGAACTGTATTATAAGGCAAAGACCAGAAAAAGGCAAAACTTTACTCGTCAAAAAAACCAAACCTTGATATAATTCAAAGCGATTACGCCAGGGTAGCTCAGTTGGTTAGAGCATGGGATTCATAAACCCAAGGTCGTGAGTTCAACTCTCACCCCTGGTACTTAACAAAAAAAGCCCCCATTTTACTGGAGGCTTTTCTTTTTTTCATTAAATTTAAACCTACATCATTCCTGGCATACCACCAGCTGGCATCGCTGGCTCAGCCTTTGGAATGTCGGTTACTAAGCACTCAGTTGTCAAAATCATTGAAGCTACTGAGGCGGCATTTTCTAATGAAGAAATAGCTACTTTGGCTGGTTCAATTACCCCAGCTTTCACCAAGTCTTCCAACTTGTTAGTCACAGCATTGAAACCATAGGTGTTGCTGTCTTTGGCCAAAACTTGACCTACAACCCAACCAGCATCTTCACCAGAGTTGGTAGCTAACATTCTCAGTGGCTCAGCCAACACAGCTCGAACCAAATCAACGCCAGCCTTTTCATCTTCACTGGCTGTTTTGAGGTCAGCTAAAACTTTGGTGGTTCTAAGCAGGGTTACACCACCACCAGGAATAATTCCATCTTCAATTGCAGCCTTGGTAGCTTCTTTGGCGTCCTTGACTCTCTCTTGAAGATTCTTCATCTCAATCTCGGTGCTAGCACCCACTTGGATCACAGCGACACCACCAGTCAGACGAGCCTTACGTTCATTAAGTTTTTCGATATCAAATTCTGAAGTAGAGTTTTTAATCTCAGCTTCAATTTGAGCCACTCTGGCTGAAATATCGTTCTTACTACCTTTGCCACCCACAATTCTAGTGGTGTCTTTGGTACATCTGACACTATCTGCTCGACCCAAAGATTCAATGGTAACATCTTTGAGAGCTCGACCTGTCTCGGTGCTAATAAAATCGGCACCGGTCAAAACAGCAATATCTTGCAACATCGCTTTTCTCCTGTCACCAAAACCTGGAGCCTTGACTGGTAAAGCTTTAAAAGAACCACGAAGTTTGTTCACTACTAAAGTAGTTAAAGCTTCCCCTTCAATATCATCAGCAATCATCACTAAACCTTTACCAGCATTGACCACTTGTTCCAAAACTGGCAGAATTTCCTTGATGTTAGTGATTTTTTGATCAGTTACCAAAATAAATGGATCTTCAATCACTGCTTCCATGTTTTCAGAGTCAGTGACAAAGTAAGGTGAAGCGTAACCTTTATCAAACTCCATACCTTCTTTGTGTTGAATTTCGATCTCCATGGTTTTACCCTCTTCGACCTCAACCACACCATCTTTGCCCACTAACTTCAAAGCTTCAGCAATTTTCTTGCCGATCTCTTCGTTTTGAGCAGAGATGGTCGCGACTTTTTCCCAATCACTTTCTTCAACTGGTTTGGCCACCTTACGAATTTCTTTAACCACCGCGTCTACAGCTTTATCAATCCCTCGTTTCATAATCATTGGATTGGAACCAGCAGTAATATATTTCATGCCCAATTCACTCATTTTCCAAGCCAACAAAGTAGCAGTGGTAGTACCATCGCCGGCCACATCATTAGTTTTGGATGCAGCTTCTTTGACTAACTGAGCACCCATATTTTCAAACTTGTCCTCTAGTTCAATCTCTTTGGCCACGGACACCCCATCATGAATAACATTAGGAGCACCCCAAGCTTTATCCAAAGCCACATTGCGCCCTTTGGGACCTAGAGTCGTGGTGACTGCTTGAGCTAATTGAGTAATACCAGACAACATTTTTTGTCTTGCATCAGCACCAAATAAAAGTTGTTTTGCCATATATATTTCCTCCTTTATATCAAAAATTTACAATTTTTTTATTTCACTACTGCCAAAATGTCTTCAAATTTTAAGAATTGATACTCCACGTCATCAATCATTACTTCATTACCACCCCATTTTTTATAAACCACCATGTCACCCTTTTTGAGTTCAACTTCACAGTTTTTGTCGTCATCACAACAACCCTCACCACAGCAACCACTGCCACAACAAGCACTTTGGTCATCGCAACAACTATCACAACAGTCACCACAAGCTGGTTCACCAACAGCTAAAACCTTACCATATTGAGGTTTTTCACTATCATTTTCTGGCAAAATAATACCAGAGACGGTTTTTTGCTCGCTCTTGGCTGGTTCTACTAAAACATAACCTGCCATCGGTTTTAATTGAGCGACAGAAAGACTTTTCATATTTAAACTCCTTTTTTACTTAGTTACTTAACTAAGTGCTAAAGTAATTTACTTTATACTTGGGCAAACTGACACTAATTGTCAGCATTAATTAGCAGTAATAATAATAGACTGCTAAAAACTTGTCAACTACTTTTTGGGCAAAATTATTCTTTGACAACTTCATGCTCTACTTGATGTAAAGCTGGGGTTTCTTTTTCGATAATAGTCTCTTCTTTCCCTCTTGGGGTAAAGAGTCTTACCTCTGATAACAAGAAACCCTCACAGTTCAGACCACGATCTTGAAAATGCTTACTCAAATCATCGCGAATAATCCCCTCAACTTGAGAGCGATTATTCTTAATTTCGTTTAAAGTATATTGACTCATCAAAGATGAGATTCTACTTCTGGAAAAAGGCCGAACTACTTTGGAAACAACATTTTCACCAATATTCTCCCAGAGTTCTGGAGCATTGCCTCGATCAATTCTAAATAAGACTGACCCTTCGACAGAAATATCTTTGCCATCTTTAGTTGAGGTCAAGATTGGTGTGTCACCTAAAGCCTCTTTATTGGCAGACAAATCAAAAGTCTTGTCAATTGAGTACTCTAAAACTTGAGCATTAAATAATTTAGCAACTTGCCAAAAAGGAATCTTTAGATGAAGACCTGGTCCCCAAACTTTGGGTAAAACACCACGACCACGGTCATAAACACAGGCCACCTGACCAGGAGGCACAGAAATAAAGAAGCCACCTACGACTTCATCAACTAAAAATGAAACAACTAGTCTATCAAATTCCATAGAATACTATTCTACCCTAAAAATTAATTATTTGGGATATTATGCTTCTAAATTGTCCTCTCCATAAACAATAGTCTGGAAAAGGTTCAAAGTTTCCTTGAGCTGCGTCATGACTTCAACTGACAGCTGAAGGGTTTTACCATCCAATTTAATTCCATCTAGTTGATAGAGCGAGTCATCAATAAAATCCTCAGCCAACTCTGTGACAAACTCTTGGTTTTCTCTCAACCACTCGGTTTGTTCTGACTGACCTTTTTGGGATAAATCTTGAAGAATAGCTCTAATTTCCGAAATTTGTTGTTGGCGTTGGTATAAATTAAACCTAACTTGAGCTGATAATTGATCATCTGCTTCTTCTGTTAGTTGATCGTCAATAAAAACTTTAATGTTTCTCTTTATTGGCATGTGGTGGCATTATACTGCAGATTGCAACTAAAGGAAGCAAAAAACTTCACAAACCTGGTAAAATACAGATCTGGTGCAAATACTAAAACTAACTGCAAATAACCACTCAGAAGTTGTCGCTACCGCCTGCCAAGTTTTGGCGGCTGGTGGTTTAGTGATTTATCCCACTGAGACTGTTTACGGCATTGGAGTTGATGCTACTAACCCTCAAGCAGTCGAGAAACTCTTGAAATACAAAACTCGCCGAGAGGGCAAACCTTTATCTGTAGCTGTCAAAAACCAAGCGATGGCCGAACAATATGTTGAACTAACTGATCAGGCTAAAAACTTTTACCAAAAATTTTTACCAGGACCATACACGATTGTTTCTCAAGGTAAAAACCAAGTTGCCCCATTTGTTGAATCAGAGTTTGGTACTTTGGGCATTAGAATTCCTGATTTTCCGTTAATCACTGATTTAGTGGCTAAATTTAATAAACCAGTCACAGCAACTTCGGCCAATGCTTCTGGTAAAAAACGACCTTACACTATTCAAGATATTTTTGACCATATTTCTGACAAACAAAAAAATCTCCTAGACTTAGTGATTGATGCTGGCAAACTACCTCCCAATGAACCATCAATTGTGGTTGATACAACACTTTCTACTCCATTGGAAGTTAGGGGCAGTCTCTCCACTGAAAAAACTAAAAACTTTCTCACTAAATCAACAAAAGAAACTAAAAGTTTAGCTGGTAAGCTTATGCTCAAAAACTGGAATCAAGTCAAAGAAAAAGGTCTAGTGATCGGCTTAAATGGCAAACTTGGCACCGGTAAAACTATTTTTACTCAGGGAGTGGCTAATTTTTTGAACATTAACCAACCCATTACTTCTCCAACCTACACCTACATGAATCAGTACGAATTTGACCGACACCAAATAACCGGGATACTTCACCACCTGGATGTCTGGAAAATCGATAGCCAAGCAGCTTGGTCATTACTAAATGTCCCAAATTTAGTTCAACCCAACAACATTGTCATTATCGAGTGGTGGCAACAAGTCAAAGACTACTGGCCGACAGATTTACCGATTGATTTAGAGATCTCGATCAGTGAAGTTGAAGACGACCTTTCAGCTAGAGAAATTAAGGTGTCAGAACAATGAAAAATCCTTATATTTTAGCGATTGATACTTCTTGTGATGAGACCTCTGTGGCGGTTAACCAAGGTCAAAAAATCTTGAGCAATGTCGTTGCCTCACAAATTAATCTTCATCAACAATATGGTGGCGTTTTTCCAACAGTAGCTAAACAAGCTCATCAGGAAAATATTGAACCAACTATCACAGCCGCGCTAAAAAAAGCTCAACTTAAAATTGAACAAATTGATTACCTGGCTGTTACCCAAGGTCCTGGTTTAGCACCAGCTTTGGAGATCGGTATCGAAAAGGTAATTGAACTTGGTAAAAAATACCATAAACCAGTTTTAGCAGTTAACCATATTGAAGGCCATATTTTGTCTGTGCTGGCTCAAGCTAAACCAACTAAAAAAGCATTCTCTTCAATTCAACCACAGTTGCCTGCTTTATCAGTAGTTGTTTCTGGTGGACATACTGAATTCGTCCTAGTTAAAAAGATTGGTGAATACAAAAAACTTGGTACAACTTTAGATGACGCCGCTGGTGAGTGCTTAGACAAAGTCGGTCGAATATTAGGTCTTGGCTACCCCGCCGGACCAACTGTCGAACTATTTGCCAAAAAAGGCGACCCAAAAGCCTTTGATTTCCCATTACCAATGACCACTAGTAATGATTTCAACATGAGTTTTTCTGGCATGAAAACTCATTCCAGAAAAATGATCGAAAAACTAGACCAAAACAATCAGCTAGATAAACAAACTATTATTAATTTTTGTGCTGGACTTCAATACGGCGTCTTTCGACACATTACTTATAAACTTCGGAAGCTTTTGGCTCAGCTAGAAGTTAAAGAACTTTGGCTGGGTGGTGGAGTCGCTGCCAATACGCAACTTAAAGCTGAACTGAGAAAAGTCGCTCAAGAATTTAAACTTAAATTTAGAACTCCCTATACCAAAAGGTTATGTGGTGATAATGGAGCGATGATTGGTGTGACTGGTTACTATCAAGTAATCAATCAAAAAACTCAACCTCAAAAACTAGATCGCAAACCTCACTGGGATATTAGTGAACTGTGAAAAAATTAATATATTTTTATATAGAAAAATATACTCAAGACATATTCAAAAAATGTGGTTATAATGGGAAATGTGTCAAAATTTCAGCTGACACCCATTACCGGCCTGCCTCAAGTGGATGGTTGGGCTCAAGTGATTTCTCATCCTTCTGGCTCTTTGTTTTGTGTGCTGGCTGTTCAAGGTCAACATGCTAATTCAGTAGGTAGAAATTTGAGTGAGTTACTCTTAAGCAAGGATATTAGCGATAGCGCCCAACTCCACAATCTCATTCTTGATCTCCTTCAGGTCGCTAGAACTGAGTTATGTAAAATTCAGCTAGCTTGTTTAGTTTTTGCTGATAATAATAAAGTCATTGCTGCCACCCATAGTGGTTCAGTCTTTCTAAAAAGAAACAGCAAAGTTGGAGAGATTCTTCAATCTGATAGTGAACTAAAAATAATTGAAGGTAATCTCCAAAAAAATGACTTATTTAGTCTAACTACTCAAGATGCTAAAAACAACTTTACTAATTTTAAAGAAAAACTAATCTCAAACAACATTGAAACTTTGGCGACAGATTTAGTGGCTGAACTTCAGGAAAAAACTCAGTCATCATTGATTGCGATTGGTTTTCTAGAAGAAAAACCAACTTTAGAACCTGGACCTCAACAACCACCAGCCAATAAAAAAACTAATCAAGAAATCATAGCTAAAAAATGGTCTTTACTTAAAAATAAATTAACCAAAATTAATTTGAATCGAGTTCGCTCTTTAGCCCAGAATTTACCAAAAAAAGTTTGGCAAAAACCAACTGTTTTTGCTGAAAAAATCGAGTCAGAGCAGACCAAAACACCTCAGATTTTTCTCAAAGTAGCCTTTTTACTAATCACTATTTTTGTTGGAGTAATTTTTTGGAAACAACAAACTATCAAGCAAGAACTTGAACCAATCACGCCAATCTTGGCAGAGATTGACGCTAGATTTGAAATTATTAAAAATGACCAAACTACCAGCGACATTCAACTCAGGAACAATGCCAAAGAATTAATGAGAGAGTTGGAAGACCTAATCTCCACCAACAAAGATAAAAAATATAGCTTAGAAGAAATTAAAAAATACTACCAAGAAATTCAAGCTTTTGCTGACTCAATATCTGGAGTAGAAAACCAAGCAAAACTTGACCCATTTTTTGATTTAAGATTAGCCGAACCAGAATTTGTCGCTAAAAGGGTTAGTTTGAGTAATAACCAACTTTTTGCTCTTGATGCATCAGGTAAATATGGCATTTACCTTAACCTAGAAAATAAACAAGCCAACAAAATTAATTTTGAGCAATTAGAATTACCAGCAAAAAATATTTCTCTAAGTGATAACCTCCTTTTTGTGTTGGGTAATGGCATTCACCTCTTTGACCTTGAACAGAAAAACACCCACACCAAACTTAAAGATGAAGGAGATTCAGATCGAGATGGGAGTCTTTTTCAAACCTATGGTTCATATCTTTACATTATCAATCCAGAAAAAAGAAATATCTATCGTTATCTACTAAAAGACGACAAATTAAGTGAGCCAATCGGCTGGCTCTTGGATAAACAAGATCTAGACTTTTCTAATCTAGAATCTATTTCAGTTGACGGCGACTTATGGCTAACCGATAAAACTGGTAGAATTCTTAAATACACTCAAGGACAAAAACAAATATTTGAACCACAATCACTACCCAGTCCACTGGGTAAAAATATTAAACTAGCTACCACTGAAAATAGTAATTACCTTTACATTTTGGACCGAGACCAACATAAAGTCGTGATCTTGCAAAAAGATGGTCTTTTTGTCAAAGAACTAAGTAGCGACTCACTTTCTGCTGGTGATACTATTGTCGCCCTAGAAGAAAAAGAAGGTGCTTTGGTGGTCAGTGGCTCACTTATCTATGAGATATTACCCTAACCTCTGGTATACTACCAAAGGATTATGAATTTACTTAGTAACAAAAAAGCCTTTCACCAATATGAAATTGCTGAAAAAATCGAGGCTGGCATTGTTTTAACTGGCTCTGAAGTCAAAAGTTTGCGCAATAAAAGTGGAAGCCTAGTGGGTAGTTATGTCAAAGTACTCAATCAAGAACTATTCTTGATCGGTGCCCAAATTACACCTTATAAATTTGCTGATAACACAGACTATGATCCTAAAAGAACTAGAAAACTCCTGGTTAAAAAAAAGCAAATCTTTAAAATTTTAGCCAACACCGAAAAAAAAGGTTGGGCGGCAGTACCATTGTCCTTAGACTTAGCAGGCAATAAAATCAAACTAACTATTGGAGTTGGCCGAGGCAAGCAAGAATTTGAAAAACGAGAAGTTTTGAAAAACCGAGCTTTAAAAAGAGAACTGCAAAAACAAATCAAACAAGCTCACTTAAAACTATAATTTTCGGGAGATTTTCTCCTATTTTATCCAACTAAAAATCAGTAAGATATTAATTTAGATGGCCAGCAAAAAAAAGACTTTTCAGTTTTTCCCTATTTTACTCTCGATCATTCTGGCTTTTACTTACACCTTTATTCTGGCAAACCCCCTGGACCTAACCAACTCTGATATTGGTAGGCATCTAATTAATGGCCGAGAAATTTTACAACAACACTGGGAAATTTTATTTAAAAACACCTATTCCTACACCATGCCAGATCAAAGCTTTGTTAACCACCACTGGTTAGCTGGAGTGATTTTTTGGTTAAGTTATCAGGTAAATGGCTTTTTAGCTTTACATATTTTTCACACAATTATTTTGCTAATTTTTTTGTTGGCACTTTTTTACTTATTGAGCAAAAAAAGTTCTTGGTCAACTGGGTTTTTGCTAAGCTTACTGGCAATAGTTTTTCTAGCTACTAGGGTTGAAGTCAGGCCAGAAAGCTTCGGCTTTCTCTTACTAACAATTTATTTACTGGTTATTCATCACCTCAACAAAACAAAACAAGTAAAACTTGGTAGTTTTCTAATCATCGTTCTAACTCAACTAATTTGGGTTAACCTCCATATTTCTTTTGTGTTTGGTTTGTTCGTTTTTGGTTTATTCACCCTGATAGAACTAACTATCAATAAAACTTTCAACCAAAAAAATAAAAAGAAGTTGATAATCCTACTAATAACGCTTTGTTTAACTTCACTTTTTAATCCTAATACTATTCAAGGAGCCCTGAGCCCATTTACCATTTTCCAAGACTACGGTTATAAAGTTTACGAAAACCAAAATCTCTGGTTCCTAAGAAACTACTACCGAGGACCAATCTTACCTCTTTTTTATCTGATTGCCGGAATTGTCATTACTTTGCTTTTTATCTTTCCAGAAATTGCCTTATTTGAAAAAGCCTTAGCAGTTACCGGTATTTTTCTAGGTTGGTCAGCCCTGAGAAATATTCCTATCTTTGTGATTTTCACTTTTCCATTTTTAGCTCTAGCCCTGCAACAAACCTTTAGCTACCTCAAAACTAAAATTACTTTTGAAGAACCAAAACTGACTAAGTTTATTGTGATTACCGTCCCTTTAGTATTATTGTGGTTATCACTTGCTAGCAATCCATACTTTCAAAAAAAAGCCCAAGGTTTTCAGTTTGGCTTACTCAAACAACAACCAGAAACACTTAGTTTTCTAGCTAAAATTCCCCCAGAAGCCAGAATTTTTAACAACTACGATGTGGGGAGTGCCTTAGTTTTTAGCTTATACCCAGAAAATAAGGTGTTTGTTGATAATCGACCAGAAGCTTACTCAAGCTCATTTTTTCAAGATTTATATATTCCAGCTCAAAGTAGCGAACTAACCTGGCAAAAAACTGATGAAAAATATGATTTCAACTTTATTATTTTTGGTCATCGAGATATCACACCATGGGCCCAAATCTTTATCAAAAACAGATTGAGAGATAACCTATGGAAAATCATCTACATTGATGACTTTATTTTTATCTTTGCTAAAGATACTCCAGAGAACAAACCACTAATCGACCAATATGCGATCGAAGTCCCCTTGTCTCGACTGAAGTTTTAATTTACTATCAATAGTACAGGTTATCTGCCTTTTCTCATTGGTATAAATTAGAGAAATATAACCTAAAAGGAGTGCTATGCCTAAAAAAGTATTTTGGCCAGTTAGTTTAGTCATCATGGGTTTGGTATTTTTAGCCTCAAATATGGGCTATTTACCTGCTAGATTCTGGAATCTTTGGCCAATTATTTTGATCGTTGTTGGTTTGGGTGGTTTATTGACCTCAGACAGAGATGAATGGATGGATCAAACAACCCAAAAAATCGCTAAAAAAACTAGCAAAAAAACAACTAAGAAAAGAAAATAGTGATTAAAAAAGAAAAAAGAAGGGGCCCCATTACCCCTTCTTTTTTTAGCTAGAAAGATAAAAAATGGCTAAACATTTTTTTCATATTGCGATCGATGGACCAGTCGCAGCGGGTAAAGGTACTGTTTCTAGACTGGTTTCACAAAGATTAAACTTTTTATATGTTGATACTGGAGCGATGTATCGCATGACTGCTTATCTGGCTTTTACCAACAACATTCCCTACTCTGATGAAGCCAAGATTGTTGACCTGATCAAAAAATCCAAGATGGAGATGCGTAATCCCAACGCCCAAGAAAAAGATGGTAGATTGACTACTGTGTTTTTGGATGGCGATGATGTTTCTTGGAAAATTCGAACTGAAGAAATCAGCCAAGGTGCTTCAAAAGTAGCCGTTCTACCAGAAGTTAGAAAAGTCTTAGTGGAAAAACAGCAAATCATTGCCCATGGCCAAAATGTCATCATGGAAGGTAGAGATATCACTCATCGAGTTTTACCTGATGCAGATCTAAAAATCTACCTCACTGCCAAAACCAAAGAAAGAGCCGAAAGAAGGTTGCTCCAACTGCAACAAAAAGGCATCGATACCACTTTGGATCAAGTAATTAGTGACATTGAACAAAGAGATGAAAGAGACATGAATAGAGCTACTGATCCACTTAAAAAAATCCCTGAAGCTTGGGAAATTGATTCTTCAAAACTTTCTATCGAAAAAGTAGTTGAACAAATAGTTGAAAAAGTAAACCAACTCAGAGCAAAAAAATGAAAAAAAACTTAGAAACGATTGGTAACATTCAAGAGGAAACAGTCAAAACTGAAGAGAAAATTCTCAAGAAACAAAAAGAAAGAGAAACTAATAAAACTAAAGAAGAGGTTTCAGCTCAGGAAAAACTGGTAGCACCAATTCTATTGGTCATTACCATTTTACTTTCTTACCTTATTTATTTATTTAGAAACTAATTAGTAGTCATTGTTCCACTGCCCAGTTTATCCCGTTCTTCTGAGCTTTGGTCTTTTTTGATAAAAGAACTTTCATTACAAGCAAACTTGGGCTGCTGACCAGCTACAAAAATCTCTTTGGTTACCACCGGGCATTGAGCACAAGGTAAAGTGCCAGTAGTTTTACAAATACTTACTTCGACTAAGCCATCAGGAACAACAAATTGGTGTGGATTCTCATCATCCAATAATAACCTAATCACTTTATTCCAAATCGGTGAAGCACCAGTAATACCAGAAGCGACATGGCTCATTGGGGTATTGTCATTGTTACCCACCCAGACAGCCACTAATCGGTTAGAAGTATAACCCACAGTCCAGTTGTCTCGTAAACTATTGGTCGTCCCCGTTTTAACAGCTACTTGTTGATCAGGAATATTTAACACTGAGTAAGGGCCAAAGGCCGGAGTTCTCGCTTTGTTGTCTGACAAAATATTACTAATTAAGTATGACGTTTCCGGCTTAAAAACCTGTTTAGGAAAACATTTAGTTTGGTCAAAAACACACTCATTCTCGTACCAAGTTTTACCATCATTAGTGTGAATCTCTAAAATTGGATTGAGTTTTACCAACTGACCCTCATTGGCAAATGAACCATAAAGTTGGGAAAGATCAAACATTGTGACTTCACCACCACCCAAAGTCAGTGATAAACCAAATCTAGCTCTATCTTTCCAAGTTGTAATCCCAGCTTCCTCTGCCTTATCAATGAAATTATTTACTCCAATCTCAGCTAAAGTCTTGACTGCTGGAATATTATATGAAGAGGCAAGTGACTCTCTCAGAGTTACCCGGCCATGAAACTTACCATCATAGTTTTGGGGAGCATAAGGAGGACTACCAACAGTTTGATAAACTACTGGAGAATCATCAATGATTGAGGAGGGTGTTTTACCATTTTCTAGGGCAATAGCATAAGTAAGTGGTTTAATTGAAGAACCAGGTTGCCGTGGTCTTAAAACCACATTAACCTGACCATCATGAGCAAAATCAAAATAATCCTTGGAACCAACCATTGCTAGAATCTCACCTGTCTCTGGCTCAGTGACTAACACTGCCCCATTACCAACTTTTAATGGCGCCAATCTAAATAACTCATTAGCTAGAATCTCCTCAACTTGTTTTTGCAAATCTAGATCCAAAGTGGTTCTCACTTCAAAACCAGCCGTTAGTAATACATCTTCTCCATATTTTTCAGCTAAAAGCTTTTTGACATACATCACAAAATGAGGGGCCTCAATCTCGATTTTATCCTCAACAAAAACAATCTCAGTTTGTTTGGCTTCATAAAGTTGTTGTTCAGAGATATACCCATCTTCCAACATTCGACGTAAAACTTCTTCTTGTCTTGAAAAAGCTAGCTCTGGGTTAGCTCCATAAGGTGAGTAAATCGATGGTGACTGTGGTAAGCCTGCCAGTAAAGCAGCTTCAGCCAAATTCAAATCACGAGCTGATTTATTAAAGTAACGCCAAGCTGCTTCTTCAACCCCATAAGTTGATCCTCCATAAGGCACCTGATTTAGATACATTTCCAAAATTTCATCTTTAGTGTAAACACCTTCAGCTAAAACTGATAAAACTAACTCTCTAATTTTTCTTTGCACAGTTCTTTCTGGAGTTAGTAGCCGATTCTTCACTAGTTGCTGGGTAATAGTTGAACCACCTTGCTTAATTGTTTCTTCTTTTGAGTTTGCCACTAGAGCTCTAGTAATCCCAGTTAAAGAAAAACCATGATGGTTATAAAAATCTTTGTCCTCAATAGCAATGGTGGCATTAATTAAGTGAGGTGAAACTGCTGACAAAGGCACTAAAGTTCTGTTTTCATCTTCATAAATTCTAAATAAAACTTTACCATTTCGATCCAAAATTCTAGTAGTTTGGAGTGGTTTTTTTTGGACCAAATCTAAAACTGTCGGTAAATCTTTAAATACATATTCATAACTCAACCACGAACTACTGACAATAAAAACTGTAAAAAATAAAGCAAAAAAATTATTCCAAAAAATTTGTGATCGACCAAAAACTATTTTCTTTTTCTTTGGTCGACCTTTTTTATTTTTTAGCCCAAAAATAATTAATAGCTTTTTTTTAATAAATAAATATTTTTGTAAATAAATATTAAAAATAGTATTAATTTTTTTGTAAAAAAATTTTTTTCTTAGAGAATAGTTTTGAACTAACTTAGCGGTTTTTCTCGGTCGACCTTTTTGACGATAAAAACCAAGTTTACTTAAAACTTTGTAACCTCTGGAGTATGAGTCGTCTAAGTATTTATTCCAAGTTTTTTTTGATTTTTTAATGGCAATAGCAAGATTTTTTTTGAAGTGATAAAAAAATGATTTTCGTGGTCGTCCTCGTTTCTGCAAAGCCATGCTAGGCGCGATTATAAAAGTGAACTAGTGACAAAACAAGAGTTTAAAATCAAGAATTATTTTTTTCTTACCACCAGCAAAATATTAAAAATTTAAACTTAGCCAATAAAAAAACAATTAATTATGAATAACCACTAAACCAAGAATGGCCGAAACCATAGCTAAGTCTAAAAAAATAATATTAAAATCATATACCAAAATAACTTAGCTAACTTTACTTAAAAAAATCTCCCCACTAATGGTGAGGAGATTCCAAATTCATTTTTTTGCAAAACTAAGACTTAGATTGGGCAAGCGCCACTCTCACATTTGAGATGATCCAAGCTAATGTCTTCCAGTAAACCATCTTCATCACTAATCTCACGAATTACTTTCATGAATTCATTAATGTTGATCGCTTCTTCAGGTTGGTACTCATAAGCCGTCGCATCAATCTTTGGCATCACACTACAAGTGCGAATTAATGGTTGATACTTGGTTACCATGGCTTTAAATTTCTTGTAACTCACCTTTTCAGGGTCATATTTCAAAGTGTAAGAAACTTGATTGCCAGTATTTGGTTCTAGTGGCTTACCATTTTCATCAACACCTCTAATCCAATACTTTTCAATCAACATTAGCCACTTGTACTGCTCTTCTGGAGTTGCCTCAGCAGCAGTGACTAATTGACCATTCATGCCAAGCTTACAGATTTCTGGTTGAGTTGGAAAACCAACTACTGTGGTACCTGGATAGCTCTTAAGCTCTTTGATTGGATAACCCATTTTTTGATATTTTTTAACTAGAGGATCATCTTCTCTAAACTGCACCCAACGGATATATTCACGCATGGCTGGTAGGTGGGCCCCTTCAGACAAACCAAAGAGTTTAGAAGTGGTTCCAGCTGGCTTAATCGTGGTATTGGTATGAGGCACACTTACTCCAAGTTTTTTGGAGTAGGTTTCCGCCTCTTCAACAACTGCTCGTTTGAATCTAGCCAGAGTCAACCAAAAATCTTTGGACTTACGCTCATCAACTAAATCTCTAAAACTATACCCAAAAGCATTCCAAGCATATTCGTGAATCCCTGTCATTCCGACACCAATCCGGTTGGTTCTCTTCACTTCTCTAGTGTAGAGAGAATCCATGGTATTGGTTCTAATTAAAGCTCTGGTAGCTACTCTAAAAGCTTCTTCAGCGGCATCTACGTCAGGGGCATGGTAAGGTACCACATCAGCTATAACACAGTAACCACCCAACATATTGAGCGTAATTTCGCCACAAGGATTTGGAATTTGTGTATAGTACTTAGCTCCAGCTCTTTTAGCTACTTTAGCTAAAAGTTTTTTAGCCTTAGGGGTTGGCGTGTATTTTTTACTATCAGCATATTTACCATCAACATAACCATTAAAACCCTTATCGTTTTGGACATACTTGTGTTGGTTCACAAAACCTGGCTCACCAGTTTTATCATAGTAAGCTGCCTTCAAAATAGCTTCTAAAACTCTCTTTGAATGCTTAGTTTTTTGTTTCCAAAACTTGTCATCAACAGCCACACTATTATTAGCTGACCATAAAAAACCACCTTTTTTGATCGAGATAAAATCAAAGATACCAGCATCAGTCCAAGTCTTAACCGCAATCCTAGCAGCTCTTCTAGCTCCACCAACTAAAACACATTCAGATAAATAGTGATCAACAAAAATTGTTTGTCGCCATGGTTCCATACCAGAATTTTTCACTGTCGCAACCTTTTGAATTGCCTTCATCAAAGGTCTAGGACCAGAAGCTGGCCGATTTTGCATCCCTTTGATCTTGGCACCTTTAGGTCTAACTTTGGAAAAATCAATAACTAACAAATCGTCCTTATACTTTCGTTCAAAAGCCATCGTTTCAATTTTTTCAATGGCTTGAGCCCAACCTTCACGAGTATCTGGCACTTCAAACCATACATATTTACCATATTTATGTTTAGCATCACGAACGCTCTCATCCTCGCCCCAAATAAAATCCGGGTGATTTTCATCCAGAACACAACGAATGATCGGCATATAATCCCAATCAATTACCATCAAGTCATCATCATAAGCACGACCCACTCCAGAACCATTTAATAACAGGTAAAACAACAAAAAAGAACTAGAAGCAGTGCTACAGTTAGTAAAGACTTCCATGTTTCTACTTGGTTGAGTCTCATCACCATGTTGAAGGTGTCGACCACTCATTAATAATGAAGCGTTAGCAATATGCTTTCTCAATAACTCATATTCTTCTTGTTGATGTTTTTTATCTTTAGATAACAAAGAATTACCCAAAGCCACCCGCTCAGCTACTTGGCCCCAGGTTTCGAGGTTGCCTTTTTCATCAGTACGCAAAATTGTTCTTTTAGCCACAGCTTCACCCAAGCCCTTAGCCAGTCTTCGCTCGGTAAATTTCATTTTTCTTTTTGGTAATTCTGTTCCTGATTTTTGGGGCATCATTCACTTTCTATTAATATTTATTTTTCCAATTTATTAAGTTCTTCTTTAAAGTCATGGAGACTATCAAAATCTCGGTAAACAGTTGCGAAAAGCAAGTAAGCTAAAGGATCAAGTTTTTTTAACCGGTTAATCACCAAATTACCAATCTCCCAACTTTTGATCTCAGTCACATGTTTATCTCTAATCTTAGACTCAACTTCACTAATCAAGGCATCAATTTCAGCAACTGAGACTGGTCTTTTCCAGGTAGCTTTAATCAAGCCTCGCTTAATCTTTTCTCGACTAAAAAACTCTTTAGTCCCATTTTTTTTGATCACTTTAAGATCAATGCCTTCAGCTCGTTCATATGTGGTAAATCGCCTTTTACAGCTTTCACATTCACGTCGTCTACGAGTGGCCTCACCACCTTCAGCATCTCTGGAATCGATCACTGCTAAATCGCTGGTTTTGCAAAAAGGACACAACATTCTTATTCTCCCCAACCACAATATATTGTGGTTGTATTTAAAAAACTTCACAACTAGTTGTGCAGGTTTTTTACAGGGTATAAAGAATCTCACACCGAACGGAACTCAGTCAATAGATAAAAAAATATCAGAAAAGATCAACTATTTTAAATTAGCCAAAATGGCAGTTTGTTCTTGAATTAATTGTTCTAACTCACGCTGTTGCTCATCAGAAAAACTAGCTCTAAAATCATTCACTTTAGTTTTGAATTGATTAGCCTGAAAAATAACTTTTTCTTTTGCTTCGTTGTCCAAGTTCACTGCTTCAATTAAACCTGAATTTTGGTACTTACAAGCTTTAGTAAGAGTAGAAAAAGATAAACCTTGATAACCCTTTTTTAATAACTCTTCAGTTGCAATGAGCCGTTGCCAACTATAATCCAAATTAACCAACGCCCGATCCTCTGGTTTAGTCAAGGCTAACTTAACTCGATCAAAAGCCATAAAAACTGGATACAAGATATGATCTGGCAAAACTTCTTGAGCTAAATACATTTTTTTTTGAGTCAACTGAAGAGATTTGCCCTGAGAAAAGACTGTATTAGCAGATATAAATGACAATAAAACAATTAATAAGCCTACAAAGAGAAATAATACACTAGGTACTGATTTGACAACAAACTTCATAAAAAAAGGAATTATATAGGTTTAAAACTAAAAGTGAAGTAACAACACCATCCCCCATAAAGCCTGGGAAATTACCAATGTATAACCATTTTCCTCAACATAAAATAGTAAAGCCTGACCAAGCGCGAATAAACCCAAAAGAAACACTTGATATAAAACATTAATACCCTCAAACCTCAGAATAATGTTGGGTAAGTGAAAAAATAAAAATACCATAGCGACAAATAAAACTTGCTTGGTTAAGCTCCATTTTTTAAAAGCAGCTCTAGTAGCCATAAATACAAAACTAAAGAAAAACAGTGACTCCCAAAACCCAGTCACCATGGCCCAAAAAAACTCATACCAGAAAGCTTCTGAATAAAAAGGAAAAGCCGGCATTACCACCCCTTTTTGCCAAACAGCTAAAAATGCAGCCAGAAAACCATACATCCCCCCCACAGCAATCCCCATCATTAAACCTCTTTTAACTTTATAAGAAGCAAAAGTATCAGCAATTTCTCTTTGACCACTGACCAAAATATACAACCACACCGGCAGACCAAAGAAAACAGTTTTTCCAACTGACTCATCAAACCAAACTGGAAAATCAAATAAAGTTCGATATAAAAACCAAAAAACAAAACTTAAAAATAACAACGGCAAAAATGCCACCGTAGAAATAGGCGGATTTTTTCGAGGTTGTTTAGTCTTTGTTCTTCTTGAGGGCATTCAAGACCTTATTTAAAGATTGTTCTTTACTTAACGAATAAGTATCTAATACTACATCGTAAAGATCTGGACGCCAAAAATCAATTGGATCATCAGCTTTGACTGTGCCAGCTTTAACAACCCATTCTTGCCATTCCTTAGCATACATATTGGACCATTTTTGTAAATTTTCGATGTAACGCTTGTGCATATTGGCTTTGGCTTCTTCAACTGTCACTGAATCTCGGTTAACTACTCGATCAATTCTAATTGCTTCATCACTGCAAATCATTAAAACTTTAAGAGTACCTTTGACCCCCTGAGCCATAAAACCAGACAACCAAGACTCAATAATCCAATGTTGTTCTTTTTCTAGTTTTTCTCTGATCCCCATATCGACCTTACGATCAAAATCTTCACCATAAGCCATCGATGAATGGTGAAGTTTCAGCTTTGAATCAAACAAATTATTCTCAGCTGCATAAGCTCGCATAAACTCACCACCACTAAAACCGGTCCACTTATCAAATTTAAGTTCATCTTTGAGGTGAGACAACAGAGTGGTCGAACCAGCTCCAGGCAAACCAGAGATAGTAATATTCTTGTAAGCGTATAAATCTGTTAATGACATTTATTCCCTTCTAGTTTTGTTCACAACCGGCAGCAACAGCCATTGCTTCAGTAATAATTGTTATTTTTTTCTTAGTTTTTTCCCAAGAGTACAGTGGATCTTCTCCAGGAAATGAGTGAACCACTCTGTTCCTACCCTCTAACCAAGCCAACCAAAGAGAGTGAGCTACTGCCTCACCACACTGTCTAGAAACATCATCATACAACCACCATTCATCTCGATGATTAGCACTCACATCAGGATTTAACGCTCGACCAATTCTAAATTTTTTACTGTTATAAAGGTTTTCATCAATTAAATTAAGATTGAGTAAATAAGTCTTTAAAAAAGCTTCATAAGCTTTAGCAAATAAAAAAACAATAAATGAGTAATCCTCTAATTGGCCAATTAAATCTTCATTTTCAGCTAACTTTATTGCTGTCCTAACAATTGCTTGGTGATCGTCATCTAAATATTGATACCAGCTACTTGAAAGAAAACCTTGCCAATTCATAGGTAGATAAGCCATAATTCACTATTACAATTTGTCCTAGATTTTAGGATACAAAAACTATAACACAAGATCAAACTTTATTCTTGAAGAGATAACTTTTTATTTATGAAAAAAAAGAAAACTAAAAAATCAGCCATTAGAGAAGTCGCGGCAAAGGCCTTGCTTGGTTCAAATAAAATCTCTTCTAAAACTAAACATCATAACAAAACAAAAACTAGACTTGAGTTCTTCAAAAAAATAGTTAGTGATCCAATTACTAAATATGCACTCATCGGTCTAGTGACTGTTCTCTTGGCTGTTTTTGCTTATTTTGTCAAAGACTTACCATCTCCCAAAAACCTCACTTCACAAGAAAACTTTGCTGTCAGCACCCAGATTTTTGACCGTCATGGCCAACTTCTTTATGAGATTTATGCTGATGAAAACCGAATTCCTATTAATATCGATGATTTACCTGAATATGTTGGCCAAGCTTCAATTGCCATTGAAGATAAAAATTTTTATAAACATTTTGGGTTTGACCTAGAGGGTATTATCAGAGCAGTAAAAAATAATTTAACTGGTGATAGACTAGAAGGTGGCTCAACTATCACTCAACAGTTAGTCAAAAATGCCTTACTAACCCCAGAAAGATCATTTCAAAGAAAAATTAAAGAAGCCACTCTTTCTGTCATGACTGAGGTTATTTACTCTAAAAAAGAAATTTTGGAAATGTATCTCAACTATATTTCTTATGGAGGTACAGCCGTTGGCATTGAGTCAGCTGCCAAAAAATACTTTGACAAAAGTGCCAAAGATTTGAGCTTAGCAGAAGCCGCCATGTTGGCTGGTTTACCTCAGGCACCTAGTCTCTACTCACCCTTTGGTTCTGATCCAGAAAGAGCCAAAGCTAGACAAGCTGAAGTCTTGAGAAGAATGGTCGAAGAAAAGTTTATTACTGCATTAGAAGCTGAAGCAGCCAAAGCAGAAACTTTGCAATTTGCTTTGAAAAAAACAGATATTAAAGCCCCTCACTTTGTATTTTATGTTAGAGATCAACTCTATGCCGAGTATGGCGAAGAAACCGTGGAAAAAGGTGGTTTGAGAGTTACTACTACTCTGGATTTGGATCTACAAGAAGCTGCTCAAGCATCTTTATCTGCTGAGCTAGAAACTTTAGAAAGGCTCAAAGTCTCAAATGGAGCAGCCGTAGTCACTAAACCAAACACTGGTGAAATCTTGGCAATGATTGGTTCAAAAAATTACTTTGATACTGAAAATGATGGCCAAGTAAATGTCACCATTGCCCGTCGACAACCTGGTTCATCGATCAAACCATTAGTTTACGCCACTACTTTTCAAGAAAAAAAACTCAGTCCAGGGACAATTCTTTTAGATATCCCGACTTGTTTCAAACAACCAGGTCAAGCTGACTACTGTCCCAAAAACTATACTGGAGACTTCAAGGGACCAATTTCAGTTAGACAGTCTTTAGGTAATTCTTTGAATATCCCAGCAGTCAAAGCAGTTAGTACTATCGACATTCCAACTTTTATCAACCAAGCAGAAAAAATGGGCATCACCGGTTGGGATGATCCTAGCCACTATGGCCCATCAATTGCCCTTGGTGGTGGTGAAGTCAGAATGCTAGATATGGCTCAAGCTTTTGGCTCACTGGCTAATCTGGGAATTAAAGTTCCACTTAATCCAATTTTAAAAATAGAAAACTATAAAGGCGAATTAATCAAAGAGTACAACATTGATAAAACATTAGCTAATTTAAAAGAATTACAAAGCGATGAATACTCAACCAAAATAGATGATCTAGAAAGAGTGATGGATGCTGCTCCAGCCTACTTAGCTAGTCACATTATGCAAGACAATAGTGCCAGAACCTTAGCCTTTGGTAGCAATTCACAACTCGTAATCAAAAACCAAATTGTCAGTGCTAAAACTGGTACCACTAATGATTTAAAAGACAATTGGACTATTGGTTTTACCCCTGCCTTTTTAACCATTACTTGGGTAGGAAACAATGACAATACCTCAATGAGTTATGTTGCCTCTGGTGTTACTGGGGCTGCCCCAATTTTTAATGACATCATGAGCTATGTCCTCAGAAACCAAGAACCTCTTTGGCAAGAAAAACCAGAAAGTGTACTCAAAGGACCAGTTTGTGCATCCGGCTTTCCACCAGAACTAAACGAAGATGCTTGTGCCATAGTGGGTGAGGACTACTATTGGAAAGAAGGCCAACCAGCTATTGCTACTAAAACTGAAAAAGAAGTCTGGATCAAGCCAGAAACTGGCCTTCCACCTGAGTATGGCGAACAAGCTGAGGGTTTAATCTTAGAAAGACACACCCTTTACCAAGATCCAGTAACAGAGCTTTACTGTGCTGACTGTAATCGAGCTACTGATGCAGAAGGCAAAATTATCTACGAAAAACATTACGTTGAGCCCAGATAAACTGTTATAATCTGATATACTCTGTAAAGCCGTGAAAAAAATTATCAATATTTTATTGCTGATTAGTTTCTTAGTATTATTACTGGTATTATTATTTGCTGATTTGCCGTTGTTTTCACCCTTTTCAACTGACAACAAACTCACCAAACAAACCACCACTAAAAAAATCTTAGGATTTTTACCCTATTGGAACTTAGCTGATGTTACTATTCAACCAGAACTAACTGATCTAGCGTACTTCTCACTAACTATTAATGAAGATGGCACACTCAAAACAACCGAAGATTCAAACCTAGATCCTGGTTTTTACCAACTTCAGTCAGAAAAGTTTGCCACCATTCAAAACTCACTTTTTGCTGAAAACAAAAAAATCAATATTGTGTTATCACTTTTTGAAAATAAAAAAATAGAACAGTTTTTGAGCTCAACTGCAGCTCAGAATCAATTCTTCCAAGAACTAGACTCGCTACTACTAGCCTATCCATTCTCTGGAGTAAACCTAGATCTTGAGTACACCGGAGAAGCCAGTCAGGAACTTAGGGATAAATATACCCAGCTAGTAATTAATTTAAAACAACATTTAACTAATAGATATAAAAACAAAATTGAGCTAAGTATTGACACTTATGCCGCAGCTGCCAAAAAAAAGATGCTTTGGGATATCGATCAACTCCAGGCTCATGTTGACTACATTGTCGTCATGGCTTACGACTTTACACAAAGTTCTTCAGCTCAAGCTGGGCCAGTGGCACCTCTTTTTAACGATAACCAACTCTTCCAAGAAAGCATCCATACTTACCTAGTTGAGTTTGCTAAAAAAGTCCCTACTCATAAGATCCTTTTAGGCATTCCTTTTTATGGTTATGAATGGCAAACAACCAGTCTAGAGCCACAAGCCTTTACCATGCCAGAAACTGGTGCTACCGCAAGCTATAAAAGGGTTAAAGAACTCTTAGCTAGAAAAGCAGAACTTCAGCTAGTTGAACACTGGGATAACAAAGCTTTAGAACCATACCTAACTTATATTGAAGACGAAAAATACTACACTGTTTACTATGAAAATGAGGCCTCACTTAGTTATAAACTTGACTATGTAAACCAACTAAACTTGGGTGGTATTGCCATTTGGTCATTAGGCTATGAAGGTGATAATCGAGAACTTTGGGAAGTTATTCAGCGGCTTCTACTTCTTGAGCCAACCACCAACTCCACAAACCAGTAAACATTAAGAATAAACCACCAACCAATAAAGCAATGGTGTTACCCACAGTACCTGATTTATAAGCACCACTGTCAGTTGAAACAATTGCTGATCTGGTAGATGGCTCAGTGGTAGCCGAAGCAACTGGTACAGTTGGCGCAATTGTTGGGGTTTCAATTGGAAATGGATTACCAGAACCAAACGGAGAGGTGTTCTCAGCAAAAGTATCGGTTGCTTGAACAATAAATGATTGAGTCTTGGTTACCAGTTGACCAGTCCCTGGATCAGTATAACTATAAGTAACCGTATGATCTCCTGGTTCTAAAATCTTTTGGAGCTCAATAATATTCAAAACAAAGTCACCAGCACTATCAGCAGTCACTGTTTTCATAATTTCTGAGTTTGAATGAACCTCGATCGATACTTCAACATTAGGGGCAGCTTTACCCTTAATAATTGGTTGAGAAACCAACACTGGTTTGTCAGTTGTTGCCGTTTGAGTTAAGTCCAAAACTTCTTCAGCAACCACATCCAAAATTTCCTCAGCGCTAGCAGTATTACTACTCTTAGTTACCTCAGTTGGCTCTGCTTGATCAACAAAGTCCATTACTTCAGTTAGTGACTCTAAACCACCAGCATTTGCTGGCAAGTTCAACGCAGTAGCATCAGTATCCAAAACCGCCTCTTCAGCACCCTCAGCAACTTCATTTAAGGTCTCACTTACCGTAATTTGTGGAACTTGTCCCAAAGTAACATCTGGCACTGGTTGGGCAGCGGAAATAGGCAAACTAAAGCTTGAAACTTGAGTTGGTTCAACACCTTGAACTGTTAGTTTAATATTAGCGGTATCAGCTAGCTCAGCATAACCTGTGCCATCAATTTTTCTAGCATTTGATAAAGCCAACGCCCAACTAGCAGACGACTTAACCAAAGCTGACATCTCACCTACACCGTCAGCCGAAACAAAAACTAAACTACCTTCTGCTGGACCACCGGCAGTAGTTGAAACAGTACCATAAATAGTCTTGTTAGTTGGTGGCACAGCAGTAGTAGCAGGTAAAGTTTTGATGGTAAAAGGCACACCCTCATTGTCAAAATTTGAGTTTGAAGCAGTTCCTAGAACATACTTGTAACTAGTATTTGGGGTCAAACCTCTAACAGTAATATGATGTAATCTATAGTTACCAACCGTTCCAGAAAGTTGGTCTCGATCATCAGTAGCCTGAGATTTTAATGATTTTTCATCAGTACCAAATTTAACAAAACCATTAGTACTTTCATCTGTATAGAAAACAACCGTAAATGATTTATCAGTCAAATTAGTAACTTTGACATTTTTAGGGGTAGTTTGTGGAGTAGCTCTAGGAGCAAAAACACCAGTGCCTTCACCAAACATCATTAAACCAGCAACCAAAGAGATAATTAAAATACCCAAGCCCAACAGGGTTGGAATTTGTCTTTTTGAAAGTGGTACTCGTTGTTTAGCGGCAGGTTGTTGCATATAGAACAGCGAAGTCAAAAGACTCCTTCTAATACTCTAGAGAAATTAATACAAAACTACAAGGCGAAAAAAACATGAAACTAATTCAATATTAAGCCTGGATAAATAAGTTGATTTTATTTTGGTCACAAAGCTAAATCATTTGGCTGTTTAAAAACTAGAACTAGTCGCTTCATTCTCAGGGTCTGACAACTCAACTTCCTTTAAATCCTCTGGTAAACCTTGACTAACATCAACCACTTCTAACACCCCACCATTTTGGAAAAGTGAGTAAACTGGAAAGTTTTTTAACTCAAACTCTGAGTATTTCTTTTTTTGTTCCAACTTCTCTAATGTGGCAACATTAAGATTTGGGGTTAATGGCTGAGACATTTTCTTTTGTTCTGGAGTAATACCCAGTTTTTCTTGAGAACTAAACAAACTTAATCCAATCCAAAAAATCACAATAACAAAAAGAAAAATCAAAATTACCAAAATCTCTTTTCGTTTTTTTAAACCCTTAAGCTGATCTTGTAATAAACCGTTTTGAGTCATTATTTTTCTCCAAAATAAGGCGCTGAAATCAACATGGTTGCTTCCAGTGATTTCTGGCCACGATTATCTTCAGTGGAAAAAGTAATTCTTTCAATAATAAAAGTTCTTCTGGAGTTTCTTAGACCCTCCACAAAACTTCTAATCGCACTATATGGACCAATTACAGTCAGTTGAATTGGCATAGCCTTTCTTTCTAGTTCAGCAATTGTTTTAGTTGGATCTGGATTTTCAGGTATTTCCAATAAAGTCATGTTATTAATAACTAAATCTTGGTCACTCGCCACCCGCTCAATAATTTTTAAGGTATTCACAACATCGCCCCCATTGGGTAAAGCTTCTTCTAAAACAAAAATTCGATTGCTAACGGCTAAGTATTGAGCTTGAGCTGTTCCCAAAGCGGCAACTTTTTGAGCTAACTGAGTATCTAGCTTTCTTTTATCTTCAATCTCTTTAACCAAGTCAGCCATTGTTAACAAGGTTGGCCTAATCGCAAACACAGCAAAGAAAATCACCACACTAATAGATAAAAATAACTCAAAAGAAACAACTGCAATTGGGTTGTGATAAAAACTATCTAACAGCTTGTTAACTTGGTCTTTTCTTGTTTCGCTTTGTACCATTTTTTCCCAAAATTAATTATTAGTCTTAGCTGGCACTTGAGTTGGCGTTTTAGGTGTAGCTTTAGTTGTATCCTGAGTTTGAGCCGTTAACTGAAATAAAAAACCAGAATTACTCAAACCTTCAGACTCAATTGTACTGACTACTACGTTACTAAAATCAGGTGAAATCTGTAAATTATTAATCAAAATATTCAATGATTTTTGAGACAAAACCGTACCTTTCAAAGCTACCCTGTCTGGATAAATCACCAATTCATCAAGCTTAATCCCACTAGGAATCACCTCAGCCAACAAAGGAAAAGTATCAGCAATATTGTCTTCTTGTTCAATTTGATCGTACTGAGACAACCTTTCCTGAATCCCTCTAATTTCATCTTCGAAATCCCCATAAGATCTAATTACTGATTCTTTTTGAAAAAGGCTTCGGTTTAAATCAGTAATTTGCCGATCAAGATAGAATCTGGTTACAAAACTTAAAACCACAATCAACTCGGTAAACATCACAATATAACGCCCAGCAGAAAGAGCCCACTTCAAACTTCGCCCCAATAAAGTCTCAAAAAATGGATCTTTAGGCACCAAATTAATATCAATAGTTGCTACTTTAGTTTCTGGCATAGAGGCAGGTCTTATCTACATTGTAAGCTGTTTATAGCTAGGTAACAAGAAAAAAAAGAAGCTATCCAGTTAAACTTCATTGCTTTCAACTTTAGTATCAACCAAAATTTCTTTAGTATTAGCCAATAAATCTTTCCACTTATTAACAATCGAAAAAACCCTTGAAAAGTACTTCAATTCTTTAACATCAAATAAATAAGAGAAATAAATATAAACTAGCATCCCAATCGTCCCAGTTGAAAAAGTTAAAGCAATTAGTTCTAGAGTTCTTGAGGTATCAAAAACAACTTCATCCAAAATTCTAAAAGGCAAATATAGAAAAACTGCCATCAAAAAACTTGACACAATCATTTTAATTTGCGGCAACCAAAAATCTGAACCAGTAAAACACTTGGCTCTGGGTTGTAAAAAAACAATAAACAGAATCAACTCCAAGTAAGCGCTGATCGTGGTTGCCCAAGCCAAACCTAAAACTCCCAAATCAGTGGCATAAACAAAAACCAAACTAATGATAAAGTAAACTAACACTGTAACCGAAGTTATAAAAAAAGGAGTTTTGGTGTTTTTTAAGGCATAAAAAGCTCTTACCAATAACTGCACCATTGCTTGAGCCGCTACAGATAAAGCTAAAATTGCCACCACTTTACCAGTCAAAACAGTAGTTTTCCAAGGAAAATTATCTGCACCAAAGACCAAACGCACAATTGGGATACGAAGAATCAAGAGTAAAACAGAAGCTGGCAATGCAAAAAAAGAAATTTGGTGAAGTGATTGAATGACCAAAGAAGAAAAACGCTTGCGCTCTTCTTCCTCAGTTTCCTGAGAAAAAAATGGCAAAGAAGCCTGACTAATCGGCACACCGAATAATCGAATTGGAATTGTCATTAACCTCAAGCCCAATCGAATCACCACAAAACTTAAGCTGCCAATTGTCGTCGCAAAAAAACCTAAACCCAAATTCTGTAGCTCAGAAATACCCAAAGCCATCACTCTTGGCGGCATTAATCTAAATAATCGACGCACCGACCAATCTTTGAGATCAATTCTTAGGCTGTGTTTAAAACCCAGGTTTTTGACTGATGGCAACTGGACCAACATGTGTAAAAAGGCGCCAATAATCACCCCCAAACCAGCTGAGTAAATACCAAACATGTTTTTAAATAAGAACACTCCCAGAATAATGCCAAAGTTATAAAAAACTGGAGCAACTGCCGCCACGATAAAACGTTGATAGGACTGCAACATACCAGTTAAAAAGTTTGAAATAGCAAAAAATAATTGACTAAATAACATTAGTCTAGTCAAGTTAACTGCAATTTCTACCTGGTGACTAGTAAACTCAGTCCCAGTCCTCCATCTAGTCAAAGGGTCAGCAAAAAATCCCACCACTATTGCCACCACCAAAAAAATCAAAACCAGTAAATTCATCACCGATGAAGTAAAGTTAAAAGCTTTCTGCTCATTTTGTTTTCTAAGATCAGTAAAAAGAGGAATAAAAGAAGCCGAGACGGCACCTAAAACAATTAACTGAAACAGCATATCTGGAATTTGGAAAGCAATTTGGAAAGCTTCATAAGCTTGTTGGGAAACTGCCGAATCAAAAAATGAAGAAATCAGCAGTCTTTCTCTAACCAACCCAGCCAGCGATGAAGCAATATTAGCCAAGGTAATGATAAAAGCAGCCGATAAAATCGAGGTTTGTTGTTTTTCCAACCACTTAGTATTTTGACTAAAAAACTTTGACAACCTTAAAAACATACTAACCTTGATTATAAAGTTTCTCTCCTTAAATAAAAGGGTCCTATTATTATCTTTCTTATTAAAACTCAATAAAATAACAACAGAATTCACTCAAAATACTTCTTGAGAAACATCCATTGATAAATCTAGATATACACTGTATAATTCTCGATCTATGCCAATCTTATCTAATGCAAAAAAAGCTTTAAGAGTGAGTAAGAAAAAAACCACTCAAAACAGAGTTACTAAATCAAAAACAAAGAATGCTGTTGATAAAGTGAAAAAGACCCCAACTATGGAACTCCTAGCTGGTGCTTTTTCAGCTATCGATAAAGCCGTCAAAAAGAATACTATGCACGGCAATAAAGCAGCTCGTTTGAAAGCTCAACTTTCTAAATTAGTTAAACCAGCTAAATTAGAAAAAACAGCTAAAAAAGCTTCCCCTGCTAAGAAAAAAACCACAAAAAAAACAGCTAAAAAATAAACTTTAGCTCAGTTTAATTGTGTAAAATTTATTTTATCAATAAGTTGATAATATTTTGATATATCAATTTATTAGTTAATGGTAAAAAATGGTAAATCAGCTTGCTCACATCAGAAATTTTTCAATCATTGCTCATATCGATCATGGTAAAACTACTTTGACTGATGCCTTTTTGAAAGCAACTCATACTATTTCAGCCAATGAAACTAGACAAAGAGTCATGGACTCCAACCCCATTGAGCAAGAAAAAGGCGTCACCATTAAACTAGCTCCAGTTCGCATGGACTATGAATTAAATGGGCAAAATTACCAACTCAATTTAATTGATACACCAGGTCATGTTGATTTCGGTTATGAAGTCAGTCGTTCTTTGGCTGCTTGTGAAGGAGCGTTATTGTTAATTGACGCTACTCAAGGTGTTCAAGCTCAAACCTTGGCTAACTTTGAAAAAGCAACTAATCTTGGCTTAAAAATCATTCCTGTCATCAACAAAATTGACTTACCTTCGGCTGATATTGACCAAGTAACTTTAGAAATCATGGAATTACTGGGTGTTAATGAAGAAGATATTTACAAAACCTCAGCCAAAAACAACCTGGGTATTGATGAAGTTTTAAGAGCAATTGTAGAAAAAATTCCTGCTCCAACTGGTGATTTGACTAAACCAGCCAAAGCCATGATTGTCACTTCCTTGTTCGATAGCCACCAAGGGGTCATTGCCTATCTAAGAGTGATTGATGGCGTGCTAACTAAAGCACCAATGTATTTACTTTCAACAGAAAGTTTATTTCAACCAATCAGTCTAGGCGTATTTAAACCAGAAAGAGTTAATAAAGATCAACTGTCTGCTGGAGAAGTTGGTTTTGTCGCTACAGGCCTAAAAGATATTTCTCATGTTAAAGTTGGTGATACGCTTACCCTTCAACAAGATAAAACTAAAGTCGAAAAATTACCTGGCTATAAAGAACCAACCCCAATGGTGTTTATGGAACTTTACCCGATCGACGCTGATGATTTTCCGGCTCTAAAAGATGCTTTTGAAAAACTTTCCCTTCACGACTCTGCTCTCCAGAGTAAACCCACCCACTCAACAGCTTTAGGCAACGGACTAAGGGTCGGTTTCTTGGGCATTTTTCATGCTGAAATTGTTCGAGAAAGACTTTCTAGAGAATTTGATTTAGATTTAATTGCGACAGCTCCATCTGTTAGTTACTTGATCACTAATAAACAAAACGAGCAAACTATTGTTAATACTCCTGCTGAGTTTCCCGACCCAAGCAATATTCAAACTATTGAAGAACCAATCGTTAAAGCCATGATTTTTACCCCTGAAGAATATGTCGGCACTGTTTACAAACTCACCAGAGAAAAAAGAGGTGTGCTAAATAATACTATCGGCACTGGCACTAGAGTCAGACTTGAGTACACTATTCCTTTGGCAGAACTGATTACTGATTTTCATGATTTACTAAAATCAGCTACTTCTGGGTTTGCTTCACTCGAGTATGAATTGGCTGGCTACCAACCAATCAATGCTCTGAAGGTGGACATTATGATTAATAAAGAACCAATTGAAGCTTTAAGTTTTATTACTGTTAAAGAAAAAGCCGAACAAAAAGGTCGAGATTTAGTCAGTAAACTTAAGGAAGTTGTCCCTCGCCAAATGTTTGAAGTACCAATTCAAGCAGCGATTGGTGGAAAAATTATTGCTCGTGAAACCATTAAAGCTTATCGCAAAGATGTAACTGCTAAACTTTATGGGGGTGATGTTACTCGTAGAATGAAGCTATTGCGAAAGCAAAGCAAAGGTAAGAAAAAAATGAAATCAATTGGTAAAGTTGAGTTAAACCAAGAAACATTCTTGGCAGTTTTAAAAACTTAAACCAAAAAGCTCCTCATGAAGAGGAGCTTTTTTTATTTTTCTAAATCTTTAGGGCAACTATAAAGCTAAACTATATTCTTTTAGGTAAATAATCTTAGCATTATCTTGAAGAGACTGAACCCAAGTTTGAATTTCAGTATTAACCTTAGTAGATTCAAGTTGAGTTCTAACTAAAGTTTTCATTGATTCTAAGTCAGAGTCTTCTGGGAAAAAATCTTGATTTTCTTCCATATAAGCCATTACCTCTTCATCTGTCACAGTAATTTTATCAGCTACAATTTTTTCAGCACTTTTTTGCAAAACAATGTCTTCCACCAAATCATCTTTAGTCATGTTTTGTTCCGCTAAGGCTTGATCTAAAGACAGACCTTGAGCAGCAATTCTATCTTCAATCTCTTTAATGGCAGCATCAATTTCTGCCTGTTCAATTTTGATGCCAGCATCTTTGATTGCTTGTTTTACCAAAGTTTCTGCCACAATCGAATCTAAAATTTGCCTACCACCTTGTTCTTCCAATCTTTGAACCACCGTCCAACGATAAATTGGCTTACCATTAACCATCGCAACAATAAATACGTCTTTGAGTAAATAGCCTAAACCCAAAAACAAAAAGGCTGCCACTAAAATAATGACATTTTTTTGATTGGCAAAAAACTTTTTAAATACTTCACTATAATTAATTGATTTCTGAGCAACTGAACCAACCATTGATTTATTTATGGTAGATGAAGCCATTTTTGGAGAAACTTTAGGAGTTGATAGAGTTTTCTTGGCTACTGGTTTAGCAGTTTGTTTAACAACTGGTTTGGTAATCTTTTTAGCAGAGCTTTTCTTTGCTAATGTACGAGTTGGAGTTTTTTTGGTCTTTTTTGTGGTTGTTTTTGACATTCCTTGAATGTATCAAACCTTCTGCAAAATGCATAGTCCTGATTTAAAAATGGTATACTATAATAGTTATATGCCTGAAATATTTAACTCAGCAAAACAGGCTAAAAAGGAAGAACCAGTGCCTTCTAATCATTCAGATTCCTCCAAAGCAAAAACTGTTCGTTCTATTGATGACTATTCAACAATCTTGCGACAAGAAAAACCTAAAAATAACTGTTTAAATGCTTTTCTACCAAAACCATTCATGATTGGTTTTGATAATCAAATGCCTGGTGAACAAATTGTGCTAGTACTGAGACAACATCCCGTAGTTCTGCTACAAAAAATTATTGGTGTAATCATTGCCACTTTTATACCAATTATGTTTGGAGCTGTTGGCATGGAGAGTTTCTTCCCTCAATCTTACCTATTTGCTATGACTTTAGGCTGGTATACCCTAGTTTTGGGTTATTCACTCGAAACTTTTTTAGTCTGGTTCTTTAGCGTTTTTATCATCACTGACGAACGAATTATTGATGTTGACTTTGTATCACTCCTATTTAAAGACATCTCTTCAGCCAAAATCGATGCAATTGAAGATATTAGTTCAAAAACTGGAGGCATGCTTGGTACAATCGTCGACTATGGAACAGTTTACATCCAAACAGCTGGAGAAAGTCCAGAAATTCAGTTTGAAAATGTCCCTCAACCTGCCAAGGTAGCAGCTATTCTAAATGAGCTAATTCTAGAAGAAGAAAGAGAAAAAATCGAAGGGAGAGTCAACTAATGATAACTAACTTCAGTAACTTTGACTATAATTTTTCACTCTTAATAATCTTTAAATACTTACTGATTATAGCGTCTTTTTTCTACTTAATTTTTTCTTTTGTGGTAGTCAGACAGATCTCGATTATGAAAAAAACTCTGCTTACACCAATGTCTGGAAAAGTAACTTTATTAGGATTAGTTCATTTTGGTTTTGCTTTAGCTGTAATGCTTTCTTTTATGTTTTTTGTTCAACCATAAAAACTATTCTTTGGGTTTGAAAATATAAAAAGTAAATATTTTTTTAAAAAGATAGTAATTTTCGCTTATAGCTTCATACTCTCTTGGTGTAAACCAATACTCTTTTTCAAAATTAAGATTTTTACTGTCAGGCTGAGGTGGTACCGGCTCAAGAATAATTAAATCAAAATCTTTATTTGTAATACTTTCAGCCAAAATATCTCTGTCCCACCCAATACCCTTAAAATAAAGTCTTGAAACTGCAAAAAAATCAATTTCAACTGATTTACCAACCAAAGGTAAAATACCAATTGCCGCTCTATCTGCCAAAACCCTAGTTGATTTCTCACTAACAACAACTTTTTCTAAAGTAGCTAACAACGGATCTTTTACTTTTCTCAAATAAATTCTGGTATTCAGGTTGCAATACTCTAAATATTCGATGCCATGAAAAATACTTGGCCTAAAAAAGATAATTACCTGTAAAAAAATCAACAAAAACAAAAACTTGATTTTATTAGAGTTATTTTTAACTAGGTTTTCATTAACTACTACTACAGAAAAAAGTGAAAAAGCAACCATAAATTCAAAAAAATAATTAAAATCTGCTCCCATATGAACACTCATCAAAATTGGCAAAAAAAGAAGCAAACAAAATAAAACTAATTTTTTTTAAAAACTTAGTTTTAAAATAAAAAATAGAAAAAGAAAAAATTATAAAAATAAGAAAAAAGAAGTTAAATGAAAAGAAATTTATAAAAAAACTAAAAAAATTACTTAAATCTTTGGCTATAGAGGCATTGATACTCACAATATTAAACCAGTACCCCCCATGAGTAAAAAAGTTAAAGATAAAAGTTATAAGAAAAAAACCTGTAAAAAGTGAAATTATATAAATAATTAATAGTTTTATTTTATTTTCTAAAATTAAAAATGAAGAAACAGTCAACAGTAATATTGGTAAATAAGTTTGTTTAGTGAAAATAGTTAATAAAGAAAAACCCAAAATCAACAAATTTTTTTTAAGGCTAAATTTTGATTCAAATAAAACTAAATAAATTACCAACCAGTAAAAAAGTGAGGCTAAATAGTCAGGTCTGGCCAATATTGACCAATTAATAAAAAAAGGGTTAGCCAAAGTGATTGAAATTAAAAATAAAGAAAGATAAACATTATATTTTTTATATAAAACTATCTTTAAAATAATAAAATAAATACCGATGATAGATAAAAAAGAAATTAGTCGCCCATACCAATAAGCCGGACCAAAAAAGTTATAAAAAATACTTAATAAAGCAACATAGATTGGTGGATAAGCTGTTGGTAACCAATTTGTAAGCAAAGATGACTCAGTTGGATAAAGCCCAACTAAGTTAGGAAAAGTTTTGACCTGATCTAAAATATAACTTTCAACTAAGTTAAGTTGGTATCGATAAAAAACTGAGTTAGTAATATATAAGAGATATCTAAAAATAAAAAAACAACTAGAAAATATAAAAAATAAATTTAAAAATTTATTTTCTTTTAACTTGGTCAACATAAAAACACTAAATTATTAGGTAAATAATCAAGCAAAGCAAGAGATAAACAAAAATAGGCACAAAAAAAGCGTTTTATTCTGGCCTCGACCTATCTTCGCGTCCCAACGAGGGGATACTATTGTCAGCGCTGAGGCGTTTCAAGACTCTGTTCGGGATGGGAAGAGTTGGTACCACCTCGCTCTAGAGACCAGAATAAAACGCTCTGTTTTGTTAATTTTAGGGTATGTTCCCTAAAAGGTGAAGAGAAATTGTCATCTGCCAGCATATTGTCGCGAATTCATAAAAATGTAAATTGTTATTACTAATTATGTTCAATGGACACTTAGTACAGTTAAGCTAAATCTGTCACCAGACTTGCACTTACTGCCTATCAACGTAATAGTCTCTTACGGGTCTCATGGAGAAAACTAATCTTAGAAGGGGTTTCCCACTTAGATGCTTTCAGCGGTTATCCTTTAGGATGTAGCTACCCTGCAGTGCGCTTGACAGCGACAACAGGAACACTAGGGATCCTCTCACCCCGGTCCTCTCGTACTAGGGGCAAATTTCTTCAGTTTTCTAACGCTAACAGCGGATAGAGGCCGACCTGTCTCACGACGGTCTGAACCCAGCTCGCGTACCGCTTTAATAGGCGAACAGACTAACCCTTGGGACCTTCTTCAGCCCCAGGATGCGATGAGCCGACATCGAGGTAGCAAACCGCGCCGACGCTAGGGACGCTTAGGCGCGATGACTCTGTTATCCCCGGAGTAGCTTTTATTCGTTAAGCACTGAACCTTCCACAAAGTTCAAGTGGATCACTATAACCTGCTTTCGCAACTGCTCGGCCTGTATGCCTCACAGTAAAGCACCCATATGCTATTGCACATACAGCCTGATTTCCATCCAGGCGAAGGGTACCATTGCACGCTTGCGTTACTCTTTAGCAAGCAACCTCCCCAGTTAAACTACCTACCTGACAGGGTCCTTCTTCACGTTTGCAGTGAAGTTAAGTGAGATTTTATATATAAAACGAGCGGTATTACACTGATGTTTCCAAACTAAATAAGGAAACTCCCGCCTATTCTAGACAATTCCATATACAAAATCAGTGCCAGGGTGTAGTAAAGCTTCACGGGGTCTTTTTGTCCTGCTGCTAGTAGGCCGCATCTTCACGGCCATTTCAATTTCGCCGAGTAATAGTTTAAGACAGTTTGGGGCTTGTTAGACCTTTCGTGCGGGTCGCCAATTAAGCGACAAGGAACTTCGCTACCTTAGAACAGTTATAGTTACTGCTGCCGTTCACCGGGGCTTCGATTGAAAGCCTTTGATCAAAAAGACCAAAAACCCTCGCAATTAACCTTCCGGCACCGGGCAGGCCTCAGCCCGTATACTTCCTCTTACGAGTTTGCACGGACCTGTGTTTTTGTTAAACAGTCAACCCCAAGACATTCACTGCGCCTCATCTTGCGATGAGGAGGGCATCTTTCGAGATTACGCCCAGCTGTTTTGCCGAATTCCTTAAACTACCTTCTCTCGCTCCCCTTGGTCTACTCGACCTATCCACCTGTGTCGGTTATCGGTACGATTTTATATGAATCTTCCTGCGAAACTTTTCCAGGATAAAGAAATCAGACATATCAAGAGTCACAAGGACTCAAGACCCATCACACTTCAGATAAACGCTTCGACGGATTTTCCTATTGAAACTGCTTCAGTGATTAGATTTGAACTTCACATCCAAACATATCTTATCCTTCGTCGTTCTTCCCCAAGTCAAACGATTCATACAAAGGACTGGAATATTAACCAGTAATCCATCGGTTACCCTTGCCCTTAAGACAAGGCTCACCTTAGGGTCGCCTAACCCACACACGACGAACGTGGGTGTGGAAACCTTGGATATTCGGGGTTGAGGATTCTCACCTCAATTTCGCTACTCATGCCGGCATTCTCACTTCTGATCGCTCCAGCACCTCCTTACGGGGCACCTTCACTGCACACAGAACGCTCCCTTACCACTCCTTACATAAATGTAAGAAATTCTAAGCTTCGGTTGTATATTTCAGCCTCGTTAGATTTTCGACGCATGTACCCTACGGCTAGTGAGCTGTTACGCTTTCTTTAAAGGATGGCTGCTTCTGAGCCGACCTCCTAGGTGTCTTAGGATACAAACTTCCTTTCCCACTCAATATACATTAGAGACCTTAGCTGTAGATCTGGATTGTTACCCTCTTGCTCTTGGAACTTAGCTCCCAAGTGCTGAGTGCCACGAAACACACATTAGTATTCGGAGTTTGACTAGATGCTGGAAGTTTCCTCCCAGACACCCGATCAGTGCTCTACCCCTAATGCGCTTAACGTGACCCCATACCTAAATATGTTTCAGGGAGAACCAGCTATCTCCAGGTTCGATTGGCATATTACCCCCAACCACAACTCATCCGAGCGTCTTGCAGCACACAACGGTGCGGGCTTCCTTCCTCCTTTCGGAGAAATTCACCCTGGTCATGGTTAGCTCACCTGGTTTCGGGTCATTCAACAACTACTATAAACCGCCCTATTAAGGCTCGCTTTCACTGAGGCTTCGACGCGGAACGTCTTAACCAAAGCAGTTGTCAAATACTCGCCGGCTCATTCTTCAATAGGCACGACATCACACAACAAGTGTGCTTTGTCTGATTGTTAGCAAATAGTTTCAGGGACTATTTCACGGGGTCTTCGACCCTTCTTTTCACCTTTCCCTCACGGTACTCGTTCACTATCGATCTTATCTAGTATTTAGCCTTGGAGTGTGGTCACCCCAGCTTCAGAAGGGAGTTTGCCGTCTCCCAACCTACTCAGGAATCTTCTATGGTCTGATGTTGTTTCAAATACACGACTCTCACGTTCTTTGGTTACGAATTCCATCGTATTCTTTTACAAATACAGAATCCAATGTTGAAGTCCTACAACCCCCATATAAATATGGGTTTGGGCTTTTCCCTTTTCGCTCGTCGCTTACTCGGGGAATCTCTTACGTTTTCTTTTCCTCTGGGTACTTAGATATTTCAGTTCCCCAGGTTACCCCCCTAAATCATAAAGATTCAGGGTCATTATGATTTCTCATAACAAGGTTACCCTATTCGGACACCGCCGGATCACAGCTTTTTGCCAGCTCCCCGACGACTATCGCGGGCTTGGCGTCCTTCTTCGGCTAGATAAGTCTAGGCATCCACTACTTGCTTTAATTCACATAATTAGCGAAATTTGCATTTTTAAATTTAAATTAATTAAATTTTGTTATAAAATTCTCGACGAATTTTACTATTAGATGACATATCTCTTCACTTTTTAAAGAACAAACTAATCAAGAAGTTTGTGCTTCTTGTTGTTCGCTCCGAGTCGTTAGTTTTTTCCAACAACCCATGAACGAATAACAAAAAGCCCAAGTTTTTCACCCACTTCTTAATGTTAAGTTGCTCGGTGGACCCTAAGGGGCTCGAACCCTTGGCCTCTACATTGCAAATGTAGCGCTCTAGCCAACTGAGCTAAGGGCCCTCTTAAAGACCATGCTTCCCCACAAAAAAAATGTAGGGCCATTCAAAAGGTTTCTTTACTTGTTTAAATCGGGTGAGGGATTCTATTGAAATACATCAATAAGAATATCTATTTTCTGTTTTCCCGAACAGAGAGCCATATTGTAACCAAAGATATTTAAATTTGCAATAGAGGAAAAAACTCTACCTTTCAGGTAAAGATTCTAGTTTTAAACCAATTTTTTCCAACACTTTCAAATTTTTATTTACAGTTTTTTCGTCAAGTTCACCAGCAGTTTCATAAAAAAGTGGCAACTCTCTCTTGGCAAGCTTATTATAAAACTCAATTTGAGGAGCAATCACTTCTTGAGCAACTTTATCTGTGGTTGCATGAACCCAATCAGCAGAGATTTTGTAACAACCCAAGTTATAAACTTGTTCACCACCACCCAAGGTCAAACAAATTTTATTAGCAATGTGAATGCCTCTAGGTCTAACCATGTGACCTTTAACTTCGTCTTTGAGTTTTTTAGGATCAGAGAATGGAATAAAACCAGCATAAGATAAGCCTTCTCGGTCAGCCAATGATTCAATTTGTTGTTGCATAGAGGCATCGGCTTGTTCAAAGTCAGCCAACTGCATTTTTTCTTTAATCCAGTCATTCTCTTGTGAGGCCACAATACTAATTGCTGGACCGAAAACTTTTTTTAAAGCCACAATTGCTTTAGAAAATCCAGGCAACTCGTAACCACTACCAACAAAAGAGAATCTAGTTCCCTCATTGATTTGGATACCTTCATCACCACATGTAATTACATAAGTGGGTTGTTTATCTGTCATAATCTAACCTCCTCAAAGAGCTGAACTATTCAGCATCTTCAGTGTGAGACATAGCTTGGATCGAAGCCAGATATTGATTCATATCCTCTTCTACTTTTTTCCAATCGCCTTTAGCCTCACGGATTGCATTAAAAAGCAGATCCATGTCAATTAAAAGTTGGTCGTCGGTTACAATCATTCTTTGTTTTGCCATATAAGGTATTATATCATTTTCCAGAGAAAAAGTCGATTAGATCGGCTTTTTTCAAAACTGGCCCTTGAGTGGGCCAGTTCTTCAGTTACTACTAAATTGTTTAAGTTTATTTCTACTTGTAACCCATTGGGGCTTCAGTCAAAACAATACTCAAACTCATTCTGCGTTGTTCAGGAACAACATTCTCAACGTTAACAGTGACTTCTTCACCTACTTTTAACTCTTTAGCAGAATCAAGTTTACTAGAGTGAATTAAGCCATCTACTCCTGGTTCAACATTAACAAAGACACCAAAAGATTCAACTCTGGTAACTTTGCCAGTAAAGGTTGTACCGACAGCGTATCTCTCACCAATAGTAATCCAAGGATCATCGATTAGTTGTTTGATAGATAGATTAAGTTTGTTGGTTTTTTCATCAATGCCCAAAACTTTAACTTTAATTCTGTCACCAACTTTGTGGTAATCCTTAGGATGATTGACTTTTTCCCAACTGATTTCGGAAATGTGAACTAAACCTTCAACATAACCAACATTCTTGGAGTCATCATCAACTGGAATTTCAACAGTGACAAATAAACCAAAATGCATCACACCAGAAACAACACCCTCATAAATCTTGCCAGATTCAACTTTATCTAAAGCTTGATCTTTTTGAGCGAGTTCTTTAGCTTCACTAACGTGTCTTTCAGAGAAAATAAGTCTATTTTTCTCACGATCAACCTCAATCACTTTGACTTGGAAAGTTTCACCTTTTAAGTTATTAACTTTACCCACAAAATCTCGACCAAATTGACTAGAAGGCACAAAACCTCTCACACCATTAACCACCACAATTAAACCACCACGATTGGTCTCAATACCTTTGGCATCTAAAACTTCTTCCTTTTCAAAAGCTTCTTCAAAGTATTCCCATTTGGCATCAGAAGCAGCACCTCTTAGTGAGAGGGCAATTTGACCACGATCGTTTTCAGTGGAAACCACCAAAGCGGACACTTCATCACCAACATTTAAGTCTTTAATAAACTCAAGAGCAAAATCGTACTCTTTATCAGCAACGATACCCTCAGTTTTAGCACCTAAGTCAATAATCAAAGATTTTTTGTTTTTAGCAGTAATTGTTCCTTTTAGAGAATCTCCCTTTTGTGGAACAACTAAGTTGTATTTAGCATCAGCCAGTAATTCCTCCATAGTTTGAGGCTTATTAGCTGATTTTTTCTCCTCAGTTTTTGAGGCAGTTTCTTCAACTTTTTCTGCTTTTTGGGAAACTTGTTCAGTTGATTCTTTTTGCTCTTCTTGAGCGACCTCCTCAACTATAGCGGTCTTTTCTAATTCTTTTTTATCTTTTTGAGCTTTCTTTGTAGCCATACACGATAAATCCCCTTTCTTTTGAGATCTGTGAAGTATATCATACTGATATTAAATTTTCACAAGGACTCCAGACAACAATGATAGCAATAAACCCATACTACCAATCTTGGAGAAAAAGAGTCTTTGACCTCTGTTTTTCAATTTGTCTACTTGTGTTGCTCTCTCCTTTATTCATTTTAGTTGGCTTAACTATATATGTTACTTCTGGCTTTCCTATAATTTTTAAACAGAAAAGAAGTGGACTGAACGGTAAAGAATTTGTAATTTATAAATTTAGAACAATGGAAAAAAATGCAAGTATAACTAAACATAAATATTTAAAGTTTAATGAAGCCCCTTTACCAATGTTTAAAATTCACAATGATCCAAGATTCGTCGGCTTTGGGAGGTTCTTTTCTAGATCAGGAATAGATGAATTACCTCAATTACTAAACATTTTGAAAAATGAAATGAGTTTTGTGGGACCAAGGCCGCTACCTGTAAAAGAAGCTAACTTACTTCCCAAAACCTGGAAAAACTTTAGAGAAAAAGTTAAACCAGGAATTTTTTCTGACTGGAGCTTAGCAGAAAAAAGGCACTCTGATATTAAACAATGGGAAAAACTAGAACAAGCAACAATCTTAAAAAACGAAAAAGAACAATACAAACTTATAGTAAAAATGGTTATTTATCTTCTAAGAAAAGCCCTTAAAATTTTTATATAGATGAACCTAAAAAAAATACTAATTTTGTTTTTTATTTTTACTTACTTAGTATTATTAACGTTGCTTGGTAATTCATACCTTCAATTTTTTATAATTGGTATAGGAACCATTCTACTTACCTTTACTAGCCTTAAGTATGGAGATTGGAATGTTTTTAATTACCACTCAACTTTGGTAAAAAGAATATTTTTTTTTACAATAACTTTAACCCTAAGTGCAATCTTTACCATTAGTGTTCCACTAACACTTATAAAAATAAATACTTATGTATTTGCAATAATAGTATTTATTGCGACATTAGTTTTATATAAGCGAAACAATTTAAATATCATTACAACTGGACTGATTTTTCTTGCTTTTGATTTAACAATCATTAGCATAATTTTTCAATTTAACCACAAATTAGCATCTCTGCTGCCTGGAATGAATATTCTATACTCAACCTATGGTCACAATCACCTTGCTTCATTACTGCTATTAGTCATTCCAATCACTTGGTGGCTAGCAAATAACCCTGATAAAAAAACTAGTGAGATTATTCCTCAAAAAATTTTAAAATATTTAGCTGTACTCTTTTCTTTTGCACTACTCCTAAGCTTTGGTAGAACAGCGGTTTTCCTTGGTTTAATTGAGGTTGTTGCTCTAAGAATGCTTTTTGCAAAAAAAAACATCAAAATTAGTAAAATTCATAAAATTATAGAAATACTATTTTGTTCTGTTTTATTTTTAAAACTATTATTTTCTAGTATTAGTTTAGTTAAACCAGATTTTTACTGTCCAATAAACTATCTAGATAACAAAATTTGTAAACCAATTAACACAGAGCCTAGACCATATTACTGGTTACAAGCCATTTATATATTAAAAGATCATCTACTTTTTGGTTCTGGACCAGGAACATTTCAAATCGCAAATGAAAGATACAAGAACTCTCCTCAACTAACAACAAATTCTGCTCACAACTTTGTTTTAGATTCACTATCAGAGCTTGGTCTAATCGGTGGAATAAGCTTAATATACTTTATTTATCAGCCTTTTATAGCTATAACAAACAATGGAAAGTATTATCAAGAACTTAAAAATATTTTCTCTAAAAATAAATCAACAAATACAAATGGCCTACTTTTTTGTATATGGTTATCACTCCTTAGTTCCTACCTTAATGTCTTATTTGATTTTGACTGGAATTTTGTTGGTATATTCTCAATTAGTTTAATACTATTAGCAATCTTGGTTAAAGAAATCAGTTTTGAACAACGGTTAGTGAAAAAAAATATTATAAAATTTGCAAAATTTCTTTTTATTTTATTAACAACTATACCCATAACACTGATGCTGCTTTACTTTATAACTGATACAAAAATAGTTGCTGGTGACACCGAAAAAGCTTTTAGGTTTTTCCCCTATTTTTATTGGCATCAAGAAATCTACAAAAATGAGTTAAAAGAGGAACTTTATCCAAAACTAGAATCAATTTACCAAAATCATTCAACAATTTATAGTTTTTTAATTTCAAAAAAACTTCACACAAATGAAGAAGAAAAACTAGCAGAACTAAGAAACAAACTCTATGAAATAGATCCATGGCAAAAAATAAACTCAGATAACTTTGACTACTACTTAAAAACAAACCAATTAGACCTAGCCGAGAAAGACTTAGAACTTAGTTTAAAAATGCTTGATAAGTCTTTGAGTAATAAAAACCAGTGGATATTTAATAACAACAGAATCAAAGAACTTGCGGATAGTTGTGTCATCTTGGCAGATAAAATTTTTATTGAAAAACCAACAAAATCAGTCACACTTTACAAAAAAGCTAGAGAAATTAACCCATGGATTTGGGGCACTCACCAATCTTCTATTCTCTCTATAAATGATGCTGAACTAATAAATAATCAAATTAATTTCTTTAGAGAATTCTCAGTCCAAGAGATAGATATGTGGCAAACAAACAAAGGCAACTTTTTATATAAATACCTTGACACTATCAAAAAACTAATCACTAAAAACAAAATTGAAAACATCGATTTAGAACAACTAAAAATTGATTTAACAACAATTATTACTGCTAACCCTATTTTAGTAACAGAAGTTGCTCATGACTTTAGTAAAATTTTTGCAAATGAGATTAAACGTTTAGTTAATGAAAAAAAACTAATAGAATCAATTTATCTTGCTAACTTTTGGATTGATACAGAAGAAATTTATTCAAGTTACCCAGATTTTACCGAATTTGATAGACAAGAAAGATTTGCAATAACCAAAATCTTTCAAAAACAAGCTGAAGAATTATTATTAAAAGAAGATATTAGTCCTGAAGAAGAAAAATTAGCCATAGAATTAACAACTTTAATGGTAAAAATTATTCCTGATAACTATTTGGTAGCTCTACAACCAGGAAATATTTATTTATTTTTAAACAAACCGGAACTGGCAAAACAAGCATTTGAACAATGTGTTAACACCTATCCCTACCAACATCCACATCAGGAATGTTTCCAAACAATAGAAAATATTGAAAAAAAACAATTTTACCAATACGGATACTTTAATGTTGCTAATTTAATATATTCAGAAAAATAAATATTGTGTTAACATCTCTTTAACTTATGAATAAAAATACTAAAATTTTAATTACTGGGGCTGGTGGTTTTATTGGTGGTCACCTTGTCAAATATTTCAAAAAAAAAGGAATAAAACAAATTAGAGCTGTGGATATTAAGCCACTAAAAAAATGGCACCAGCTAGATAGTGAGGTTGAAAACATTGTTTTAGATTTATCAGAGAAAAAAAACTGCTTTAAGGCAGTAAAAGGTGTTGATGAGGTTTACAACCTAGCTGCTGATATGGGTGGAATTGGTTTTATAGAAAACAACAAAGCTGAGTGTATGTTAAGCGTCCTAATTAACACTCATCTACTAATGGCTGCCAAAGAGGAAAAAGTAAAAAGATATTTTTTTTCCTCCTCTGCTTGTGTTTATGCAGCTGAAAAACAAAAAAGTGCTAATAATAAAGGTCTAAAAGAAACCGATGCTTATCCTGCAATGGCAGAAGATGGTTATGGTTGGGAAAAACTATTCAGTGAAAGAATGTGTAGACACTTCATGGAAGACTACGGTCTAGAAACCAGAGTAGCTAGGTTTCATAATGTCTATGGACCAAATGGTGACTACAACACTGGTAGAGAAAAAGCTCCAGCAGCTTTAACTAGAAAAATTATTGAGGCCCAAAAAAACAAATCATATGAAATAGAAATTTGGGGTGATGGCAAACAAACCAGAAGTTTCATGTACATAGACGACTGTGTTAAAGGTATAGACTTAATTACTCATAGTGATATTCGAGAGCCAATTAATCTAGGAAGTGAAGAAATGGTCTCAATTAACCAACTAACAAAAATTATTGAAGACATTGCAAAAATTAAAATAAAAAAGAACTATAAACTTGATGCTCCAAAAGGTGTTAGAGGTAGAAGTAGTGATAACACTTTAATCAGAAAATACCTCAAGTGGGAGCCTTCAATTAGTTTGAAAAAAGGCCTAAAACACCTTTATCAATGGATTGAAAAAGAAGAAAACTCAAAGTAAATCATAGTTACTAACTATAACAAGTAGTTCAAACAATCACCTTGACATCTGAGTTAATATGAAATAGTTTGTTTAGGTAACGAATATATGAAAAAAATATCTATTGCTACAAAAATTAAAAACAGATTTGAAAATTTTTTAGTTAAATACCCTTTACTAGAAAAATACGTTACCAAAGTCAAAAAAAATCTAAAAAAGATAGAACTAGCTGGAACTTTTACTGTTTCTTTTGTTAGTTTATTTATTGCTTACCTGATTGGTTTTGGATTAACCAAGCTTGTTGCTTCATTTTTTGGTAAAAAGTTCCTTGAAATAAATAATAAAAAATCCCAATGGTCAGCAGCAAAATATACAAATAATTTTAATGAAAGTATGTATTAATGAAAATACTTGGAATATCATGTTTTTACCATGACTCAGCCGCTTGTTTAGTAGTTGATGGCAAAATAGTGGCTGCCGTTGAAGAAGAACGCCTATCTAGAGAAAAACATGACAATGGTTTTCCACACTTAGCTATTGAATATTGTCTCAAAGAAGGTGGTTTAAACATAAACGAACTTGACGCTATAGCCTTTTATGAAAAACCAATTTGGAAATTTGAAAGACTAATTAGTCAACATCTAGAGTATTTCCCCTTTAGTCTTAAGGTCTTTCTAGAAAATACAGGGTCATGGTTAAACCAAAAACTAAATATTAACAAAATCTTAAAAAAAGAACTTGGTTATGATGGCAAAGTGTTTTTTTCTCCACACCATTTATCTCATGCCGCCAGTACCTATTATCTCTCAGGATTCGATAAATCGGTTATTGTAACTGTTGATGGTGTTGGAGAATGGGCCTCGACAACCATTGGTTTTGGTGAAGGAAACAACATTAGAGTGGATAAAGAAATTAGATTTCCTCACTCATTAGGTCTTTTATACAGCACTATTACTGCTTACTTGGGCTTTGAGGTCAATGATGCTGAATATAAGGTCATGGGGCTAGCTGCTTATGGAAAACATCAACCATTTTTAGATAAATTTGATGAACTAATCAAAGTCCATAGTGACGGAAGCTACTCCCTAAACATGAAATATTTTGATTATGGTTGGTCAAACCACATGTCATCTAAAAAAATGGAAGAGCTTTTTGGTTTTCCAACTAGGACAAAAGAAAGTAAAATTGAAACTCATCACGAGGATATTGCTGCAGCGCTTCAATATAAAACTGAAGAAGTCGTTATTAATTTATTAAATAAAGTACACAAAAAATATAAATCTAACAACTTATGTATGGCTGGTGGCGTGGTTTTAAATTCTGTAATGAATGGCAGAATACTCTCAAATACACCATTTAAAAAACTCTATATTCCTCCAGCCCCAGGAGATTCTGGTGGAGCGATGGGAGCAGCACTCTACCTCAACCAAAACCCAGAACTATTAGGACAAAAAAAACTTAAATCTTTTGATCCAAAAACATTTACTCCCTATCTTGGTCCAGGCTACACAAAAGAAGAAATAGAAACAGAGTTAAAAAGATTTGGACTAAAGTATAAATATTATAAAAATGATAAAGAGTTACTAGATTTACTAAGCGATCTCATTATAGATAAAAAAGTAATTGGTTGGTTTCAAGGCAGGGTTGAATGGGGACCAAGAGCTCTGGGCAGTAGAAGCATCTTAGCTGCTGCGACTAGTAGTGATATGAAAGACATTCTTAATGAAAAAGTTAAAATGAGAGAACTATTTAGACCATTTGCCCCAGTTATTTTGGAAGAATACGTTCATGATTTTTTTGAAGCAGATAAACCACTATCACCTCTAGCTAAATACATGTTATTAGTCTACCCCTTTACCAAAAAAGGAGCAAAAGATATCCCATCTGTCGTCCATGTTAATGGGACAGGTAGATTACAAAGCATTAATAGAAAAGAAAATAAACTTTACTATGACTTAATAGATGCTTATAAGAAAAAAACTGGAATACCAGTCATCATCAATACTTCGTTTAATGTTAGAGGTGAACCAATTGTTAATAATCCTGAAAATGCAATTAATTGTTTTCTGAAAACTGAAATTGATTGTCTTCTCATGGATAGATTTTTAGTATTAAAGTAAAATAAAATTTAAATATGTTTAAACAACTTTTTGCTTATTTATGGAAAAATAAATCATGGTGGTTAATCCCACCAGTAATTATTTTAGTAATTTTTGGTTTGCTTGTTGTGTTTACCCAAGCATCACCAGTTGGACCATTTATTTACGTTTTATTTTAATTTGCTCAAAATAAAAGGTAATAGTTTTTCAGCAGCTATTTTATAGCCTTCATCTGAAGTATGAACATGATCAATGTAAAGATTATTTTCATATTCATCATAAAAACCAGAACCATCTATAACATTGTCTTTTAATAAAAATTTTTCTTGTAATTGTTTATATGATTTTTCAAAAAATTCTTTAGCTGTGGGATAGTTTTTTTCAAAACTATCTAAAACAAAAATTTCTTCTTCTGTTAAAGTTTTTTTACCCAAAAATATAGAGGGTTGAAAAACAAATAAAACTGGAATATCCTCTTTTTTAGAAAGTTCTTCTATAAAACTTACATTTTTCAAATACTCATTAATTGAAACTAATAAGTTTTCTTCAGTTAAAGATGTCAAATCTGTTTGGTCAAGATTTACCTTAGTAAATTTCTTCTTGAATTGAAATTCAAAGTAATTAAAGGCTTTACTTCTTGAGAGCAAATTGTAAAACTCTTCTTTGATAAGTGAGGTCGCAACAACCATTTTTTCTGATGTCAAAATCTGTTCATTTATGCCAGCTAAATTACTATTTGGCCGGCCAATCATTCCCGCATAAATATCATTAAAAACTCCATAATGAATCACAAGATCTGGTTCATAATCAACTAGTTCTCTCCACATTAAAAACTCTTGAGTTGATACGTATCCAGGTTGACCAAGATTTAAAACTTCAACTTTCTTTCCTGTAAAATACTTATTAAGTATTTCTTCTAAATAACCAGCAATTGTTGTTTCGTTACTTGTTGAACCTTGTCCCCAAACAGAGGACCCTCCCAATAATACTATTCTGATAGATTCTTTTTCCTTTTTACCAAACTCTTCATCTCTATAACCAAGCGAGTTTGTTTTAATAACACCATTATCCTGGTTAGAGTTTGCTACCCACAACAAAAATGGCTTATAGTGGTAATTAACCTTTTTGTAAGAGTTGTTTACTAGTTCTTGTTGGGTCAGACTTTCAAAAGTTGGAAAAAATATAACTTGTTCTTTTGTAATAAATTTTCTGAACACAAGCTCTATAGAGAAAAAAATACCAATAATAAATATCAAAGAAAAAATTACTAAAACTAATTTTTTAAACCAACCAGAAGTTGCTGTAAAGTTAACTTGTGAAGCTAATAATTCGCCAGAAAAAGTCCTATTTTTAAGCCAAAATTTCTCACTCAGCATAAGTAAATTGTACTATAATATGACCAGATAAGGGTTCTAACCTTTTTTTGTTTAAATAGCTAATTTAGTTAATGAAAAAAAAGTTTTTAAAAAAAATATTACTTGCTACAGTTTCGTCAATTCTAACCCTTTTTTTAGTAATTTTTGGAACAAATCTCTACCTAAAGTTTGTTTACTATCAAAATCAAGAGATACCAGCTCATGACTGGACAATACTTTATGGAACGTATGATGAGCGTTATGTTTTTTGGCAAAGTTGTTTTAGTGGAGATGTAGACTGTTGGAAAAGGTTCAAGCCATTGGATGAAATAGTACTAGACTCAACAAAAATAACTAAAACAAATCTAGAAAATGAAACATGTCTAAAAATTTTGTTTCTAGGTGACTCTTACTCCTCAAAACCATTTTCAAAGAAAAGCTATGGTGATTTTTTCTCAGAAAAGCTTTCAGACACTTTAAATTACTGTGTTGAAAGTACTTACTTATCCTCTGGCGGAGTTGGGACTAGCCAACAATTAGCAATACTGGAAGATAAAATAGATTCAATCAATCCAAACATTGTGTTCTGGCAGTTTTACTGGAACGATTTTTTAGATAACATAAAATTTTCTGTTCACGACATGAAAAATGACTCCATTATTCGAAAAAAAGCTTGGGATAACTCTGCTTTTTGGGCTGGATATCTAAACCAAAAAATACCTTTCTTGATAGATTCAACTCTTGGATTTTACCTTTCAAACAAATTAATAAATAAAGATATTCTTAGAAGTTGGCCCATCAACCCTTTTGAAGGAGAAGAACTATACGATTACAACAAAAAATTTATATCACTAGCAATCAAAAATGTGGAAAAAATAAGCCAAAAAAAAGAGTTTAGTTTGTTCACAACTGTTTCACCTTTAGAATGTTTTATTGTTAATGGCATTAACTGTGAAGATTGGACAATTAAACAACACCAAACGTTGGAGTCTATTTTAATGGAAAATAGTAGTTATATTAGTATGACTAAATATTACAAAGATGATGATCAAGCAGTTTTGGATACCAATGATAAAAACTCACTATTTTCTGATTTAGATCCTGCTTACAAAGGTATTAGGCATTTATCAGATAATGGAGAAGAATATTTTGGTAATATACTTTTTGAAAACTTTAAATCACAAATTTTAGAAAATAACTAATATATGTTTATAGAAATAGATGGACAAAACTTTTTAGTTGGAACTTTTTCACAAGTAGTTTCAAAAATTAAAAAAATTACTCCTCAAAAAAGCACTATTTTCCTCCCCTGCTCACTTAATGATCTTGCTCAAAAATCACAAAATAAAAAAATTTCTAATCTATATAAAGAAGTTGATATCTGTACAACAGATAGTATGTTTATTACAAAGTGGCTTGACTTTAAAAAAAAACAAAAAATAGAAAGAGTTTACGGACCAGATTTGATGAAAACTCTTATCAAAGAAGGTAAAGGAAAAAACGTCTTACTTGGACCAGATGATGAAACATTAAAAAAACTAAAAAATTTATTAAACCTAAATGGTAAAAACTTTGAGTTTATTAGCCTTAAAAAAACAGATTCTGACAAAAAAGAGAAAGAAGTTATCAGAGATATAATAAATAAAAAACCAAAATTTGTGTGGATTGGACTTGGCTCTCCAAAACAAATAGAACTAGCAGTACTTATTAAAAAACAAACAAAAAAAGTTAGCATCTTTTGTGTAGGTGCAGCTTTTGAATTTTTAAGCAAACAAAAGAAACAAGCTCCAATTTGGATGCAAAAAAATGGTTTAGAATGGTTGTTTAGATTAATTTCAGAACCAGCTAGACTCTGGAAAAGATATCTACTAACTATTCCAAAATACTTAATATTAAAAACTCTTAGAATAAATAAATAATAATGAAAATAATTTTTTCAACTTACGAAACTAAAGAAATTGGTGGTAGTTATTTAAGATCACTTTCATTAGCAAAAGGTTTAGCAGAACTAAAAAATGATGTTGATCTTTGGACAAGTGCCAAAAAAGCAACTTTATTACCCAAGATATCTTATGAAGAAAATGTAAAGATTATTGAATCAATTGGAATCTTCCCCTATCGTTTTAGAAAAGGTGGTTATGATCCATTGGATATTATTTTCAGAACCATAGTAACTTTATTTACTAAATGTGATGTTTTCCATAGTTTTAATCATAGACCAGCAGCAACCATTCCCGGTTTAGTCAAATCACTTATTTCAAAAACTAAGTGGTTTGTTGATTGGGCAGATTTATGGGGAAAAGGTGGTATTGCCGATAGAAGAAATGGTCCATTAAGTTTTGTCACTGCAAAAGTAGATCACTATACAGAACAACTAATCATTAAAATTGCTAGCTATGTCACTCCAATTAGTGATGATCTGGTAAAGAAAGCCACAGAAATCAGAAAAGGTAGAAAAGGCATAGTATTTTTACCAATTGGTTGTAATGTTAAAGACATTAACCCAATAAATAAAAATATAGCTAAAAAAAAGTTAAAAATTAAAAACAAGTTATTAGTATATTTGTATGTTGGGACCTATGACGAAGTATTGCTAGCCAAAATGTTTATTGAACTTAATAAAATTAATAAAAATGTTAGTTTACTTCTGCTCGGACCAAATATTCCGAATTTTTACAATCAATTTAGAAATGAGCCTCAAGCACTAAAAAAAATTATTCATCCGGGAATTGTATCCAGAGAAAAACTAAGTCTATACTTATCTGCTGGTGATATCATGATGATGCCATTTGCCAACAAAGAAATTAATCTCGGAAAATTTCCAAACAAATTAGGTGACTACCTAGCTGCTGGCAGACCAATCTTAGCAAATCCTACTGGAGAAGTTAAAAAACTACTCAACCAAGAAAAAATCGGCATATTTGCTTCAGAAAATCCAAAAAAGTTCGCCGAAACCGCAAACAACTTTTTAAACAACACGCTATTACAAGAGTCACTTGGTAAAAATGCTAGAAAAGTAGCCATCAAATTGTCATGGACGAGTGTAGCTCAACAATTAGAAAAAACCTACTTAAGTAAAGCAAAGTGAAAACAAATTTTCTAAAACTATTTCTTATTTTTGAGATTGCAACCATTGCCATAATTCTCTGTTTCATTGGTGCTTCAATGAATAATACAATTGAAAAAAACGGTAATTGGATATCTAGTAAAATTGGTTTAGAAAATACCCCGACTGGTGGTCCAGAATTTTTTGTTAGTCCTCAAGCACTATCAACAGAAAAACTTCAGCTAGCTGCTGTGCATGGTTTTGAAGAATTAATTTACAAAGAAGAGGATAGTTTTCAAGAAGTTAGTTTTGATTTTTTACTAGACAAAGACTCCTATATATATTTCATTTTTAATAAAGATAATTCTGGATTTTCAGCAATTAGGTTAAGTAACAACCAACTGTTTCCTAATACCTACATTGAATCATACGCAAATAACCAGTTTACTAAAAATGAAAAATTAAACCTAAATTTAAATGATGGCTGGAATAAATTAAAAATAAACTTTAACAAAAATTCTATAGATTTATTTTTAAATAAAAATAAAGAAAAAATCACCATTGATAATATTGAGCTAAAAGATAGTTTTAAAGTTGGCTTTAAAAGCTCCTTAGCAAAACAAACAATAGATAATTTTTATGTTAGTTCAAATAATAAAAAATTCACTGATAAATTTAAACCAAAAGTAAATCTTTTCCCAAATGTATTTAGTTATTTTGCCATAATTTCACTAATTAATATTATTTTTTCGTTTATAACTAATAATGAAAATAAAACAACTAAATTAATTTTAGTTAATACCTCCCTTCTATTTATACTAATTTGTTTATTTTCATTAGCTAAGAACCAACTTCCAGCAATCGTAAGTAAAACTCAAAATTTAATAAGCACTAAATCTTTTATCCCAGCCAACCAAGAAAAAAATGTCTTAGATTCAAACCATCAACTTAAAGAAATTGTTGAAAAAATCGATCAACAAGTTATGAGTAAAGAGTTAGACCAAAATAAAAAAACCCTAATCATCATTGGAACTTCTCAAACCTGGGGACAAGGATCTAGTAAATTAGAATTTTCTTTCGCCAAAATACTAGAAAATATGATCAATAGTAGTAACGACCAATGGCAAGTTATTAATGCCGGAATTCCCGGTGCAGATTCAACCATTTTATTAGATCTTTATCAAAACCACTGGTTAAGTTTAAATCCAAAATTAGTAATTATTAATCTGTCATATAACGACTTTGATGAAAATTTTTTTGAAAAAAACCTTAAAAAATTTGCCACTATAAATAAAGATAAAAATATCAAAACAGTTTTTGTTATAGAAGCAAACTCAATAGAACTTAGTCAACTTGACAACAAAGATTATACAAACAGACAACAAGCAATGAAAAAAGCGGCAATTGATGAAAATATTCCAATCATAGATATGCAAAATCATTTGAACCAACTAAGTGATAATGGAATTTTATGGTGGGATGTTATACACCCCACTGATTACGGTCACACATTAATAGCTAAAAAAATCTATAATTTTTTAACTACCAAGCAATTATTAAATGAGAAAACTGAAATAACTGAGTAAAGTTAATCTAATAATTCAAATTGTTTAGTTTCAAATAAGTTTTTTCTAAAAAACCATTTTAGTTTATGTTGATCATAATAAATAATTGGAGCCAAATGTAAGTGGTGAGCAAATTTGGCAATTTGCCTCCAAATAATTTTACCAACTAAACTGACTTTTTCTGGAACAATTGCATTCATTTCTCGATAGTATTTAGCATGATTATCATTATTTTTTCGGTTAGGGTTTAAACGATATGAAGCCAAACAAGCCTGAACTGGATAAAGTTGAGCGTGCTGAGCAAAACTTTGCCATAATTTTAAATCCATTGAATATGGTACCTCGGCCAATCTGCCACCAGCCTTCTTCCACAAACTCCTTCGCCAAAAAGTTCCTTCTTGCATCACAAAACCCATAAATTTTTTGGTATACCATCCCCTTTTAATAAAGTTGCTAACATAAAAAGGTGGTTGAGCCAAATAAAGCTGATAACCTTGATCGTTAATTGTCGAAGGCAAACTTGTAAGCCACTTAATCTCTTGAAAGTTTGAAAAAATACTAGCTACTAAATGCAAAGCTCCTGGCATTAGCATATCATCACTATTTAACCAAGCCATAATTTCACCATTAGTTTTAGAAAAACCCTTGTTGATAGCATGAGATTGACCTCTGTCTTTTTTGCTTTCCCAGTACTTTAAATATTTTTGGTATTTTTTAATAATTTTTTGACTACCATCAGTGGAACCGCCATCAATAATTACATATTCTAGATTGGGATAATTCTGACCAACAATCGATTGAATTGTTTTTTCTAAAAACTCTCCTTGATTAAAAGACGGTGTAACAATAGATATTTTGGGGTATTTTTTCATTTAAGTTAATTGCTCTCTTCAATTGAAAAAATAGTACCTAAAAAAGCAATATTATCAAAAGTTAAATATAACTTTTCATTTAATAGTAATGGGCTTTCTTTTCTATAAAAATAACCATTATTAATTTTTTCTCCCAATACTTTAATCGTTAAAAAAACTCTTTTTCTATTTGGATCCTCGACTGAATAAAAACCATTTTCAGAAACAAAACTTCTGGTTCCTGGTTTTTTATCAATTGTTATAATTTTGACTAACTCTCTACCAGTGCTATCTCTAATCACCATTCCTGGCTCAAGTGAATCAGCTACATAGTTTTCAACACCTTCAATTAAAGCTGAGCTAACATTATAAGCACCAAAATCAGGCTCTATTTCCAATTTAGCCACAAATTCCTTGTAAGTTCTTTGCTCAGCCGATAAATCAACGATTTCACCAGTTAATAGTAAATCTTGAATTTTAAATGATCTAATTTCATGAATTAATAAAGGAGTTCCATCAAATATATATTGGTTAGAGACTTTATTTTTCAAAGCTCTTAGTTTTAAGGTAACATAAACATCATTTAAAACTGTTGGAGATGAATACTCATAAACATCAACTATTTCTGATAAAGATCTACCAATACCATCAATTTGTTTTTTACCAGGTTTGATTTTCTCAACGTATAAAGCTCTGGGTTTATTCTGGCCAAAGGTATATTCAGGCCCATCGTAGTTTAAAAGTTTGATGGTCACTTCTAAGTATTCTGTTTTTCTACTGAAAAAAAAGTAGGCTGAACCAACTAAAAAAACTACTAAAAAAATTCCCAGAAGATCAATAATGCTCGCTTCTTTAACTTTCTTTAAAAACTGTTTTTTTAGTTTAAATAGTTTCTTTTTCATAATGAATTATTACCAATAAAAACAATACACTAAAACTAAAAATATTAATAAATGGATGGAAAAGCATTATGATAAAGCCAGCCATCAAACCTGAGTATATCACGGCTCTGGTTTTTTTATTCTTAAATAAATTAACTAGTTCTTTAAAGAGTAAAAATAAAAATAAAACTAACAATAATAAGCCAACAAAACCTCTTTCAACTAAAAACAATAAAAATCCATTATGAACATCTTCTGGAAAGTATCTCATCTGTCCTAGTGGAAAATAACTAAATGACGCTGGAATAAACATTCCCACTCCTACCCCAAAAAAAGGAACATTTTTAACAACTTCTAATGCCTCACTAAACTGTTCAGTTCTTGTATATAAACCACCAGATGGTGAAAAAATAAATGAACTATTAACCATTCTGCCAACCATTTTTAAAATTAAAAACGAACCAACTAACAAAATTAGTAATTTAAAAATTGGTGAGAGTTTCTTTATATTTCTGTTAGATAGACTCAAAAATGAATAAAACTCATCTTTTTTAAAACCAACAATTACAAAGATTAAAACTGCCAGAAAAATAGCCAAAATAGCTGATCTACTCAAAGCAACAAATGATGAAAACAAACCCATAAATATAACTGCTGGTAGTAAAAACTTTTTTAATTTATTAAAAAAGTTGTTTTTTAAATAAGTAGATAAAAATAAAATAGCAAAAGTAAAAATTAATTGATTGTTAGCTAAACTATTAGCATGTGGATACCAACCAAAAGGTCTAAACCCACCACCTTCATCGGCACCAAGACCAAAAACTGGAATTAATTGGGTTTTCTCAATCACTAAACCAATAGTTGAGTTTCTTAGCAACTGAATAGTTACTAAACCAGACTCAAAAAGTAAATTAATTGTCAACAAAATGATAAATGTAAACACAATTTTTTCTTTCTCAGATTTATTTTTCTTGCTAAAAAGAAAAATATAAATCAGCCAAACAACCACCACACTTTCTTTAAAATAAAAAAGTAAACTCAAAAATGGTATTTGAGAGAACCAAAGAGATGAAAACAAAAAAGATAAAAACATAAAAATAAAAATAGTTTCATGAAAAAAGAGCTTAAACTTACTCTGCTTATAAAAGAAAGGTAACAACACTAAGCCAACTAAACAAATAAACATATGAGGTGACAAAACAAAAAATAAATGTTTCCCGTTCCAGTACTGAACAGACTTTAAGTCGTTAGGACCAATGACTTGAAAAGAGTACTCTTGGCCAGCATTAAAAGACATCAAAAGTGGCACTGTATAAACCAGGGCTTTGGGGAAAGAGTAAAAAAAAGATAAAAATAAAAACCAGAGTAAACTAACTAAAAAATAAATTTTAACTGATGGTGACATCAATACTAAAATAAAAAAAACAACAGTACTCGCGATTGCCAACCAGTCAGTATTTTTCTTTAAACTAGCAATCATGAGGCTGAATACCCAAGAGCAAAAAATCTCTCATAAACTTTGATACTTAAAATAACCAATAATTTTTTAAAAGTTCCACCACTAATCTGTTTTGAGTACTTTTTAAAATCTCCTCTGAAATGTTTAATTAACCTGAAAATCCACAAAAGCAAAATCACATCACGCTTATTGATAAAATCTTTTTTAATTTCAAACTTCTGTTGCAAAATATTCATTAACTTGCCTCTAGCAAAAGCTTTTTGAGCAAAAGACCTAAATACTGACGTTTCGGCATGATAGAGCTTCATTTCTTTTTCATAACAACCAGTTAAACCTGCAGCTTTTAGTTGATAACCAAAATCAAAGTCAGCCGTGTCATATATTCCAAATTGAATCTTTTCATCAAACTTCAATTTATTTTTGATTATTTTTTGTAAGTTGATGATTACATTTTTGGTATCAAAAACTTCTCTAGGATCAGTTGAGTCTTTTTTTAAACCAATTTTTCTCCAATAGTTTTCTCTAGCAAACTGAGCTGAAGCTAAAATACTTTGCTTGTTTAACAATAAACTGTTGCCTAAAACGTAACTTGAATTGTGTGTTTTTATCTTACTCAAACCAGAAGCAAGCCAATTGGGTGTTAAAACACAATCATCGTCAGTAAACGCTAAAAACTTAGTTTTAGTTTTGGCCAAAGCTAAGTTTCTACAACCAGGGACTGTTTTTTTTGAATTCAGATACTTAATATTAAGAACCTTGAACCGTTCATTTTTAATAACTTCCTGAGCAGATCTAGCTGGGTCGTTATCAATAACTAATACTTCATTTGGTAAAACTTTTTGCTCTACCAAACTAGATAAACAATTATTTAACTCAACTTTCCTATTTTTAGTGACAATTGCGACAGTCAACAAACCAGACATGTTACTTTTTTTGAATTAAACCAAGACCATTTGATCCTGGAAAATCGAAGGCAGAATATTTTTTACTAATTTCTTGCCAAAATTTATCAACACCATAATCCAAGTCATTCTCTAAGTTGGTATTAATATCATGAAAGCCCACAATGCCTTTGGTTTCTAAACTTGGCCAAAAGTCATGAAAATCTTTTTTAACCCCTTTATATGAATGATCCCCGTCCAAGTGCATATAACCCCATTTTCTTTTGGGATATTTATTTTTGAAATCAGCAGAAAGCATCACGTGTAATTTTAAATGTTCAGCTAAACCATATTTGGCAAAATGTTTATCAATTTTTTTATCATTCCAAAACCCAACACCGCCCCAATGTCGATCTTTATCTAAGATATTATTTTGTGAAAAACCAGCATCAACAAAATCAACAACACCAAAACCATTATCTCTACATGCTAAAGCACAAATTGCTGGAATAAAACCATATCTACTACCAATACATAAAACTCTTTTAGGTTTTAAAAGTCTAATTAATGAATAATGTACCCAACCATAACCCAAGTTCCCAGAGTTTTCATCTAATTCATGCCAATTGTCACCTTTACTAAAATGATTAATAAAATTTTTAATAGATCGATTGTTAACTATTCTTTTACTGCCAAATATTTGTTGTATGATATGGTTCATAGTTTTATGATTAAGTTTATCACTAAATCTATCTTAAATAAGACCTATTTTTATAAAAAAAACAATAATAAAAATTTTAGTTTTTTTACTAACATAGGCAAAAATGAAATTGCTTTAAAAAAACTTTTAAAGCAACAATCTTTGCCTTTTTTTGTCACTCAAAAAAGTATTATTGTTAAAAATTACACAAAAATTAAAAATTCTCTAAATAAAAATTGGGGTGGAAATAACCAATTAGCCTACTCTTTCAAAACCAACTATTCAGTAATTGGTAATAGTTTTTTTAAAAAAAATTTCTGGGCGGAAGTTGTTTCTGAAAACGAGCTACTTTTAGCGAATCAACATAACTATGAAAAAATTATTTTTAATGGACCAGCAAAAACAATTAACTCTTTAAAAAAAGCGGCTAAATTAAGAGCCATTGTTAATATTGATAACTTAACAGAAATTGAAATTATTAAATCCTTAACTAAAAAAGAGCAACAACAAATTAGCTGGGGGCTAAGATTAAAAGTTGATAGTAACAGTAGGTTCGGCTTTTCTATCAAAAATAATGAGGCCAAAATCGCATTAACCAGACTCAAAAAAAACAAAATATTAATTAAGGGCCTACATTTGCATCTAGGAACAAACAACTACAAACCTGAAAAATATAAAGAAGCAGCCATCTTGGTTAAAAAGTTCATTAAAGACACTAAACTTAACAACTTGGATTTTATTGATTTTGGTGGTGGTTTTCCCAGCCACGCTCCACAACCAAATAGCGAATTAAAAACTAAAATCGAAGAAATAGAAAAATATATAGTAGCTATATCAAGTGAGCTAGCAAATACTTTTACTAATAAAAAACCAATGCTTATTTTAGAACCTGGAAGATTTATTGTCGAAGATGCCCAAATATTAATAACCAATGTACTCGATATTAAAACAGAAAATAAAAAACAAAAGATTACCTGTAGTGCTACTAATAATATGTTACCACTAACTCACTATCGACCAAACCTTGTTAGGATTTACACTAATAAACTTAAATTAAACAACCAAAAAGAAAATTTAAAAACACAAATTTTTGGTTCATCATGCCAAGAAGATGACTTAATCTTTGTTGGAGATCTACCAAAAGTCAATAAAGATGATTTAATAGTTTTCTTTGCCGTAGGTGCTTATAACAGCACTATTGGCGGTGACTTTATATTTAAAAAACCAAAATTATTTTTTATTTAACAATGCTAAATACAACTAAAAATAAAATCAAAAATGGTCTTAAAAGTTTGATCAGTAAAAAAAACTTCAACCATTACTATAAATCTAATGAAATTGCTTGGAACACAGTTTCACCATTTCATAAAAAAGAAAAACATAGCTATTGGTTAAATAAAATAAGGGAAAAAAACTTTTCTTGCCTAAACCAACAACAAATAATTGCCCTTAAAAAATTAAAAGTTAAAAATAAAACTGTTTGCCAACCAGCATGCAATAACGGAGTTGAGTTAATTTCAATCAAAAAACTAGGAGCAAGTTACTGTTTAGGAATAGATATCTCAAAAGAATTTATTGACCAAGCTAATGAATTGAAAAATTCAATAAATTTACAAAATTGCGATTTTATTAAAGATAATTTTTTAAAAATAAGGGCACTTAATGGGAAAAAATTTGACCTAGTTTTTATTTCTGTTGGAACACTCCCATGGATGATAGACCTTGAGGATTTTTTTAAAAAAACCAGTTTAATTCTAAAAAATAATGGCCAAATCATTATTAATGAAATGAATCCACTCTTACATATGTTTGACTACAATAGCTCTATCACAAAAATCAAAGTTAACAGATCATATTTTAATGAAAACATAGACCAAAATAATATTTCACTAGACTATTATGGTAAAAATAAATACAAAGTTCCGAATCAATACTGTAAATACCATAAACTTTCCGAAATTATAAACACACTAGTCAAAACAAAATTTTCCATAGTGTCATTTGAAGAACACCCTGAAGATTTTTCACTAAGTTTTAAAAAACTAGAAAAATCAACAAAAAAAATGCCTCTTAGCTATACTTTAATAGCAAAGAAACAAACTAAATAATTTATGCAAGAATTAAATAGTAAAGTTGATTATTCAAAAAAAGAGTTAATATTACTTTTTTTGATATTTTTATTTTCACTATTTAAGGTTGGAAATTCTTACTTTAACCAACCCTATACTGGAGATGAATTTTTCTCTTTTGAATTAACCAGAGACAACCAAAATAGTAATTTTTTTTCAAAAAACCTTGATATAGGAAACCCCCCATTATATTTTTTTACTTTAAAAAATTATCTTAGTTTATTTCCTTATCATTCAGAATTTATTTCAAGATCACTTTCTTTAGTTTTTCTTTCAGTCAGTTATTTTTTTATTATTAAAATTAGTGAAAATATTTATAAATCAAAAAAATCAATACTACTCAGTGCTCTTTTATTCTCTACTTCGGTTGTAACTTTAACATATTACAACCTAGCTAGACCTTACCCAATGTACTTAATGTTTTTTATTATTTCCTTGTATCTTTTAAATAGCAAACCAACAAAGATAAAAACTATTTCACTAATAATTACAATAACTTTAGGAACAATAACCCACTATGTTTTTTATCTAAATTTTTTAGCTTTCTTTCTATTAGCATTGTTACAAAAGAATAAAAATACATCCTTAGCAATCTTGATTAGTTTTTTTACAAGCATGATATTTAACTTTAAAAATATTTACACTGCTTTATTTGGTGAAAACTACCGATATGAATTTAATCAGATTTACTATGATAAAACTTTTATTTTAGAATTAATCAGGACAAGTCTTTTCCAAGGAATAGTAAACTACAAAATAATAATTTTTATTGTTTTACTATTATTAGTCGTCACTATTATCAAAATAAATAAAATAAAAATCTTAGAAAAGCAAAAAGGGTTAGTTATCTTTGCAATAATCCAATTTATTATTTTTTATAGCAAACCATTTATAGATATATTCCCTGTTCTAACTTATCAAATTTCTTTAGCAATTATCATCCAGCTTAGTTTCATATTAATCATTGATAATATTTTTAGTGAAACCAATAAAAAAATAATTTTTATCTTTTATGGATCGTTTCTAATTTATTCTACTTTTTTAAGACTTACGTTTTTTTCTCCTGAAATAACAAAAATAAAAGAAAAAATGACAAACCAGAATGAACAAATTTTAGACACAGCTTGTTACCCAAATATGGAAAGATACTATACATACTACTTGCCAAATTATCAATTTGATTGCATAAATAGTGGAACGATATATATAACTAGAAAAACTGGAATTGTAAATGAAAATTGATAAAACAAACAACTTTAACGAAGTAACATTTGATGATGTCTTACTTTTACCTGGTAAGTCTGACTTTTTAGTCGACAATGAAAAGAAAAATATAAAAATTACTGGTAGAATTGCCAAAGATTTTTACTTAGATTTACCAATTGTGTCTGCCCCAATGCCTGGAGTAACTGGTGAAAAAATGGCAATTACGATTGGAAAAGCTGGTGGATTAGGCTTTATCCATCCTTTTCAAAGTATAAATAGCCAAGCAGAACAAATTACTAGAGTAAAAAAAGAAAATGTTAAGGTTGCTGGGACTATTTCTTTTAACAAATCAACTACTCTAAAAGATGTCTCAATTTTACTTCAAGCTGGAGCTGACTTAATTTCTCTAGAAACAGGTCAAGCCCACAATACTCAAACAATTGAGTTTATTAGCAAAATTAAAAATGCTTTTAAAGATATTAAAGTCAGCGCTTCATTAGTTGTAACCCAACAAGCAACTAAAGAACTAATCAAAGCTGGAGCTGACAGTATCAGGGTTGGAATCGGAGGTGGATCCCACTGTACAACTAGATTAGTTACTGGGGTAGGTAGACCACAACTAAGTGCTGTTGAGGATTGTTACCAAATAGCAAAAAAATATGATATTCCAATTATTTCTGATACTGGAATTAAATACTCAGGTGACATTCCCAAAGCATTTGCTTTTGGAGCTGAAGCAGTGATGATTGGAGGTTTACTAAGTGGCACAGATGAGTGCCCTGGTGAAATCATTGAAAAAGATGGTAAAAAATATAAATACTCTTGGGGAATGTGCACAGACACTGCTTACAAACATCAAACACCATGGGAACAACTGAACCCTATAGAAATTTTAAGAAAAATTAAAAGATCTATTTTTAATAATCAAAAACTAAACAAAGAATTCGAAGAAGGAGTTGAGGCTTTGGTTCCATATAAAGGTTCAGCCGATATTGTTTTAAACCAGTTAAAAGGTGGCTTAATTAGGTCAATGTGGTACTTGGGAACTAAAGACATCAAAGAAATTGAAAAAAATGCCAAAGTTGTCTTAGTTTCAAACAGCACCCACTTGGAAAATATTCCTAGAATTTAAATGTTACTTAAAAAAATAAAAAACATAATCAAACGGAATCTAGTTAGAGTTATAGTCTGGGATTTCGACGATACTTTGTATATTAACCCCCAAGTTGGGGAAGCTTTAAAAAAAGGCTACTACAACTATCTAAATAAAAATTTAAATAAAAAAATTTCAACTAAAGAATTTGACCAGCTAATTAAACAACATGGTCGTTGGAGTAAAGCAGTGGCTAAAAAACTGAATAAAAAAGAACTAGACGTTATTAATTATGTTGAAAAAAAAGTTGATAAGAGTAAATTACTAAAACCAAACAAAAAGCTAGTCAAACAACTAGAAAAACTTAATAATTATCAGCATTTAATTCTCTCAAATACCCCTAAAGCTGAACTAGAAAAATGTCTAAAAAAAATTGGATTTAAGAAAAATAAAAAGCTTGTTTTTTCACCTTTTACTAAAATAATTGACTGTAACGAAACAAAAAGTTTAAAACCCAACCTAGCACCTTTTAAAAAAGTTTTAACTGAAACTAAACTTTTCCCAAAAATGATTTTAATGGTTGGTGACTCATATAAAAATGATATTGAGCCTGCCAAAAAGTTGGGTTTTCAAGCAATTTTAGTTGATGAATTAAAAGATTTTTTAGGTATAAAATTGGAAAATAAATGCAAGTAAAAACAATCGTTGTAGATACTGATGCTGGTGCAGATGATTTACTAGCAATTTACTACCTTATAAAAACAAAAAAATATAAAAATATAAAAATTATTGCCAATTATGGAATTTTTTCTAGAGAAGAGTGCCTTTCTAGAATTAGTTATTTTTTAAGCTTACTAAAAACTGATAAAAAAATAGAGATTTTTTTAGGAGAAAAGCAACCACTTAAAGGTGAGTTCTTACCTTTTTACCATATACATGGCAATAAGTGGATTAATAAAAAACCCATCAGAGTTAATCAAATTAATAACAACAGTTTTAATGACAAATTTGACTATCTTTCAATTGGTCCACTAACAAACCTAAGTAAGTTAATAAAAAATAATAATTTTTTAAAAAAACTCAATAAACTTTTGATTATGGGAGGAGCTATTCTTACACCTGGCAACGCAACGCCACTCGCTGAAGCAAACTTTTATTGGGACCCAATCGCCGTAGAAAAAGTTTTACTTAAACTTAGTGAAAAAATAGTTTTAGTACCACTTAACATTACAGAAAAAATTCAACTCAATTTAAGTGATTTAAAAATTGAACCTTTAAAAACTTTTTTTAAACCATACCTAAACTATTACATAAAAAACAAAAAGTTTTTCTTTACAGAAAAGTTAGAAAAAACCCAATATACTGGAGCAGCAGTTCACGATTTACTAACAGCGATCCTATTGGAACATCTACAACAAAATTCAAAAAAAAAGTTATATTTATCAACTAAACTTATTAAAAAAGAACCGGGGTTTATCTTCCCCATTTTTAACAAAGAGTCTCAAAAAAGCGATAAAATATTTGCTGTAACAATTGTAAATAAAGTAGACAAAAAAATAATTGATTCAATTATCAACGAATTTTTTAAAAAATAAATCTGCAGTCTTTATTAAAGTTTCATTGCCACCAAAATCACCCAATAATCTTTTGGTAACTTGATATCTTGTTTTAATCTCTTTGGTTGTAAGTTTTTTATCTTTATGAAAAAATTCTTCAATTTTATTTATTAACTTCACTTTGTCTCTTCTAAACTGATTTAATCCTTTTACCAAATAATCAGTATTCTCCTTGTTTGCTTTGGCATCATAAAAGTCAAAAAACATATGCTGATCAACCACAAAGCCATTCTTAATCATTTCTTTAACATGAACAGTATGAGAAGTTGTTTGTTCCGGTAACAGAAAAATGTTTTTTTTAAAAAAAACAGACTCATAAATACCATGTTGCCCTGGCTGCAAAATCAAAAAATCACAGTTTTTTATTAAGGAAATATGCTCAGTAAATGATAAATTACCAATTACATCTAAATGTTTATATTTGTTTTTTAAATTGTCAAAAATAGAATTAACCTTAAAAATAACTTTATAAATATCTTTTTTATTAATTTGGTCTAATATCTGTGCAATATAATTAACGTATTTCTTACTAAAATCTAAACCAGTATTTGGATTAAGCATACCTCCAAGTTGAACATAAATAACTGGTTTAGTAACTTTTTCTTTAATTAAATTATTTTTTTTAGGAACTAAAGCCCCAAAAAGACTAATTTGCTTATTAAATTTTCTAATAAACTTCAATCTTTTTTCCGTTAACCCACCAAAACGTTGAATCAAAGAGTGAGTAGAAAATAAATGTGCTAAAACAAAAGGTAAATGACTATCAAAATCAACTATTTCTTTAACTCTAAAGTCAAAATCTTGATTACTAGTTTCCCTCAAAGCAAACAATTTTTCATAAGTTTTTTGTAATTTTTTTTCATCAAAATCCCAAAACCAAAGTAAACTATCTATATATAAAACAGGAATACCCCTTTTCCATGAAGAAAAAACTAGCATCGGATCAAAACATGAGACTGTGGCTTTGACTCTATTTTTAGAATTTAAATAGTCATACTGATCTGCCAATAACTTTACCTTAAAACCCTGTTTATTAATAAAATTTTCTTGGTTTTTGTTACCTATCAAACCAAATTTGTACTTATTTTGGTTTTTTAAAGTTTGAGAAATGATAGAAGTTGGCCCCAAACCAAAATCATGAGCGCTAATAACAATGTCGTACTTATTTCTAAAAAAATTAAACATTTTTTTCTTAAAAACTTTTTCCATTTATATTAATAAAATTTATAAAGAACTTTTGTATTTTTTGTACTTTTTTACAACTTCTTTACCACCATCTGCCAAAATTTTACCTTTTTCCAACCAAACAATTCTTTTGCATGAAAGACCAATAAAATCAATTAAATGACTAGCAATAACCACCACTTTACCTTGCTTCAAAAAAGAAGCAACTTTTTTTGCCGTTTTGGCTTTAAATTCTTTATCACCTACAGCAATCATCTCATCAAGCAAAAAAATATCCGGATCACTACTAATTGCAATAGCAAAGCCCAACCTAAGTTTCATGCCCTTTGAATAAGTAAATATTGGTTCATCAATAAATCTACCAATATCAGCAAAAGAAAGAATTTCATTCATTTTTGATAATATTTCTTTCTTAGTCATACCTAAAATCATGCCATTAATCATAATATTCTCTCTACCTGAAAGATCTGGATGAAATCCAGCCTCCAAATCTATGACTGACACAACTCGACCAACAACTTTCATTTCACCAGATGTGGGTTGAGAAATATTAGAAATAATTTTTAAAAAAGTAGTTTTACCTGAACCATTTGAGCCAACAATACCTACTTTTTGCCCAGGAAAAATATCAATACTCAAATTATGTAATGCTTCAACTTTTTCCAACTTAGATTTCCCAAGCAATCTTTCCACTAAAGTTGGTCTATGCCCTCTTAAAGTATATTCTTTAGTAATGTTCTTTAGAGAAATAACAGCATTTTTTTTCATAAATTAAACATAGTCACTAAAGTTTTTACTGTTTCTAAAAAAAACAAAAATGCCTAAAAATAAAATTAAAATTGTCACAAAAATACTAAGTATTTGGTAATTAATAGATAAAACAGTAGTTGATAAAAATACAGATTTTAAATTTGCAATAATTGAACTCAAAGGGTTAATGAATAATAACCACCTAATACTGCCAGGCAACATGCTTTCATCATAAATAATCGGCGTTAAGTAGAAACCAAGTGGTAACGATGCTTGAACCATAAAACTTACATCTCTGTATTTGACATTTAAAGATGAAGTCAACAAACCCAATCCACTAGTAAAAATAAGCAACCAAATAACTGAAAAAAGAAGTAACACTAATTTAACAAATGAAAAAACAAAACCATTAAAAATAAAAATATAAACTAAAAGTAAAACAAGAGAAACAATAATATGAAACATATTCGACAAAATAACCGAAAGTGGCAAAATCTCTCTAGAAAAACTTGCTTTTTGTAATAAAAAACGTTGCTGAATAAAAACAGGAGAAACTTGGCTCAAGCTTGATGAAAAAAAATTCCATACTAATAAACCAACTAACAAAAATAAATAATAGTTGTCTATGGTTTGAAAAGAAACAAAAAACTGAAAAATAATCCCAATAATTAACATTTGCAAAACTGGATTGATAACCATCCACGAAAAACCAAGCAAAGCATTTTTATATCTTGCTTTAGTTTCTTTTTCAGCCATTGACCACAAAAAATCAAACCAGTTTTTGTATTTTTCAAGAGATCTTAAATTGTTGATTGTCACAAGTCTTAGTTCTATATAAAAATAAATACCATAATATAAATTACTATTCAAATATAAATTGACTATATAAACAGAAGTAAATATACTATTCTTAGTATCCTTATACCAATAAAAGATGAAATTTTAAATGATTAATACCATCCAAAATCCTAGTTATAGCAACGATGTGTCTGGACCTAGCTTACCAGCTGATCCAACTCAATTAAATAGCGACAAAGCAGAAAACAAAGAACCGACTCTAAAAAGATTTTCAAAAAAACCCACTAGAAAAAGTAATAAACGCTATCTAATTGCTGGGATTCTCTTACTACTATTAGTAATAGGTGGTGGAATTAGTCTTTACTTGATGAAGATTAACCAAGATTTACGTCAACAGGCTGATACAGGAGCATACACTACTGGAGGCGACTGTTCTGATGCTTCTGCTTCTCAATGTCAAGGCAAAGATCCAGGTGATTCATGTGGTGGTGATGGAGAATGTAGATCACTACCAAACCAAATTGGAAACGATGGTAAAGCTAAGTGTACTTGTGATGCTGGATCATCTGATCCAACTCCAACTGTAGCTCCCACAACCGAACCAACCGGTGAACCGACAACCGAACCAACAGCAGAACCTACAACTGAACCAACTGGTGAACCTACAACTGAACCAACTGGTGAGCCCACAACCGAACCAACCGGTGAACCGACAACCGAACCAACTACTGGTGGAAGTGAGCCCACAACCGAACCAACAGCAGAACCAACCCAATCAAACAACAATGATGGCAGTTCATCAAGTAGTTACTCAGAAAGTAATAGTAGTGCTACTGTAAACATCAATACTAGCACCAGCACTGGTACTACTAGTTACACTACTCAACCAGATTTACCAGAACAATTACCAGAAACTGGACCAGAAGACTGGCTTAAATACTTACAGATTGGTTTGGGTGCTTTAGGAGCTGGAGCACTGCTACTACTCTTCTTATAAAAAACCAATAATAACTAAGATTAATAAAAGGGACTAAAAATTAGTCCCTTTTTATTTTTATTCATTGACGAGTACTTGAAAAAAGATATATTCTTAATAACAGTTTATTTATGGAATCTAGTGATCCCCAAAATACTAGTTTTAGTTCTGCTAGAGAACCAAGCAAAAAAACGGTTCAATTTGCTGTCGCTCAATCTTCAAAAAATAAGTTATTAATCGGTATCGCCTCCTTACTCTTTTTAGTAATTGGTGTTACCACTGGCTTGTTTATGACCAAACTCAACCAAGACTTACGTCAACAAGCAGATACCGGTCAATATAGTTGCGAACCAAACTACCATCTAGTGAATGGCCGTTGTGTGCTAGAAAACTGTGATGATCCTGATGGTGACGGCATTATTGTTTGTGGTTATGACGATGACGGTTTATGTACAGAAGATACTTTGGGTGGTGATTGGTGTGACAATCCCAATACTACAGTTGTAGAAGGTTGTACTGGAGGTATGATCCGTTGCAAATGTGGTCCAGGAAATGACCAGGGCTACTGGGTAATTGGTGTTGCAGATAGCTGTGATGCTTTGTGTGAAGATGCCGGAGTTGTCTGTACTGACTGCCCTCCAAACGACCCTCCAGATGATCCTCCAGATCCAACTGACCCACCAACTACAACCATTACCCCTACTGCTACCCCTACACCAACTAGCACTCCTACACCAAGTCCAACTCCAGTAATTAATGAGTGTGGTTACACTCCTTGTACTACTGATGCCAGTTGTAACGATGGTTTAATCTGTGTCACTGCTAATGATGGTGACAAATACTGTTCTCTACCTGAATATGAGGATGCTTGTATCGCTAACCCTGGTGTTGAGGCCTGTTGTAATGAGCCTACTCCAACCCCTACAACAATGATTGGACCACAATGTAGAGATATTGCTATGTACAACGTGACTAGTGGTCAAAGCAGTCTAATGTCAGCTAATGACGATGATCAACTTATTGCTGGACAAAGTACTGTTAGATTTGTTTGTAGTAGTAATCAAAGTTCCTTACCAGATGGATACTTCTACGCCTTTAGAATCTACGAACCATGTGGCAGTCATAACCACTTAGAACCTCTAGAATTTATTAATGAAGAGGGTGAAAACGGAATTAATTACAATATTAGTATGTATGGTGATTACATGGCTCAATGTTCTGTTTGTAGCATCGATGAAGCAGGAGATACTGTTTGTGATTGGGAGAGCCTAACACCAACAGCTTGTGAAGACTAAAAAGTAAAAATGCTTGATTTAAAAAAGAACCTACCAGTCAAACAAGATCCAACAGCTTTTGAAGTAAAGCTGAATGATTCCGTGCCTTCATTTAACAAACCAGAAAAACCAAAGAAGAATATTAAAAATATTATCCTAACTACCTTTGGATTATTATCTTTTTTTATTCTTGGATTAGCTGGCGTATTAATTTCACAAAAACAATTTATTGATGATTCAATTAAAGCTCCAAATGCTCCAGACTCACAACCTGCAGCCTTTATAAATCAAGATAGTTGCCATATTTCCTTTACTGTTCCAGGTCCAACTCTCAAAGCAAATTGTGGCTTTGGCCCTTGTGAAACGGCCAACGACTGTGCTGAGGGCCTCAGTTGTATTACCGCTGAAAATGGAAATAGCTATTGTTCTTTACCTGAATATGAAGAAGCTTGTATCGCTGAACCAGGGACAGAAAAATGTTGTAACGCTCCAACTGCTACCCCAGAGCCAAGTGAGTGTGGCTACACCCCATGTGATGATGATAATGACTGTGGTGAAGATTTAATCTGTGTCACTGCTGATAACGGTGATAACTATTGTTCGATGCCAGAATATGCTGAAGAATGTGCTATCGAACCAGGAGTAGAAAAATGTTGTAACGCTCCAACTGCTACCCCAGAGCCAAGTGAGTGTGGTTACACTCCTTGTGACGATGATAACGATTGTAGCGATGACCTAATTTGTGTCACTGCTAATGACGGTGATAACTATTGTTCGATACCAGAATATGAAGATGCTTGTATAGATAACCCAAGCACCGAATCTTGTTGTATCGCTCCAACAGCCACTACCACTCCAACTCCAACCGCTACTCCAGCACCTGAAGAATGTGGTTACACTCCTTGTGACGATGATAACGATTGTAGCGATGACCTAATTTGTGTCACTGCTAATAACGGTGATAACTATTGTTCGATGCCAGAATATGAAGAAGCTTGTATCGCTAACCCTGGTAAAGCTGTTTGTTGTATTGCTCCAACCAACCCACCAAGTGGAGGTAGCTCATCTAGCAGCAGTTCTAGCAGTAGTTCATCTTCATCAGTCGTTATAAACATTGAAAATAATACTGTTGTGTCAGGTGGAGGCAGAACTGTTACCAACAATACGACCTCTTCTCCAACCAAAGTGGCTACTAAAACAACAACAGCAACTCCAACTAAAACAACCACTAAAACCACTACAAAAGGTGAGCAACCAACCTATCCAGAAAAATTACCTCAATCTGGACCAAGCGACTGGCTAAACTACTTACAAATTGGTCTTGGAGCATTAGGTATTGGGGCATTATTAATCTTATTTTTATAATAATCAGCAGATTGACGAATCTATAAAAAACAAGCTATTCTATGTATTGTATAAATACATGTCCGACCTGTTAACTAAAATCAACCAGCCAATTGGTGATATCCCCTCTTTAGATAAGACTATAGTTAATGGTGATGGTAATAGTTTCAAAGAAAAAAAACTAAAAAATACAAATAGTAAAAAAACAAAACTTGTTTTTGCTTTTTTATCACTTTTACTCCTAGTTCTTGGAGGTATTGCTGGTCTTTACATGACCAAACTCAACCAAGATTTACGTCAACAGGCAGATACCGGTCAATATAGTAACTTTGAGTGTAACATTAATGACCCTAATGCTTGTGGTGGACACCCAGAGTGGTGTCACTGTTTAGGTGGAGATTTATGTAATGGAACAAAATGCGAACCAGAATTAGAAACCCAATGTGAAAATCAAGGCAGAGCTTACTGTACTAACTATCAAGGCCAAGGAACAACTTGTTGTGTTGAAGGCTATGTGTGTTGTTCTGATATTTATGGGCCAGATGAAGATGGCTGTTGTCCTGGTGGTGGACCTACTAGACCACCAAGACCCACCGAACCACCTGAACCAACCGAGCCTCCAACTACGACTATTACACCAACTGCTACTCCAACACCAACCAGAGTACCAAGTCCAACTCCAACACTACCTCCTGGTGTAACCCCAACTATTACTCCAACCATTACTGTTACCCCAAGTCCAACTCCGATGATTAGTGAATGTGGTTACACTCCTTGTACTACTGATGCCAGCTGTGATGAGGGTTTGATCTGTGTTACTGCTGATGATGGTGATAAATACTGTTCTCTACCTGAATATGAGGATGCTTGTATCGCTAACCCTGGTGTTGAGGCCTGTTGTAATGAACCTACCCCAACTATTACTCCAACTCCTTTACCAGAAGAATGTGGCTACACCCCTTGTGACGATGATAATGATTGTAATGATGGCTTAATCTGTGTCACTGCCAATGACGGTGACAATTATTGTTCAATGCCTGCCTATGAGGATGCTTGTATCGCTAACCCTGGCAAAGCAGCCTGTTGTAATGCCCCAACAGCCGTTCCAACTGAAGGCAGTAGTAGCAGTAGTTCCTCATCTAGCTCATCGTCTTCAAGTACGGCTACTGTTAATATCACTAACAGATATACTTCAACTGAACCAACTCTTCCTTCAGAGCTACCAAAGAGTGGTCCAGAAAATTGGCTACAATACTTACAAGTTGGTCTTGGAGCCCTTGGTATTGGTGCATTACTGTTACTCTTCTTGTAAAGAAAACAACCCGACCCCTCTGCCCCGTGGGCAAGTGTCTCACACGAACATTTCCACCAGCTGACTACAAATAACTAAATCAAACTACTCAAATAGTTTAATCTGTTTTGTTTTATAATTAGCACATCATAAAGCGTGCGTAGCTCAATTGGCAGAGCGCCAAGCTTATACCTTGGTGGTTCTAGGTTCAAGTCCTAGCGCACGCACTAAAGTTATATAATTGAGCAACTATAATCTGAGAAAGACTTATGGCAAATAAAATTAAAGGTTTATTTAGCAATCTAAAAAGCATCTGGCAAAAAAGAAAGTGGTTAATTATTACTGTCGTTGTGATTCTGGGATTAATTTTAAACAACATCATTAAAAGTAAAGCTAACCAACCAGTTCTTGTTTTCGCTCACCCCACAATTGAAACCATTACTAAAACTCTTGATGTTTCTGGTGTTATTGATGCTAAAGAAAAAGTTAGCCTGCGCTTTGTGGCTGGTGGTAAAGTGGTTTACCTGGGAGCCAAAGAAGGTGATACTGTCAAAAAATGGCAAACCATCGCCACAGTTGATCAAAGGACTGCCCTAAAAACTCAAGAAAAGTACCTCAATGCTTACTCTAAGGAAAGACTTGATTGGGACCAAAGACAGGACGATATTGGTGATGGCACAACCGTTGATGAATCTTTAAAAAGAACCATCGACAAAGAACAATTTGACCTTACTAACTCAGTTCTTGATGTGGAACTAGCTGCCATTTCTATCTCAAATGGAGTGATGACTTCACCATTTGATGGTATCTTGATTAAAAGTCCAACTCCGGTGACTGGAGTTCAACTCTTAGCTACAGATAGTTTTGAGATTGTTAACCCAGCCACACTTACTTTCAAAGCTTTAGTTGACGAATCAGATATTTCGTTGGTTACTCAAAATCAATCAGCCACAATCGAACTAGATGCTTACCCAGAAGAAAATTTCACTAGTGCTGTCAACTATATTTCTTTTCAAAGTGTTCCATCAGCTAGTGGTACAGCCTTTGTCGTTGAGTTTCCTATCTCATCAAACGATTTAACTAAATACCGCTTAGGCATGAATGGTGATGTCAAAATAGAGCTAGAAACCAAACAGAATGTGATGACAGTTCCTTTGGTCGCAATCAAAGAAAGAGATGGTAAAACCTATGTTGATATCAAAATTGACAACAAAACCACCGAAGAAAGAGAAATTGAGGTTGGATTAGAAACAGACGAAAAAATTGAGGTAGTTAGTGGTTTATCTACAAGTGATGAAATCGTTATTCCAGAATAAAGATGTCTCAAAAAGCAAGTAAAAATAATAAACCAGTAGTTTTAGAATTGATTGATGTTGTCAAAGAATATTCGCTTGGTACTCAAAAAATTAGAGCTTTAGATGGTATTTCTTTAAAGGTCCGAGCTGGTGACTTTCTATCAGTCATGGGCCCATCTGGTTCTGGAAAATCAACCTTTCTACAGGTCGCTAGTATTTTAGCTGCCCCAAGCTCTGGTAAAATTTTCATCAATGGTAAAGATACCACTACTTATGATGAAGTTGAACGAGCCCATTTAAGAAACAAAGAGATCGGCTTTATTTTTCAAAACTTCAACCTTCTAGCTAAAACATCTGCTCTCGAAAATGTTGCTTTACCTCTAGTTTACGCTGGGATTGATGAAAAAACTCGGCTGGAAATGGCCAAAGTAATGTTAGAAAGAGTGGGACTGGGTAATAGATTGGACAACAGTCCGGCACAATTATCTGGTGGTCAACAACAAAGGGTTGCCATCGCTAGGGCACTGATTAATAGCCCCTCAATTATTTTTGCTGATGAACCAACTGGCAACTTAGACTCTAAATCTGGACAAGAAGTTGAAAAAATTCTCAAAGAACTCAACAAAGAAGGTAAAACTATCATTATGGTCACCCACGAACATGATGTGGCTAAAATTGCTCATTCTAGTATTGAAATTCATGATGGAAAAATAAAGAAATGAAACTAAAAAATACTTTCCTGGTGGCCATTAAAGCCATCATGGTCAACAAAGGTAGGTCATTCTTAACCATGTTGGGTGTCATTATTGGGGTGTCTTCTGTAGTCTTGCTAACTTCCATCGGGACTGGTCTCCAAGCCTACATTACTGACCAGTTTGAAGCACTTGGTTCCAACAATGTTTTTATCGTTCCAGGAAATCCCTTTGCTGAGGGTGGTGGCTTTAACGCCGAATCACAAAGAAATGCTTTTATTAACAATAAACTAAAACTAGAAGATGTCAACGAAATTAATAGACTGAGAGAATTTGTCAAATTTGCTATACCAATGAATACTCAATCAGACAAAATTTCTTTCAGAGAGGAAGAAAAAACCGTCTCAGTAATTGGTACAAACTACCAATATGAAGAATTCATCATTGGGATAGAAAAAGGACGGTTTTTCAATAAAGCTGAAGACCAAGGAGCAGAAAGAGTGGCTGTTTTGGGTTGGCAAATTGCTGATGAGTTATTTGGTCAAGTTGATCCTATTGGTAAAAAGGTCAAACTTGGTACCCAAACCTTTAAAGTCGTAGGCACAGCTGAAAAACAAGGTGGGGGTGGAGGTGGTCCAAGTTTTGATACTTATGTATATATACCACTGGAAACTAGTTTTAGAATTTATGATACAGAACAAATTGTGGAAATTATGGTCAAGATTAATGACAAAGATAGGATGAAGGAATCAATTAAAGCTATCGAAAATACTTTGGGTAAAAGACTAGAAGAAGATGAGTTTAGTGTGGTTGATCAAGCTGAAATTCTAGATACAATTAATGGTATTTTGGGCATGCTAACTGTGGGTCTTGGGGGCATTGCTGCTATTTCCCTAGTGGTTGGTGGTATTGGGATTATGAATATCATGTTAGTTTCTGTTACCGAAAGAACTAGAGAAATTGGTCTAAGAAAAGCTCTAGGCGCTACCCCAAAACAAATTTTGGTCCAGTTTTTAATTGAATCTGCTCTACTCTCGGTTATGGGTGGTTTGATTGGTTTAGCAATTGCTTATCTTGGTTCACTGGCTATTCAAGCCTTTTTCCCAGCCAAAATTACTTTAGGTGCCATTATGTTAGCCTTTAGTGTTTCGGCTGCTGTTGGAGTAATTTTTGGAGTTGCTCCAGCCAAAAGAGCAGCTAGCCTCTCTCCGATTGAAGCTTTGAGATACGAGTAACTTTACTTTTTTCTCTGAAAAAAGGTCCTAACCAAACTAAATCTCTCAAATGCTATAGCCCGAAGTTGATTAAACCCAATAACTAGTAAGCTAGCATCATCTGAGTGCTTTAAACGTTCAAACAATGAAAAGTCTGGGTCTTCATCTAATAAGTTTTTTACAATGTTCATCATTCCTGGCTGAGCTAGGTGCTTTTCTTTAAAAGCTAATAACTTAACCAAAAAATCAGCCACTTCCTCACCCTTAAATGGGGTCAAAGCACCATCACTACACAAAACCAACTGGTGTAAATCAGTCAAACTAGCCAAAGAATACTCTTCAATTAAACCTGGGTGTTCTAATTCGGGCATACCATTTAAAATTCCACAACCAATTAAACCTTGTAAATCTTCTGGGGCATTAATTTTCTTTCTAAATGAAGTAGCTAATTGAGCCTTAACTTCTGGATAACCAGCTGCTTCTTTAATTGAAATACCTTCTCTTACTGCAATTTGCTTAACTAAAGACATTGTTTCAAGATCAAATCTTTCGTTAAGGTTACCAGTAAAATAATCCCATTCACCATCTGTATGGTGAGCAATACCAACTGTATCTGCGACACTTGCTACTGACAAATTCTGTTTATTAAAATCAACTACTACAATAGTCGCGGCCATACCAGGAATAGTTAAAACATCATTATAATCAACGCCATCAACTTGACTCATTTGTTCATATAACCACTTGTTTAAAGCCCTAGTAAATTCACCAGCTGTAACAATATCTCTTTGACTTAGTTCTTGGAAGATATCACTAGTCGGAAAACCAAAAGCAGCTAAATGAGAAACATAAAAAGCACCAGAAATACCATGAGACTCTAAAGCCTTGATTGGTGCCTGACTAGAAGCCCCATCGAATACAGCAAAAACAGCTCGACCATCACCAAGATTTTCAATCATAATGGCATCCTCATTAAGCTTGCCCTCTTTACCACCTCTTGTCTCAATTAGTAAATCAAGCTTGGAAACAAATCCAGAATTTTCAGCTTTTACTTTATTACTATGAAAAATGAAACGACTATTAACTGAATTTTGGGCTTCATGCAAACGATAAGTTAAAAGTCTCCAAAAAGGGCTATTCTCAACCACCTCTTTTTTAAGAAACCAAAACAAAGGATCTTGGCTTATTTTTTCTAATTTTTCTGCCAATAGTTCATTTGGGGTCGGCTCTACTTTCTGAAGTTCTTTTATCATATAAAAATATATTCTACCAAATCTTTACTTTTTCCTTTAACTTTGCCACACTAGGACTATAAGATGAGAACAAAATTGATTATAGCTCTGTTATTGCTAGGATTAGCCGGTGGATATGTTTACTCTAGCTACAATAATCTACTACCAACCAACTTGCCAGCAATCCCCAAAGAAACAATCGATCAAGCTACCAATAAAGTTCCTAGTTTTAACAACTTTCAAGGTAGCTCAGGAGAACAACTAGAAACTTTTTCAACTAGAGCCAAAGAGCTAGGTAATTTTGCCCAAGATGCCTTCAAAAATACTATCCAAGAAGATACTTCACAACCAGTTCATGAAAAAGCTATCGAATATGGTCAATACATTTATTGTAAACAAGTAGTGGAAAGCTACGAAATTAGCCAAACGCCCACTCCAGAAAACTCTAACTAATTTCTGTACCCACCCAGTCTTTTTTAGCAAAAAAATTATATAAGTTATTGTTTTTACCAGACATAATATATGTTTTAAGACCAAAGTTACTAGCTAAAGCAAGTGATTCTGTTACTTTTAAATCCATTCCACCTGTTACATCAACGCCTTTGGTTGCTGTTAAATGCCTACTTAAACTTGGCCAATTAGTTTTATTAATGTATTTAATAATTTGATTTTGATCATCAAGGAAACCACCAACTTCAGTAATATGAATTAGCCTTTCAACTTGATAACCATGCGCTGTTAACTGTTCGGTAAAAAAAGTTAGAATTTTTTCAGTTGACCAGATGGTGCACCCCATCACTTCATCCAAAATAACATCACCACAAGTAATTGGAAATAGACCTTTTTCTAAATATTTTTCTAAAAGAATAAAAAAGTCCTGACTAGCTTTTTGTTTTTCGGTAATTAAAGAGTTACTCATTAAAAATGATACTGCTGGAATATTTTGTTCAATAAAAGCCCCAACTATTTCTCGATTTAATCTAGCAGCCATATCTTGAACTACAGCCATTCCATAAGTACTATCTTGGTTAACAAAACCTTCCATGGTTCTATATTTACTAGCTGGCAAGTGAGCATAACTACCTTGACCATGACCAACTATCAAATGCTCGTTGGGAAAACTACTAATAACCAACTTAATCTGCTTAACCAAATCATTGATTGCCTCTTTCTTGAGAGACATAAACTCTTTTTTGTTGGTGATAATAGAACCACCCAGTTTGACTAAAGTAATTGGTTGTTTTTTATTAAATTTTTTCATAAGTTATATGCTGTAATTAAAGCTTGTTGAGCAGCTGGCCTAATTCTATTTTTTTCAGTTGCAAAAAAGTCAGCTAATTTAGTTTCCTTGACTAAAACTACTTCAGTTTTTTCTCGTAGCTTTAAAAGTTGGTTTTCTTGAATCACTACTCTACTTACTACCCATAATAAAAAAGTTATTTGTTCATCATATCTTAACTGCTCAATTATGCCATCTCTTTTAACAACAGCTTTATCCAAGCCAACACCCAAATCAAACTCTTCTAAGGCTTCTCTAGTTAAAGATTTTAAAAGAATTTCATTTCTAGCCTCAATTGGCATTTGTTCTAAGTCAGCCGATGTTTTTACACCACCACTAACGAAACCCAACATTCCAGTAGTTAGTAAAGTCCAGAATTGTTCACCTTTAACTCTTTCTTGCTTACCTTTTCCTCCAGCTTCTTTGGGGAGTGAATCCTCTCTGGGCAAACCAAGAAAAACCACTTGATCTTGGTGGGTTAAAACGCCAATAACTCCATGTCTTATCTTAGTCTTTTCCATAAAATTGAAGATACTAATTAGTCGTAAAAACTATAAAAAACATTTAATTTGCTTTAGAGTTTTTATCTACATCTAGTAATAATGACTTGGCTAAAGGAACTACAACTACCACTGTCACTAAACCCAAAATGGTATACATCAGCCTAGTGGTACCCAACTTAATCACTGGACCAGAAATAATCGTAAACATTGTATAAAAAATACCAATTACCATGCTTAAAGTTGAAATTGCTGTTGAACGGTATTTCGAAGAAAAGTGGTCATTAGTCATTCTACCCAAAACAATCCAACGAGCTGTAGAAGCCGCCATTGAACCTGCCACAAAAGGTAGCGCCCACCAACTTTGGAGATAAATTCCAGGTAATAATGCAACAATCATTAAGACTGGAAAAAAAATAATTGAGTTGCGTTCAGTAAAAAGTTTTTTGTTTTTGAGTAAGTTAGTCAAAAAAACAATGTTAAACAACCGCATTAAACCAAGTAAAAAACCTCTAACTTCATCTGAAAATCCCAAATCAACCATGAGTGAACTATTAAAATAAAGGGCTGCTGACCAAGTAATTGCTCCCACCATAATATAAAACCAAGATAGCTTTTTTAAAAAACTGTTTTTAAAAGCTTCTTTAGCACCATGTTTAATTTGCCTTAAATAGTTCCTAATGGTAAAAATTTCTGAATCAACTTTTGGTTCTCTCAATAGAGAAGCAAAAAAACCACCGAGTAAAAAAAAGCTCCCTTCAATAAAAAATGGCGCAAAAATATGCCACTTATAAATCAGACCACCCAAGGCAGTACTGGTCACTAAACCAAGTTGGTAAAAAATACTTTGTTTAGCTAAAACCGCAGCAAACTCAGTCTCACGACCATCTTGTTTGAGTGAGTCATAAAGCAAAGCATCAACTGATCCAGATAAAAAAGAATCAGCCAAACCCATAAAAGCAGCCAAAACTAAATAGTGAGTAAACCCTTGAGCAAAAGGAAATAACAAGGAGCTGGCAGCAAAAAACAAAAAACCAATAATAATCGAGACTTTTTTACCTAAAATATCAGCAAAAGCCCCCGTTGGTAACTCAGCAATAATTTGAATAAAATATTGAAAGCCAACCAAAAAAGAAATTTCTTCAATGGTTATTACTCGACGATAAAAAACAATCCAAATTGGAATAGAAAAAATCAAAGAATGACAAAACTGCATCAGGTAATAAACAGTAATGTTTTGTTCAGAAATGGATTTTTTACTAAATAAATTCAACATAAAAAAAATTTCTCCTGTTATTAGGAGAAAAAGTATTATAACTCAATCAGACAACTCCGGCCCCTCTGCCCCATGGGCAAGTATCTCACCCTAAACTTAAAAACAACTTACAACCTAGCTCTAACTTGGATTTCAGCCTCAACTACTTCTTTATCTTTACCATATTTAAGTCTGGACAGTTGCTTAATCATTTCTGCTAGTTTTGGGTTCATCCTTGCTTTAACTTCGTCCATATCTTTTTCAAGAGACATACTAAAAGCAGGCACTGGTTCATTGTTTACAATGGTTTTAATATAAACATGAAATTTCTCTACATTGGCTAAATCATTCTCAGTAAAAGTTGGTGAAAACTCATGTTGTAAGAAATTAGCATCAGTCACACCTACTCTAAATGACACCATCGTACCGACGTTACCAAAAACAGCATTTTTCACTTCTTCATCAATCTGGCCAATAAACTGATTAGCCACAATTAAGTTCAGTTTATATTTACGAGCCTCAGATAAAATCGTGGCAAAATCTTCGGTTGCATAGTTTTGAAACTCATCAACATACAAAAAGAAATCTTGACGCTGTTCCATTGGGATATCTTGACGACTCATCGCTGCAGTCAAAACTTTAGGCACTAAAATCAAACCCAAAAATTTAGCATCCTCTTCTCCAAGAATACCTTTAGATAAATTACAAAGAATAATTTTCTTTTCGTCCATTGCTTTTCTAAAGTTAAAAGCACTAAAAGGCTGACCAATAATGTTTCTCATCGTTTTGTTCGTCACAAAACGCCCAAACTTGGAAACAATGTAATCAAGCACTTCTGATTTATGAAAGTCACTTGTTTGAGCCATTTGGTCTGTCCAATAGCGCTTCACCACCGGATCTTTGACTAGGGGTAACAACTCTTCAACAAATTTTTGATCAGTCAAAGCACGTACCAACTCAATAAAAGTTGATCCTTCTTTGCACATAATCGTTAGCATTGCATTACGAATAGCATGCTCAAACCGAGGACCAATAATACCAGTACGGTGTGGATCATAAAGTTTGTACATCAAACCAATAACAGAACTAACCACAAAGTGACGCTGCTCTTCAGTGTCAGCTTCCATCATATTTAAACCCATTGGGCGAGTTGAGTCTGATGGATTAAAGTAAATTACATCCTCGGCTCTCTCTGGTGGAATCATCTGTAAAATATCTTCAACAAACTCACCATGTGGATCAATGGCACACACACCTTGTCCGGACTCAATATCCTGCATAATCATTTCTTTTAAGAATTCTGACTTGCCTGTACCAGTTTTACCAATAATATACATGTGACGCTGACGATCTTTTAAGTTCATATAAACATTACGAACTTCACCCCGATAAACAGATTTACCCAAAAATAAACCTTGGCTTGGAATCAAGTTTGGTGCTGGCGCATTTTTGGCTGTTAACCACTTGATATGATGAGTCTCAACTGTTTTGTTGGGAAAGTGAAAAATAGTGGCTAACTCTTCAGTGTTTAAAGTAAAACTACCCCAACCAAACAAAGGCATATAACGATAAATAAAATCAATCATAAAAAGATGTTTAATAAAAAACCATGGTTCCTCAAACTGATTGTAAGCAGAAGCAAATTGGGCAAAAGCTCCCTTAATATTGCTCAAGTGTGACTCAGCAGCAACATCATTTTGGGCTGAAACCACTATTCTGACAGAAACCCTAAAACCTGGCTTATCAATTTTGTTATTAATCGCTTCCATCTCTTTAGGATCATGGCCGTAGGTAGCTTTTTGTGGATCAGCTTCTCGTTTCTTTTCATCCTGCATGTATCTTCGACCCTTTTGCTGCCACTTATTTCCATCTGGGTGAATTAAAATTTGCAAAATTGCCCCCTCACCTTCACTCATTTTAGAAAAAGCAGAAGTAATCAAAGACAAACCATCAGTAGGCAAATCTTTATAAGTTTTTATTGGTAAATACTGGGCCTCTTTTAACTTTAAAGAAGCAAAACCCACTCGACCATTTTCATTAAAAATATTAACTTCATCTTGTTCTTTAATATCAGCAAATGGATAGGCGCCATGAATCTGCTTCTCAACTAAATCACGAATGCTTTTGGAACAACTAACATAAAAGGCAATTTCTTCTTTAAGACCAACCAACTCAAAACTAATCATTTCCTCTGGCTGTAAAAATGAGAAAAAGCCCTGCTTTTTGAGTGAGTGCAAACCAGCGAACATTTGTTCTGCTGCATCAATCTTAATTTCATTATCTTTTGGTAATCTCACTAATAAAGTGACAAAGTCTAAAGAGTAGCTTTCTCTCTTACGATGCTTAAACCACTGAAAAAATAAGTAACCCAAAAAAAATAAAGCTATCAACAATAAAATCACTAGAAACATGTTCATGAAAAACAAAGAAACTTGGTTTAGAAAATCAGCGGAGCCAAAAATCATTATTTGACCTCCTCTGGTAATCGGTAAATTACTTTACCAGAAAACATTTTCATAATTTTTCTACTCCATTCTACTAACCAACGAACACTAAACTTGGGACTTTTATTAGCCCCTTGTTTTTCAATCTCTGGAGTAATTGGTAAAACTACTACTGGCTGAGCTGGGTAGTTGTGGTTGTTGGGTTGAGTATTAGAACCGTCTGCAATCACGATTTCTGGTGGAGCTGTGTTGGTATGTTGTTCAACTTTTTGTAAATAACTCTCTACTTCAGGAGGAATTTCTGGAGTTGGCTCTGTTTCGACTTGTTGAGCTCCGCGAGCTGCGTCAATCGCTACTTGGTCTAAAGATATATTACCAGCTGATTCTTTACTGCCAGCAGATTTTACTGGATGTTGAGGATTCAAAGTACTAGTAGTTTGAACAACAACTTGAGGAATAACTTGGTCTACCACACCAGCTTCAACTTCACTAATTACCTGATCCAAGATATCTAGATCACCATATTTTTGTTCTTGGCTTTGTTCTGGAGTCTTTTCTTCCAAGGACTGGGTTGAGTCTTGAATAATTTTTTCAAAATCAGTTAAAGGATCTGAACTGGGTTTAAAATCATCATCAGTTGGCTGAGTTGAGACGGTTGAGCTAGACTGAAGCTGAGGTTGTGGAGTTGAACCAATACCAACCAATGAATCTAAATCAACATCCTCAGCTGTCTTACCAATTGGCTTAGATTGATCTACCAAACTTGATAAACCATCAAGACTGGTTTTAAAATCATCCACCTGAACTGAGGGTGAAGTAGTTTGAGTTGAGACAGAGCTCACAACTTGATTTGGAATTTTAGTTTGAGTGGTAGCTGGCTGATCATTTAGGTTGGTTGCTTTAACTACTTGAGTAGTCATCCCTTTTCTAATTAATGAACCAATAGCCGAGTTTTGTTTAGCAACAAAACGACTAGCCATCCTACTAGCTGGTTGGGCAGAAAGATCTGACACACTTCTATAATACTGTTTTTGGAGCAACTAAGGAAGTATTATTCAGAGTAAAATTTAAGATTTTTACTCACTGGAATTTCTAAAACCATATCAACTTCACCAGGAGAATAGTACTTAACTAAATCAGTAGTTTCACTTTCTGGTGGCAAGATATTTTTTTCTACCCCAATAATTTGACCATCCCTGAGCCAGTAAAGATCGATTGCAAACTGCATTCCTTTCATCCAAAAAATTGGTTTAGTTTTACCAGGAAAAACAAATAACATTCCATCTGCTTCAACAAACTCCTTAATTCCTCCCAAACCTTTTTCAATACTTGCTTGGTTAGTAACTACTTTGACCTTGAAACTTTCCCCCTCTAATTGCCAGCTAATGACTTCGCCGTCTGAAACATTCAATAAGCCTGGTGTAAAAGACTTAGATCTAAAAAACAAGTAAGCCCAAAAACACCCAATCACTAAAAATAAAAAAACTAGTTTTTTTGCCATTTCATTAAAAATTTACAACTAATTATAAAAATAAAAGTTAATAAAATAATCAATTGGTTAGTACCAAAATACCCAATAACTCGACTTCTCTCTAACCTTAAAAAGTCTAAAAAGAAACGGATAAATAAATAATAAAAAATATAAATATAAAAAAACTGGCCACTGCCAAAATAATAGGTTTTAGTTTTGAACAAGTAAATCAAAAAACTCAAACCTACTAAGGCTAATAAACCTTCATATAAAAATAATGGGTGAAAGTATGAAAAACCTTCATAACCAGCAACTCTATTATCTAAATCAATAAAAATTTTCCAAGGCAAGCTTGTTGGTGAACCATAAAGCTCTTGGTTAAAGTAATTTGCCCAACGGCCAATAAACTGGCCAACTGGAAAACTAAAAGCTAAACTATCAAGTAAAATTTTTTGATCAAAATGATATTTTTTAGCCAAGAAAATTAAACAAAACCAACCACCAAAAATCGCTCCAAAAATACTTAGACCACCCTGCCATAAGTAAAAAATTTCTTGGAAATTTTCTTTATATAAAGAAAAATCTGTAAAAACATGCCAAGCTCTAGCCCCAACGATACTACTAAATAAAATAGCTATAGCAATTTTTGAAAATAGTTTTTCAGAAAAACCATAATTTAAAGCAAATTTTTCACTAATTAAAAAAACAGTAATCACTGCTATACCAACAATTAAGCCATAAAGATGAAAAGTCATAATTTTCTTTAACTTAACCTTAAAGCAAAACCAAAAAATGTAACATCACAAAAAATAGCACTGAACTAATAATGATTTTTTTTAGGTTTTGCTGAGTGGCTTCGAACTTTGCTTGAACTAAAAACTTAGAAAAAAATAAAGCTGGCTTATCCAAACTCTGCAACATCTCTACCAATAAAAAAATAATTAATCCACCCATTAAGCCCATTGCCAAAAAACTACCTGAAGAAGTAAAAACAAAAATTGCTGTTGGCACTAAAGAAATAACATACAAAGTCGATTGACTAACAATAAATTTGTCAGCTATTGGTGTCTTTTCCTCATTAATGCCACTACCAAAATCAGCTTGATCAACAGGCTGCTCTTCTTGATAAAGAGTATACAAATACTTAGCATCAGCAATCGCCAAACTCACTCCCAAAATAGCACCAATTAAAAATAGCAACCAACTAAACCAACCCTGGATAAACGGTAATAAGACCAATACATAAGCGACAACTGTTAAAAAATGCTTGCCAAATTGGTTGACTACTTCTTTAAAAATTTCTTTATTCATAATTACTTTTAGTCAAAAATTTTTTTATCTAATATCTTATAAACACTAGCATCTACTTTTGATCTAAACTCACTATCTTCGTCATAAACTTTAACCAACTCACCCACAATTAATTCTAATTCTTGGTAATTTAATTTGTCACCAAAAACCAAAACATTATTTCCCGCCATCAACGCCATTTTGGCCGTAGTTGCCAAAGAAACATCCTCACCGTTTTCATCTTGAGTCACAGCCGATTTCATCTCCAAAGCATCAACAAAAATCATTACATCAGGAAAATGAATTGGAAAAGGATCCAAGCAAACTGAACTTAAACTACAAGGCAAACCATCGGTTCTATCAGGAACAATCACATGGGCTGTCATTACCCCAATATTTGGAAAAGCCTCAAAAACCTTTTGAAAAGGCAAAGTATCTTGAGACCCAGGGTAAACTTCGGCCTGATAATCATGTAAGTCTTTGGTTAAACTCCCAATACCTGGATAGTGTTTTACCACTGGGAAAATACCCTGCTCACCAAAAGCCTTAATATAACTTTCAGCTGTGTCTAAAGAAGCGACTTGACTTTGACAAGCTCTTGATTTCAAAAACGATCCCACTCTTGGCACATCAATTACCGGAGCAAAAACAATATTAATACCGGCAGAACGAAGTTCCCTGGCAGAAGTTTCAAAAAAAGAGATTTTTTCGGCTGCAGTCTCCATACATAAATTAGCCCAACTAGGTAAAGTGGTAAAACCATCACCAGTTAAACGTTGAACTGTTCCACCCTCATGATCAACTGCTACCAAAGTTTTAAAGCCTGCTTCTGAAGCTGGTAAATTATTAGTAAAATTTTTAACTGTTTCTAGATCTAATTTGGAACCAAAAATAGTGACAAACCCAGGGTTATGTTGATAAATAAACTCCAGTTCAGCTGAGGTGGTAGCAGTGGTGTATTCTGATAAAGAAACAGGCACACTAATTAATTGCCAAATTTTTTGTTCAGTAGTTAAGTTCGAAAAAACTGCGTCCTCATTAGTAGTAATAACCGGCGTAACCACCGGCATACTTTGAGCCAGCTTTAGTTCAGCTTGCTTTTTCTCGATCATTTTAATAAATGGCTTTTGAAAAAAGTTATAACCGCTCAATAAAGCCAAAATAAAAAGAATAAAAATTAAAATTTTAGTAGCATTATTTTTTATCATTAGTTTTAGCTTCCTTGCTATCTTTCAATTGTTTCATTTTCCACATAAACAATCTAGCTTTGTTTCTGGCGTTAGCATCACTTACAAATGAAAGAGCTTGCTCCAAAATACCCCTATTCTCAACTTTAGCTAGTCTCATATACAAACTTACTCGATCAAGGTCATCTAACTCTAAAGCCAATCTATAACCAAAATCTTGAAATTCTTGAGAAATATAACCAGGTTTACTTTCTACCTGATATTTTTCAAACAAAGCTTGAACTGATTCAAAATCTTTATTTTTAGTTTTTTTGTCAGCTTTTTTATTAACTAGTGCTTGCCCTTGAAAAAGACTGTCTTGCATGCAAACTATATTTTACCAGCTTAGTCTTCATGTTTATTGCTAATCAGTAAACTTAGCAAAGTACCAATCGCTCCCACTAAAAATAAACCATTCCACTCCATTTTTGAGAGCAAAAAGATTAATAAGAAAATTGACCAAAAAGCAACTGAGGCAAAACTAATAATAATTTCTCGATAAGTAAAATAAGAAAATGCTTCTCGGCCTTTACCTCGATTCATCATGACCCGATCAAAAAATAACCAATGAAAATTTCCAGTAATTTTATCAATCGCATCAGTAATAGCAATTGACCAAAAACCAAAAATTTGTGAACGCACATACCACAAAAGTGAAAGAATCCCACCAGAGACAAAAAATGGTTTTTTCTTAATTTCTGTATCAAGTTTAATACCAATAAAAAGGCTCAAAATCATTGAAACCAAAAAAGATAAGCTATAGACAATTCCTACTTTTTCGGTATTACCCAAAATCAAAAAAACATATAATGGCCAGACATAAATAGAGATGTCATAAATAGTTTTACCAAAAATTGAGATACTCAGTTTCCAAAAACGCCAGTCAGTTAACCAAAATGAAAACTCCTTCAGAGAGATATTGTCTTTTTCATTAGGAAAATTGACAAAATAAGACAAAAAAGAACCAACTGCGACCATTACAATCCCAATATTAAATAAAACTTCGTAACCAAAAATGTAAATTACAAAACCACTCAGGGTTGGGGCCACCAACCAAGTGATGTTTAGTAATACTTGTAAAAAACCCAGATCCTTGCCCATTCTAGATCTTCTGGCACCTTTGGCTAACAAGGTATTAAACCCACCCCACATTAGCGCTGTGGTCATTCCATCAGCCGGGATAGCCAACCATAACCAACTAATATCAGTGGTCGAAAACCTCAAAGCAATCAATTCAACTGCATAAGCCAAAAATGACAACATAAAACCAGCCGAAAAACCATATTTTTTGATAAAGTTACCCACAGCAATCAAAACTAATGCCACAACAGTTCTCGTCGCTGCAAAATAAAGCGACATCAATAACACCCCACTCTGAAAACTGGATAAACCAGTCTCGCCTAAAAAGTTGTTTTGTTGACCCAGTTGAAACAAAAAAACTGGCAAAAAGAATAGAGCAAATTTATTCGCTAATTCTCTAACAACTCTAATAGCAAACAAAACCTTCATGTTTTTAGAGTCGTCAATCGAGATTCTAGGGAACTGAAAATGATGAGAATGATTAAGATTAATTCCGGGCATAAAATTAACCTAGTTATCGTAACAATTTTTCAACAATTTGCTCAGTAACAGTTTTTAACTTTAATAACTCTTCTTGATTAAAAGCAGCTAGAACATAGCTGGAACCAGGCATACTCCGATCACCAGCTCGGCCATCAATTCCCACTCTGACATGCAAAAAATCTTTAGTGCCAAGATGCTGATAAATCGAACCCAAACCATTATGAATTTTAGGACCAGTCCCTTGCTGAAATTTGCTTTCACCCAAAACAATGTCTAAATCATCATGAATTACTGTTAAATCTGTAGCTGGATCTAGTTGAAAATAATCACACACCGCTCTCACTGCTTTACCAGAATCATTCATAAAAGTTTGGGGTTTAAATAAAATGTATGCTTGGTTTTTGGCCATCTCAGCAAAAAGCTTGGGCACTTTATTAAAACTCAAATCTAATTTGTGAGCAAATGCATCAACTACCATAAACCCAACGTTATGTCTTGTTTTAGCATAGTTAGCACCGATATTACCTAAACCAACAATTAATTTCATAAACTTAATTGTATCAACAGCCTTTATAATGTGAGTACTTAAAAAACAAAAGTTTAAATTATGCTCAAAAAACCATTTTTTTCGATCGTCACTCCCACACTTAATGAAGAGAAATATTTTCCCAATCTACTCTCAGACTTAGCCAACCAAACTTTCAAAGATTTTGAAGTAATCCACGTTGATGGTAATTCAGAGGACCAAACCATTAAAAAAGCCAATGAATGGCGTAAAAAAATCTATTTAAAAACAGAAAAAACCAAAATTAGAAACGTTGCTTTTCAAAGAAACTTAGGAGCCTCTAAAACTAGAGGTGAGTGGATAATTTTTATGGATGCTGATAATCGGTTGCCAACTTACTTTTTACAAGGCTTGAAATACCAAATAGATAAAAACCCAGGTACCAGTGTTTTTACTACTTGGATCAAAGTTGAAAAAGAATCTCCACTTGATAAAACCATGGAAAGTGCCATTAATCTTGGTTATGAAGTCTATGCTCTAATCGGCAAAGATGGAGCTTTGGGAGCCTTAATTGGTGCCAAAAAAGAAGTGGTTAAAAAAATAAAATTTAGAGAAAAAGCTCAAATTTTTGAAGACTCTTTCTTTGTTCAAGATGCGGAAAAACTTGGTTATAAATTCAAAATTTTTAGAGAACCTCAATACTTTTTTTCTCTTCGTCGAGTAAAAAAGGAAGGCAATCTAAAAATGTTTAATATCGTGGCTAAAGCTCAAGTAAACTACATATTATTTGGTAAAAACTTTGAAAAAGACAACCATGGTTATGTTATGAAGGGTGGCAGTTATTATGATGAAGTTTCTCCGTCACCATTAAAAAACCTCCAAAGTTTTATTGAGAAAGCTTCAAAAGACCAACTGACCAAAGCCAAAAAACTCCTCAAAAATATTCAAGAGCAATTGGAGTTTTAAACTAAATGGGAAATAGAAGCTAGCTCTCTGACAGTAGTTGCTTCTGTAACTCCCTTGTCATCTCTAAATTTAACTAAACGAGGAAAACGTAATGCTTTGCCAGGTATATTCTTAGCAGTATCTTGACCAGCTGAGTGAATCTGAGAATTGGTAATTTCGTCAGCCGCAATTTCCACCACTAAACCAGGCCTTACCCAGACATCAGGATAGAGATTCTTATGAACTCGGTACTCAACCGGCTTTATATCAGCAATTGCTTTGAAATCATTTTCTACCACCAACTTTGCAGTTCTTTGTTTGAATTCTCTAAATTGATCATCAGATAAGCCGGTACCAATTTTTGCCACTGTTTCAATCATGCCATTATCTGCCACCACCCCAACTAGAAACGCCCCCAACCCAAAACCGGCTCTTTTACCACGACCAGCATAATAACCCATCACTACACAATCCAAAGTGTCATTGAGTTTGCCTTTACTGCCTTCTGCTTCTTTAATCTTGACCCAACGCCAACCTTTTCGACCACTTTTGTATAAAGAGTCATCTTTCTTCATCACTGCCCCTTCAAGACCATTGGCCAGTTGTTCTTCATGAAACTCTCTCAATTCCTGAGCATCGTTGGTTACAACAAATGGAGTGGGCGTAAAAGTGGTAGCTTGATTTAGAATATCCTGAAGGATTGCTTTTCTGGTAGTCAAAGCAGTATCTAATAGCGACTGGTTATTTTGAAATAAAATGTCAAAAATGTAAAAGTGAACTGGAATTTCAGCAGCTTTGGCAGCAACACCATGTTTCCTTCTTCTAGTAGCAGTCTCCTGAAAAGGTAAAATTGCTCCAGTTTTTTTATCCAGGCCCACTACTTCACCATCCAAAATACAACTGTCACAATTTATTTCAGTTAAAGCTTTTTTTAACTCTAGAAACATATGAGAAGTCTCTTCTAAGTTTCTAGTAAAAGATTTAACTACACCAGTTTTTTTATCCAGGTGAATCTGAATTCTCAAACCATCATACTTTGGTTCAACAATCACTTTGTCCATTTTTTCAATGATTTCCTGAGCAGTATTGAGGCGTTGACACAAGGCTGGCACAATCGGCACCCCAAACTCAGCATGATATTTTGCTAATAAAACTTTTTTATCGTTTTCTTGGAGATACATTTGAGCTAATAAACCTAAGTCGGCTTTTCTTTGAAAGAGTTCTTCTAAAAATTCTGCATCGGCTTTGTTTTGGTGTTTAGTCCATGACAAAGCATCAAAAATTGTCATGGTAGAAAACCCCAAACGTAGTTTGCCCACCACAATTCGACTAACAAATCTGACTGAAACTTCGTCTAAACCCTGAAAAAGCTTCAACAATAAATTAATTTTTCTTTCTTGAGAACCAGCCCCAGCGTCTTCAGCTACCTCAATTAAATCCTGGTAAACAGCTAAAATTGTTTTAGAAAAGTCTTTATTTTTACTTAAAGCAAAAACCTCTTGAGCAGTTTTACCAATATCACCATTTTTTTTATAAAGTTGGTTGGCCTTGGTTTCATACATGGAAATATCAGCCTCGTCAAATAAATTGGCCGCAGGTAAACCGTCACCATATAAATCAGTATTTTGGGCCATTTGTTGAACTAATACCCTCAAAACCATTTTAGTAGAAAGCTGAAACTCCAAGTTTTTATAAGCCGGAGTTAGTTGCCCAAGTGATAAATAAACCGCAATGGGAATTTCTTCAGCTGCCAATTCTTTAAATAACTGTGCCAAGTAAGCAGTCATTTCCAAGCGAGATGAGGTTGTTTCTATTTTTTGTAAATGTTGAGCAAATTGAGCAAAAAGCATGTCAGTAATTCTGGATTCTACTAGATTTAAAGTTACTAGTCAGGTAGAAAAACCATAATTAAACTAACGAGTAGTTTACCCCCTTAGTAACACCTTCTTTTTTGACGACACCTTTTTTAATCAAATCTCTAATATCACGTAAAATTGTATCAACCGAAATATTAGGCAAAACTTCTTGAGCATCATCAGAAGTAATTTTACCCTTGTTCTGGAGTAATTCTAACAAAATAATCTGTCGTTCTGATAAAGCTACTTGAGCCCCCAATTCTTTTTTGAGTTTAAGGTCTTTGGAAAGTTTTTGAACCTGGTGTTTAACTTTATCAATTTCTACGGCTAAACCATAACAAAAATACTCCATCCAAAAAGTCATTTCGGTACTGGCACTCTGTTGAACCGATAATAGAGCTTTATAGTATTGGTCAACATCACTATCAAAATACTGTTCAAGTGAAAAAAATCGTTTAAAGTCATAACCAAGCAAGTAAAGAACTAAAGTGGCAAAAGCTCGAGCTGTTCGACCATTTCCCTCAACATAAGGATGAATATAAACCAATTGATAATGGACAATTGCTGCCTTAAAAATCGGGTGAATTTGGTTATTGGGATTTCCCAACCAAGCAAAAAGTTCCTCAACCAAAAATGGCACTTCCACAGAAACTGGTGGTCTAAAAACTACTTTGCCATCACCCACACCTCTGACAATAACCTGTTTTTTCCTAAACTGCCCTATTTCCTCTTCTTCAATTAATCCTCTCATCGTTAATGAATGTAAAGTATGCAGAATCTCAAGTGAAAAGTCTGGTTTTCTATCCAAAGCTTTTTGTTGGTCAATCCATAACAACACATTCCTGTAATTAATGACCTCTTGAATATCTCGCTCACGAGCTACTACGCCAGTTTTTTCTGCAAAGTCTTCACTTTTCAAGTCACCATTAAAATGAATCACTTGTTTGGCTTGTTCTTCACTGAGGTCATTGCCTTCAATTTTAGTTCCAAAGTGGACCGTTCTAGTTAAAGCCTCATCTCTAAATTTAGCTTCCCAAGATGGTACCAGTGGAGCACTATCTATCAGAGCTTTGCTAGCCTCAATACTAGCAATATAAGTTAACAAGTTATGAGTAATATTAAAATTTGGCTGATACATTTTGATCTTATTTTAAAAGAATTTTTGCAAAATTTGCAAGGAAAATTTAAAAACTCATTTTTTTAACTTCGTTTAGTAAGTTTTTATTAGTAAAAAGACTGGCAAAAGTTGTTTGAGTATGATTGTGGCTAATTCAAGTATAATAAGCGATTATGGCTAATATCGATTCACCTCAAAATATTAAAGAAGTACCACTAGTTTTAATAAAAAATGTAGTTACTCTTGCTACAAGTGGTTTCGGAGTGGTGGTAGCTTTAGCCTGGAATGAGGCGATTAAAGCTGTCGTTGAAACCTATATTTCACCATTTTTAGGTAACAGTAGTGGTGTAATTTCACTGTTTATTTATGCTTTAGTTGTCACTGTTTTAGCTGTTTTTGTCACCATGCAACTCGCTCAAATGCAGAAAACACTTGAAGATGTTAATGATTCTTTGCTAAAAAAAGCCAAAAAAAAATAATTTATGGACCAAATCATTCAACAAGCTTTTAAAAACTTAACTTTGCCTGATCCGAATTCACATAAAGGGCAAAATGGTAAATTACTCTTAGTCGGTGGCTCTGAGTTATTTCATGCCGCCAGTAAATGGAGTTTAGATATTGCCTCAAAAATCGTTGATATGGTTTTTTATACCTCTGTACCAGAAAACAATGAACTCATCAAACAAGCCAAACAAAACTTTTGGAATGGCATTGTCATTCAAAGACAAGAAATTGCTAAGTACATTGTTGAAGCCGATTGTATTTTAATTGGTCCAGGAATGGATCGTTCTGAAAATACTGAAAAAATAACTAATAATTTACTAAAAAACTATCCAGAAAAAAAATTTGTGGTTGATGCTGGAGCTTTACAAATGGTTAATCCCAAACTACTAAATCACCACCATATTATTACTCCACACAGCCGAGAACTTGAAGTTTTAAAAACAAAAAACTTTAATCCACAAGAATTTCCTGGAGTAACTTTAATTAAAGGTCAAACTGATCAAATAATTAACCAAAATAAAATCATTAAAATTACCGGTGGAAATGCTGGTATGACTAAAGGCGGAACAGGCGATGTATTAGCTGGACTAATCGCTGCTCTCTACTGTAAAAATGATGTGCTCACTGCAACTATTACTGGCAGTTATACTTGCAAAACTGCTGGTGATCAGCTTTATTCTCAAGTTGGCCCCTACTTTAATGCTTCAGACTTAGTAGAAGAAATTCCCAAAGTTTTATGGCAAAAACAGCTTAGTGAACAACAGCTTTAGCCTTAAGTCGTAAGCCATTTAAAAAACTTTAAAAAAATTCTAAAACTCAACGGTTTTTAAATCTAAGACTTTTGCTTTGAGAAATGCGACTGTTTCTTCATGAGCAGTCGTAACTATTGTCTGGTATTTATTAATTAACTCCAAAATCATTAGCTGTGCTTCTTCATCTAGTTCGGAAAAAATATCATCTAATAAAAACAACGGTTTTTGTTCCCGTAACTGTTCCACATATTGCAACTCACCCAATTTTAACCACAATACTCCTAGTCGTTGTTGGCCTCTTGAACCAAAAGCTGCTACATCTCGATTGTTTAGTTTTTCACTCGCAAATAACACTTGAAAGTCATCTTTGTGTGGACCAGTTAAAAGATAACCAGCCAAAATTGCTCGATCTCTGTGACTAGAAACACTTTCTTCACTAATTTTGGAAACTAAATATTTAACATTAAAATCATAAGGGAACTCAACTGTTCGTAAAAAACTAAAAAAAGCTTGTCTTTTTTCTTGTAAATATTCACCATGCTTAATCAACATCATTTCCCAATACTTCAACACAGATCGTGGCTGAGAACCATCACGAACTACCTCAAAAAGTTTATTAATTCTCTTTAAAGCTTGTTCATAAGTATGTAAAGAATGAGCATAATCAAGATCAGTAATACTTAAAACACTATCAATAAAACTTCGTCTTCTAACAGGAGAACCCTCAATCAAACGCATATCTTCTGGCCTAAAAACGACAGCAAAAAACTGACCAACAAAATCTTTTTTTCTCTTTTTAGCTCCATTTAGTGAATAGTGTTTTTTTAAAGTTTTTTTTCCTTGCAAAACACCTCTTGTTAAAGCGACTTCTAAAATATCCTCGTCTACTTTACCACCAACTCTAGCTAGTTCTTGATCAAAACTAATCATTTCCTCAACTACTGAAGCTCGGAAACTCTCGCCGTGAGAAAGCAAATATAAACCTTCAATAATTGATGTTTTACCAGCACCATTTTTTCCAGCTAGTAAAGTGCGCAAGGCAAAATCAACTTGTTGTTGTTTAAAAGTTCGAAAGTTTTGTAGAAGAATTGAGTGAACGACTTTCATGATTTAGTTTTTTGAATATCTTGGTCTCCAAGCATACCAAAAACGAATAAACAAATAGCCCAAAACCAGCTGCCAAAGTAAACAAAAATACTTAACCCAATACCATAGAAGGTTTTTAACCATTACTAATTCAGGAAACAACTGCAAACTACCCAAAACTACAAAAGCTAGTTTAGCTAAAGTTAAAAGTATCATTGGCATAAAAACTAAAAAACTAAAAGTTTTTTTAGTAAAAAGAAACTGCATGGTTTGATAAGGATGAAAAAAAAGTCCTTGAGTCATTTCTATTAAAGAATAACCAAATGACGAAAATAGATGGGTTGTTTTTAATAAATTACTTTTCATAAACCACTTTAATCACTGCCAAAATAAATGATATTAAAGCTAATGACTGCCACATATGCCTAATAAAAAAACTAGCCAAAAAATTTAAGTTCTTGGGTAATAAACTCGTCTTTTCCAGCTCTGCCTGTTTAACCGCTTCTTGCTCTAATAATTGAAGAAATCTGCTTGTTTTCATCTGTTTAAGTAGCCCTTAGCTAAATAAATATCTTTAAATTCTCTTCTAGCTTTGAATAAATCTGCCTCAACTGCCTTAACAGTTTTTTTTAGTTTTTTAGCAATTTCTTTCACTTTTTTCTTATCAAAATACTTCAACAATAATAAATCTCTTGAATCTTTTTTCATTTCAGCCAAAACGGTCTCTACTTTTTGGTTGAGTTCATCAGAGCTAAGAAGTGGTTTTTGCAAAATTTCATCTAAAAGTGGCACTATCTTTAGGGCTTTTTTGGCGTATCTCTTGCGGTAATAGTCAGCAATTTCATGGTACAAAATACTCACCATCCAAGTTTTCAACTTTGATTTTTGTTGAAACAACTGAATCTGTTTTAGAGAATTAATAAATGTTTCTTGAACCAACTCTTCAGCATCTTTTTTATTAGCAACTTTTTGTAAAGCAAGCCTTAACAAAACTGGAAAAAACAGTTTATACCAATATCTAACCGCTTGTTTATTACCGGTTTTTAACTCATTAATTAGTAGATCTTCTTTAGCTAAAGAAAAAACTCCTCTTCTCAACATAATTTACTGATATAATAGCATCAGATGCTAAATACTTTACTTGCTGCTCAAAATATTGGTGCTGGAGGAGTTGATTTGGGCTCTACCCTAACTTTGGGTGATGGTCGAGCTGTTAAAGATGTTTATAAAACCCCAGCTGACTTGGTTAATTTAATCGTACCAAACATGTTTATGGTTAGTGGAATTATTATTTTTGTGATGATTATTATGGCTGGTTACTACTACATTTCTGATACTGCCAAAGGTAAAGACCAAGCTTTAACTATCTTCAAAAATGCAGTGATTGGTTTTTCAGTGATGTTTGCTGCCTACTGGGCTGTTCAAGCAATTAAGCTTGTCACCGGAGCAGACATTAGAATCTAAAACTAGCTAAAAAATAAAGAAAGTAATAGAATATCCAGAGAAAATGAAAAGAATAAACCAAATATTCCTTAGCTTAAGTCTTTTACTCCTAAATGTTAAACAAGTTTTTGCTGCTACTCCAGCTCCTTCTGGAGCTGCTGCTGGAGGTGTTTTTGGTTCCATTAAACCACCTGCTGGAGTTGACAAATATGGTGATCTCCAAAGTGGTGGTTTACTACTTTTTGCCTCAAATGGCATTAGATTGGCTACCACAGTGGCTGGTGTTTGGGTCATGCTCAACTTTATTTTGGCTGGCTGGAAATATATTACTTCTTCTGGTGATAGCAAAGCTCATACTGATGCTTCTCATATGATGACCAACAGCGTGATTGGTTTAGCGATTATCGTTGGCTCATATACTTTAGCAGCCATCATCGGTTTAGTTTTCTTTGGAGATGCCTCATATATCTTAAATCCAAAGATCCAAGGAGTATAAAACATGCAATTAGCACAAAAAACAATCGACATTGGTGGATTCAAACCACCTACCGAAGCTTACAGTAAAGGCTCTAATACTGCTGGTGGGGCTTTGTCAAACCTAGAACTTTTCATTTCAAATATCATTGGTTTCATGACCACTATTGGAACTGTTTTTTTTGTTATCTATTTTGTGCTTGGTGCCTTTGAATGGATTACTAGTGGTGGTGATAAAGGTAAAACCGAAAAAGCCAGAACTAGAATGATGAACGGAGCCATTGGTTTGGTTATTATTGTGGCTTCTTACGCTATTCTTGGTTTACTGGGTAGCTTCATTGGTATTGACTTACTTAATCCAGCAGAACAAATTCAAACAATTGTTGACTCTATTTAAAAATATGAAAAAACTAACCAAAATATCAACAGCCATCAACACTTTTCTATTAGGACTTTTTTTGGCTAGCCCAGTCAAAGCTGAAATAACTAACCCCGTTGTTAGTGGTAAATATGGTAGTGGTTCAAAAGAAGCTGCTTCTGGCAGTACTTTTGCTGAATACTTTATTTTCTTTTGGAATGCCTTAATTAGTATTGGTGCTATTACAGTTTTGATCTTCTTTGTTTGGGGAGCAATTGAATGGATTGGTAGTGGTGGCGATAAAGGCAAGGTCGAAAATGCTAGAAACAGAATTACTCAAGCCGTAATTGGTCTAGTTGTTTTGGTTGGTTCATATGCAATTATTGGCTTTATTGGTGAAATTTTCTTTGGTGATACCTTTAGTGTCTTACAAATTAACGTTCCGGATCCAAATTAAATTATGAATAAAACCATTGCTGCTACACTAGACTTATCAGGAGCTGCCCAAGGCAACTTGCCAGGAGCTGTTAGTGCTGATCCTCAAAAAAACTTTGGCACTCTACTTGGTGGCTTAATGGGAGGCATCATGGTTATCGCAGCCGTAATGGTCTTAATTTTTTTGCTTTGGGGAGCAATTGAATGGATTACTAGTGGTGGTGACAAAGGTAAAACTGAAGCTGCTAGAAATAAAATCACTCAAGCAATTATTGGTTTAATTGTTTTAGCTGCCACTACTGCTATCTTTATGTTATTGCAAAGTTTCTTGGGAATTTGTGTACTAAGCTTTGATGGAAGTTGCTAGAAAAATCTTTTTTTGACGAATCAGGTAAATTCTTGATACAATTAACAAGTAGATTATTAAGGAATAAAAATTTAAAAGGAAAAGTATGAACAAAATTCAAAAATTTGCTCTCTCCACCGGAGTTGCCCTTAGTGGTTTGGCTACTAGTGTTTTACCAGTAGCTGCTGCCACCAAGATTACTGATACTAACGTAGACCCAGGTAAAGGTTTTGCCACTGATTTTGGTGGTTTGATTAATGGTGTCTTAAGTTTTGTGATGGTAATTGCTGCTTTGTTAGTTTTCCTCTATCTCATTTGGGGTGGTATCGAATGGATTACTAGTGGTGGTGACAAAGGTAAAACTGAAGCTGCTAGAAACAAAATCACTTCAGCTATCATTGGTTTGATCGTGGTGGCTGCTTCATATGCAGTCTTGACCCTTGCCTTGAACTTCCTTGGCTTCTCAGACCTCAATGATGTCTTTAACACCAAAAGTATTACTGGTAAATAAAGACTTCAAAAAAGTAATCAAGAAACCCCACGCTTTAAGGTGTGGGGTTTTTAGTTTCTGATGTATAATGCCATTAACAACGAATTTTTGACTTAAATTATGTTAAAAAAATACTCCACTAGAATTATTGGTTTCATCACTACCAACTTAATCTTCTTACTGGCTGCTTTACCAGCCAGTGCTCAATGGACTGGTGTCTGTGTTGATGACACTCATACTGATGTTGCAACTATTCAAGGTTTTCAGTGTTTATTAGCCAGACTTTTAAGTAACTTTTTAACCATCATTGGTATTGCTGGTTTTATAATGCTAGTTGTTTCTGGAATTAGAATTATGCTTTCCGGTGGTAATTCTCAAGCCGTTGAAAAATCCAAAAGCTCTATTACCTTTGCTGTAGTTGGCTTAGTGGTAGCCCTCAGTTCATTTATTATCTTAAATTTAATTGCCGAATTTACTGGTGTTAAAAGCATTCTGCAATTTTCAATCCCAACAGCAGATACTAACTGGTAAAACCGCTATTTACCAAACCTTCTACCTCTAGAATTAAAGTCTTTAATCGCTTTTTCCAACTCTGCTTTGTCAAAATCAGGCATCAAGGTATTTGTAAAATAAAACTCTGAATAGTTGCTTTGCCAAAGTAAAAATCCAGACATTCGTTGTTCTCCACTAGTACGAATAATTAATTCTGGATCAGGCATGCCTGCCGTATCTAAATAACTTGAAAATTGTTCAACAGTTAATTTGTTTGCTGAAAGCTCCCCCGCTTTTACTTTTTGAGTAACTTTTTCGATTGCTCTTAAAATTTCATCTCTTCCCCCATAATTAATGGCAATACTTAAAACTAATTTAGAATTACCCTTAGTTTTTTCTTTCCAAAGAGCAATATTGTCCTGAATATCTTGGTCAAAACGGGTTAGGTCACCCAAAGCATTAATTCTAACGCCTAGTTTTGCTAATTCTCCAGCTTGTTCCTTAAACAAGTCTCTAAACAGTTGCATTAAAAAAGCAATCTCTTTAGGATCACGATCCCAATTTTCTGTACTAAATGCCCACAAAGTTAAATACTTTACACCCAAGTCAATACTTGCTCTCACTACTTGCTCTATACCCTCTTTAGCCATTTTTTGGTGACCCAAAAAGACCTCCAAACCTTTTTGTTTGGCCCAACGTCTATTTCCATCCATAATAATTGCGATATGTTGTGGAACCTGCATAATAATCCTTTAAACAAGTAATACTTTTTAGTCGTAAAAACTATAAAAAACATTTTATAGATAGCCTTTTACTAAATAAAGATCTTATTACCAGATGTGAATCGTGGTACAATTCAGCCTATCTATGGACAATCGCTACGACCATCAACAACTAGAGCAACAACTTTACCAACTTTGGGAACAAGCTGGAGCTTTTAAACCAGTTTTAAAAACAGGAGCTAAGTCATTTACGATCATGATGCCTCCCCCAAATGCTAATGACCCATTACACATTGGTCATGCCATGTTTATTGCTCTTGAGGATATTTTAATTCGTTTTCACAGGATGTTGGGTGATCAAACCTTGTGGCTACCAGGTACAGACCACGCTGGTATTGAAACTCAATTTGTTTTTGAAAAAAAACTCAAAAAAAACAACCAAAGTAGATTTCAATTTGATCGAGAAACTCTCTATCAAATGATCTGGGACTATGTCCAAAATAACTCTGAGGTTGCAGTTGATCAAATGAAAAAAATTGGAGCTAGTGCTGATTGGTCTAGATTTACTTTCATGCTTGATGAAAAAGTCGTAGAACAAGTTTTGGCTACTTTTATCAAGTTACACCAAGATGAGCTCCTTTATCGTGATGAACAACTAGTCAACTACTGCACTCACTGTGGCACTAGTTTTTCCGAGCTAGAAGTGGTTTATCAAGATCAAATTTCTCCACTTTACTACATCAAATATCCCCTAGTTAAAGATCCAACCAAATTCATTACTGTCGCGACAGTTAGACCAGAACCAATTTTTGCCGACACTCACTTAGCAGTTAATCCAACTGATAAACATCATAACTATTTAATTGGTGAAAAAGTTTTAAATCCACTCACCAACGAAGAAATGGAAATAATCGGTGACGAATTTGTTGACCCAGAATTTGGTACTGGAATTGTTAAACTCACTCCAGCTCATGATGCTAATGATTTTCAAGTTGCTAAAACTCACAGTCTACCAATGTATCACGCCATTAACCTCGAAGGTAAAATCACTGCTAATGGTGGTAAATATGCTGGCATGAAAGTTAAAACTGCTAGAGATGAGGTCGTTAAAGACCTCCAGGAAAAAGGATTAGTCGAAAAAATAAACGATAAATACACTAACCGTATCGGTACCTGTTACAGATGTAAAAGACCAATTGAACCACTACTTTTACCTCAGTTCTTTATTAGAGTTAAACAACTCACTCAACCAATTCTTGAAGACCTAAAGAGTAAAAAATTTACTGTTCATGGTGCTGGCCACGATAAAATTCTCAAACACTGGTTAGAGAACCTCAAAGACTGGAATATTTCTAGACAAATTGTTTGGGGAATCAGAATTCCGGTCTGGTATGAAGCCACAGAAAATCCAGAGATTAATGTCAGCTTTTTAAACACGGCTAAAGAAAAAATCACTGGAAAACTTGGTGATTTACTTAAAAAATTTGATTTATCAGCTATTAATCAAGGATTACAAGAATTAAGGGCCCCAATTAACTCAAAGTTTGTTGTTAGTGCTTCTTCACCAGGTGCAAATTACCTTCAAGAAACCGATACTTTTGATACTTGGTTTAGCTCTGCTCAATGGCCAGTAACCACTTTAAACAAAAACCCAGAAGACTTCAAAAACTTCTACCCTACTCAAGTAATGGAAACTGGTTACGATATTTTGCCTTTTTGGGTAATGAGAATGTTGATGATGGGTAAATACATTACCGGTAATTTACCATTTACTGATATTTACTTACACGGCCTGGTTAGAGACCAACAAGGTCAAAAAATGAGTAAAAGTAAGGGTAATGTAGTCAATCCTCTGGATATTGCCGAAAAATATGGATCTGACGCGCTCAGAATGGCTTTAGTCATTAGGTCTTCAGCTGGTTTGGATAAATCAGTTGGTGATCAAGATTTCAAAGCCATGAGAAACTTTTCCAATAAAATCTGGAATGCTTCTAGATTTATTCTTGAATATCTAGATTTATCTCAAGCCGGCGATGAAAAAATTAACCAAGAATTTACTAAAAAATTAACATTAACAACTCAAGCAATTACTAAAAATTTACAAAAATTTCAATTGGGTTTGGCTGCAGAAACAGTCTATAACGAGTTTTGGCATTGGTTTTGCGACGAACAAATTGAGATTGCTAAAGAAGGTAAGCTCAAAGGAGAAAACCTGATTATTGGTCTTAAAACATTTTTAGCCCTACTCCACCCTTTTGTACCATTTGTCACCGAAGCTGTCTGGCAAGAGCTAAAAACTAAAAAACTAGTTAAAGAAGAACTGCTAATTACCTCTTCCTGGCCAACTAAAAAATTGGCAAAATAGACCCTAAGATGTCATTAATTTTATTAACAACCAAACTTAGTTTGTCATTGTTGATCTATTCTGGGGTATTTCTACTGGAAAAAATCTTTGTTAATAAGTTTTTTTTGATTACCAACTCGGCTATTACTCTATTAGCAATTGTTTTTCTATTAATTATTAAACAAACCCCCAGTTTTGTTCCTGAAACCCCACCCAATCTTTTGACCATTAACCAAGAAAGTCAAGCTGTTACTACTCTTAATTTAACTACTCAAGAAGCCAAAGTTTTTTTGGCCGAAAATAGTTTTGCTGAAACAACTCAAAATCAATACTTTTCACAAAATTACTACCTTAATTTGGCCAACCTAAATCTCCTAGCTAAAGACCAACAAAAAGCGGACTACTTTTTAAAGATAGCCCGCTATATTAATCCAAATACAGATCTAATCAAATAAACTATTCAGCAGTTTCGGTTGTGTCAGCTGAACCAGTTGCAGCTTCAGTCGATTCGCCTTCAGTTTCATCAGCTGGGGTTTCCTCAACTTCTTCTTTTTGCTCTTGGACAATAATCAAAGGTTCATCTTCCCCTTCTTCTCCAAGAACTAAAGTTACTTTAGTTTTATCAATAACTAAATCTTTGTAAGTAATGGTTTGACCAATTTCAGTTAATTGCTCAGCTGAAAAAACAAAACTTTCTGGAAAGTCCGTAGGCAAAGCTTCAACTTCAACAGTATTTTTTACCACCACTAACACACCACCAGCAACTTTAAACTCACCAGTAACCTCAACTGGAATTTCAGCAGAGATTTTTTCTTTCAAACTTACTTGTTGAAAAGCGACATGAATAATTTTACCGGTCAAAGGATCTAATTGAGTTTCAGCAATTAGAACTGGTCTTGGTTTATTTTCACCTTCAATAGATAAGTAAATTAAGCTGTTTTCACCTGCTTCGTCATAAAGCTTAATAAATTCTTGATAACCCACTTGCACAGCTTTTGATTTTCCATCACCATAAACATTGGCTGGAATCAAGCCTTTACGTCTAAGTTGGTTTGGTCTGGCTGTTTCTCTTTCTTTAACAGCAAATTTGGTTTGTGTCATTTAACCTTTCAAAATATTTTTCGTTTGTTTTAAACCAGGCGTACTATTGTATCACACCTTTTAAGAATAAAAATGGATGTCACTAAATTATTTTAACAAAAACCAATCAATTAATATCAAAATATATCTAATTAATTTATTGGTTTTTAGATTGATAAATAGGTTCTTTTATTAAGTTTAATAAATAAAACACGTGAAAATTTTTGTCAGGTTAGCGTCAGATTAATGTCAGAATTTGGGTATATAATGCCAACCTTTAAAAATATTAAATATAAAATTAGCCCGTCCCCTCTGCCCCGTGGGCAAGCGTCTCATATCCTACTGACACCCAATTTATAATCAACCTTGAAAACTTTGCCAGCCAATAAACAATTAAACTTTTGCTTGTTCGCCTATTAAATCATTGAAGAAAATAAGAAAAATAAGAAAAATAAGAAAAATAAGAAAAATAAGAAAAATAAGAAAAATTAAAAAAAATATTATTTGGCAATTATCCCCAAGAGATCTAATTTAAAAAACATTTTTAAAACCAAAAAATCAAACAAATGCTTGCATTTTAGCCATTAAATCAAAAGAAGTTTTATTTATTCTGTAAACTGACACCAACAAAAGAGTGGTCATCTGTTAGAGAATTAAACTCTAAAGTATCACCAGATAATGTCCCTTGTGGGGCAATCAAGGTTGGTTTTCTGTTAGGAAAGTAAAAGGTTGTTTTTAGATCTTCTCGTTTAATACCAGGCTGTTTTTGATCAAATAATAAGTAAGAAAATGGCTCATCTAACAACTTATCCGTCTCGTAAGTATATTGAACTGTCACTGTTGAATCTTTGTGGATTTCTAGTGGAAAACCAACTATTTTTTTATCATTTTCAAGATAAACATTAGCTAAAGCTCCATCAAGTTTTTTACCATTAATCAGAACTTCTCGTGGTTGAGTTTCTTTGCCAGTAATAAATCTTAAGTAGAGTTTGTAACTACCCAGTGGCCAACCATCTGATTTGGCTGTATTTGTATAAGTAACTGTTCTAAGATGTTTAATTTTTTTATCTTGGAACTCTACTCTTTCTTCGATTGTCCGTTTAATATATTCATTAACTCGATTCAGACCAATATTTGATTCAACTTGGTAAATTTGGTTGACTAAACAGTTGGTTTGGGGAAAGCGTTGTGGACAAATCGGGACAATCACTTCTCCACTCCAACCAATAGCTTGTAAAAACTCAGCAGTTTTTTCATCAAATAAACTAATTAGTAAGTTTTTATTGGTTAAACTATTGCCTAGAGCTTCAACTAACTTATTAGCCTGATCTGGACTAATTTGTTTTAAATCACTTAAAAGTTGTTTATAGACTGTAGCCGAGTAGTCTTTTTGCCCACTATTAGGTTGATTAATGAACTCTTCATCAGAATGAAACTCTACTCTTTCTAATAAATTATCTTTAGTCAAAGTCTCTTGATAATCTGGAACTTCTAAAGAACCTAGTGAACCCAAAATATCTTGAGTAACATAATAATTAAGGGCAATTACTCCATCAACTTGTTTTTTCAAAGCTTCTTTAATAAACCAACCAACGCGATTAGCCGTGGTTGGAAAATCAGGCTCCCAGTTACTATCTCGAATAAACCAATTTTTCTCCCCCAGATAGCGTTGTACTTCCTCTGGTGAAGCGACATTACCGGGTAGTCTAGTATCAACTTCATTAGTATTAAAAATTTGACTATCAATCAATAAACCCTTATCAAAAGTTAATAATATAAATCCTTGAATAAAACCACCTGTTGCTCTAATTTCTAGATTATTTTGCAACAAAACTGCGTAGGTTTTTTTACCATTACCACCAAAAAACTCAGTGAAAAATTCTGGATATTGTTTAGTTTTTGCTAGTTGTTCTTTAACTTCTTCTAGATATTTTATCCATTTAGTTTGTTCTGGAGTTTCTTCTGGAGATAAATAAAAAATTGCATTTTCCACGTTGCTAATTTTGCTATCAATTTCCGTAGCTAATTGGTTTATTTCTGGAGGAAAAACAGCTCTAGTTTCGGCAGAGCCCAAAACTCCCAAAGTATAGTTCTGAATTTCTTTTTCTAGTTGTAATTGTAAGTCTTGTAAATCTTGAAAATCAGAAAATAAACTTGCCACCATGACTTGATCAGCAACTATCTCTCCTAGAATTTTTTGATAAAAACTAGTTTGTTTGTCTAAAATACCAGGCCAAAATCCTGGTTGGTAAACTTGGTTACTTTGAGGAGTATTGTTGTAAAGATAATTAACAAACTCTTTTTTAGCCAAAAAAACACTCAAGCTTAAAATCAACCAAAGAGCCAAAGTTACGCCTCCTAGAATCATCACCCCTACTCCACCAACAAATAAAACTCTATTTTTCTTTGATTTGCTAGAGATTTTTTTAACTATTTTTACTTTCTCATCAATTCTTTTTTCTTTTTTAAGTTCTCTTTTTTCTTTGAATAATCTGGATAATTCACCTTCGATTTTTTCTTCTTTGGCTAAAAATGGTTCACTAGAGCTAGTTTTAAGAGAATTAGATTGATCTATCAATTCTTTTATCTCTTGATTTTCATTCTGATGTTTAACAGCAATGATGTCTTTATTGATTTTGAGATTCAAATCCGTTTTTTCACTATCTAAGTGACTAATAACCGGTATTTTATTTAGTTCAACTAACTGTTGATTTTCTAAGTGGGGCAAAGTGGCTAACTGTTTTTTTAGTTCAGTTTGATTCTCAATAATTTGGTCAAGTATTTTTTTTTCATCAGTATTAAGCTTAACCACTAACTCATCTGGTAAATTAAATTTTTGGTAGTTAGCATCAACACTAACTAGCTCCAAATCATGGCCATAAACTCTAGAGTAGATTTGGGCAAAATACTCTAAAATTTTTTGGTTACTAACAGTTTTGCCTTGTAAAATTATTTTACTAGTTGTGGCTGGTTTAAAAAGATATGTCCTCAAGTTTTCAGTAACTACATCCAGATCTATTAGATTACTGTTTCCTGGAGTTAATAACAATTTCCCTTTAACTAAATTTTGTAAAGAAAATTTGAAAATAGGCGAGAAGTAATCAACCGCCACTAAATCTCTAATCAAGAAATATTGACTATCTGTGAACTCAAAAATAAGCTGTTGTAAAAGTTTTTGTTTAGATAAGATATTTTGATTTGGTTCTAATAATGAATAAGATTCAGGTAAAACACCAAGCAAAATTTTGGGAATCGTAGTGTTCTGGGCTAAAATTTGCCTAATTTGGTCAATCTCTTCAGGTTTATCAAGATCTAGCCACCAAATTAGTTTATAAACTGTTTGATTATCTAAATTTCTAAAATCTAAATGCATTAACTCATTAGCTGTTAATGGCCAAATATCCAACTGGAACTCACTCAACAAACCAGCCATCTTATCGATAAAAGGTTGATAATCACCCAAGAGTATTACTCGAGGATTTTCGCTAATTATTTGTGTTTCAAAACTAGACATAGACAGGCTAGTCTATTGTAAGAACTTAAAGTGATCTTGGAAAGGTCAATTATTTATTTTCGTCAGCAGTATCCATTGCTTGATTGGCTAGAGCGTCAGCTTGTGCGTTATCTTTTCTCAATATGTGAGTGACGGTAATAGAACAGGGGATAGCTGAAATTTTTTCCCAAGCTTGTTGAGCAAACTCTCTAAGTCTTGGTTCTTTAATTTGCCATTTTTTATTAATTTGTTCGACAACCAATTTTGAATCTAGAAAAAACGCAACTTTCTCAAGTTTATTATTAGCTGAAAAATTACTCAACCAATCTAATGCAGCCAAAAAAGCCAAATATTCAGATTCGTTATTAGTTTTTTGTCCCCAAAAAGTTGCTTGTTCAAAAATTACTTGGTCTTGGTGATAAACCACCACACCACCACCAGCAATTCCTGGGTTACCTCTAGAACCTCCGTCTGTGAAAATTTTTAATTCCATGAAACTATTCTAACTCTTTTTTTCTGACTACCAAGACTCTCCCAAAGGTATCATCTTCAGAGAATGTTTCAATATCAGTAAAATCTGGATTATTACCAATGGCTGAGTGAATTAAGAATCTTTCATAAGAATTAAGATCATTAAAAACATATTCTCGGCCAGATTCACGAACTTTTTCAGCTACAGCAATCGCTCTTTCTTGAAGTTTATTTTCTCTTTCTTTTCTGTAACCATTAATATCAATTAACAAGCGTTCGTTTTCAGCGATCTCATCTTGATGTGAAAGTCTCACTAAAATTTCAATAGCCTCTAATGTCTCACCTTTGGCACCAATAAAATGCTTAGCTCTCTCTTCTGGTAAAACAATATTTAAGTAATTTTTATCTTCATCTTTATGTTCTTCAAAGCTAATTTCAGCTTCGTCAATTCCATAAAAATCAAAAATTCTAATAATTCTGCTTTTAATTTTTTCCATATTTATTGACCAATCTTTGATAATAAACTATTAAACCTCCCCAACCAGAAATAAAGTATTGCTGTCCGATTGTGAAAATATTACTAACTACCCAATAAAGAGCTAAGCCAGAAGGAAACTGGGCTGTAATTACCACCATAATAACTGGCATCACAAAAATCATTTGCTGTTGCATCGTAGCAGCCATTTCAGCCATGTTTTCTTCTTTTTCGTTAGCTACTTTAACTTTTTGGTTTTTACTTTTATTTGGCACTAAGTCTCTAACCTCTCCACCTGGAGCAATCATCAGAGATAAAATCAACTGTGTTAAACCTGAAAGAATCGGTAAAACATAAGTTTTATCTGCTTGAGTTAAATTAAACCAAAAAAAGTTTAGGTTCATTCCTTGAGGAATATCTTCCCCCAAAAAAGCTAACATTGCTTGATAAAGAACAATAATTACTCCAAGTTGGAGTAGCTGTGGTACACATCCAGCAATCGGATTTGCATTGTATTTTTGGTAAAGTTCCATTTGAGCTTGCTGAAGTTTTTGCTTGTCATTTTTATATTTTTCATTAAGTTTCTTGAGCTCTGGTTGAAGTTTTTGCAGTTGTTTTTGAGCTTTAATTGATGATGTAGCTAATGGAAAAATAGCAAATTTAGTCAACAGAGTAAAAGCAATAATTGCCCACCCCAAACTGCCTAAAGTTTCACTTAAAAAAATTAAGAATCTAACACTTTGTTCAATAAGATATGCCATTATTTTTTCCTTTTACCAACAAGTAAGAATTCGGATAAATCCTTTGATTGATCCAACGATTGTACCATGTTTTTCTATCTGTGCTTGAGTATATCTGCTACAAGTCGGATTATGTTTACATTTACTTGAAAAACCAAACACAGAATAAAAAAGTTGGTGCTTAAAATTGCCTAAAAATTGATAAAACGCAAAAATAGGTCTAGTTGGAAGTCTCATTTTTACTTATTTTTAAAAAGATCTCTTTTACCTCTGTTGCTAATTGAGCTTTAGAAATCAGAGAAGTTTTTGGGGTAAATCTAATAATAACTGCTATCGACAGGGCTTTTATTATTGCCAAATTTAGTTTTACTTGATCATAAATAAATCTTTTCCATTTATTTCTTTGGGTAGCTAAAGTCAAAGTTTTTTTAGCTATAACAACTGAAATTTTAGATGATTGAACTTTAGGATCATAGCTAGCTGTTAAATTGGTGGTTTTGATAATCAGACCAGACCTAAAAATTTTTCTAGTTTGGGGATCACTCAAGTTGAGTTTTAGTGATTTTGCTAGCATAAAACCAAGTTAACAGTAATTCTGTTAACTACAATTACATTGTACGAGAAAACAATCTTAAAAACCAAGTTTAAGTTTTAAACTTTTTTAATCACCGTTAATTTTTTACGACCCTTTTGACGTCTTCGTTTGAGGACTAATCTACCATCATGAGAAGCCATTCGCTTTAAAAAGCCGTGAGTTCTTAATCTTTTTTTCTTTTTTGGATTCCAAGTTCTTTTAGTCTTTGCCATAGGCGAGGATTATATCACAAAAAATAGATTAGTTAGTCCTGAAAGGCATCACAATGTAAATTAAATCTTTTTCTGCAGGATAACTAAATGCAACTGGTTTCAAACTTTCGTTCAAACTAAATAAAATTTCACCTTCTTTTTGCGTGTTTAAAAAATCCAAAATATAACTAGCATTAAATGCAATTTCTAGACTTTCATCACTAAAACTGGTCTCGATTTCTCCAAGATATTCTCCAGCAGATGGTGAAATCGCTTTAATTACTAGTTTTTTGTCAGCTAAAATAAATCTGACAATATTAGAACTATCTTTTGAAAATAGAAACGCTCTTTTTACTTGAGTAGTCAACTCTGATACATCAATTTTTACTTGATATTTAAATTCATCAGGAATAATTTTTTTATATGGTGGATAGTCACCTTCAATTAATCTGACATAAATCTCAATGCCGTCAACAATAAATAGGACTTGTTTAAGCTCTTCAGAGACCTTAAAAACGACGTTACTAGACTCTGTTTGGGTCATCATTCTAAAAACTTCATTTAAAGCTTTTACGGGGATTAACAGTTCCTTAACTAAACCAGTAATTTTGTTATCAACTAAACTAACTAATCTGTAACCATCTGTGGCAGCAATCTCAAGTTTATCCGCTTGAAAAGAAAAAAGAATTGAAGTCAAAACTGGTCTAGTTTGATCCTGGGTAGTAGCAAAAGTGACATATTTATCGATTCTTTCTAATAAAGATTTTTCCAAAAAAAATTCATCACCTGTTACTTCTGGAAATTGAGGATATTCTTCGGCTAATTGATAGGGGAGAGTGCTTTTACTATTTTGGTATTTCACAATCATTGATTTATCTTTTAACTCCAAGTCTATCTCTCCTGCAGAAAAAGAAAAAACTAAGTTTTTAAAGATATCACCAGGTACAACACAACTTCCAGCTACTTCAACTTTGGCTGGAATTACGTTTTTGATACCAATAAACAAATCTGTTGCCGCCAAAGTTAGCTGATTATTTTCAACCTTTAAATAAATTGATGACAGAATTGGTAATTGAGGTTTAGCTGGAATTGCTTTTTGTAAATTAGTTAAAGCAACTTTTAAATTTTCTTGTAAAACTGTAATTTTCATAAATCTTACTTATCTAACTATTTATATAAATATATTTGTTGTAGTAATAATAGAGTGTGTGGATAAGTGAATAAACTTTACTTTTAGGTCTGGTTTATTACTTAAAAACACTGTTGATTGTTTCGTTTTAGTCATCTGTAAAACTTTGTGTATTGTGATGGAAAACTTTGTAAAAATCGACTGCTTATTCACAAACTTAAAAAGTTATTAAAAGTTTTCCAACAACTTTCCACTGATTTTTCCCCAAAGTTTTCCACAATTGTTGATAACTATCCTTTCGCGACTACAGTTAATGACATTCTTATAGCTGAAATATCTTGTTTCATCAAGCCTTCTTCGGAAATTTCCTTTTCTATTTTATTAATCGCATGCAACACACTAGTGTGGTCTCTACCAGAGAACCACTTACCAATTTCTTCTAGTGGCATATTAAGCTCTTTTCTTAATAAGAACATAGCCGCATGTCTAGCATTAACAATCTCCTTGGTTCTTCTTTTACCTTTAAGAGCGCTTTGTTTAATCCGATAGTGATTGGCGACAGTTTTGATGACATCTTGAGGTTTGGCTCTAATAATCGAGATATTAGTTGGGGCTTCTGTCTTAAGCAAACTTTGAATTAACTCTTCATTAATAGTTTTTTGTTTTAGCTCTACTTCAGAACGAAGTAATTTAACAATACCTTCAATTCTTCTAGCTCCATCTACTTTTGAAGCGATTAATTGAGCTAATTCCATTGGTAAATCAAGATTATTTGCTTGTGATTTTATTAATAGAATAGCTGTTCTAAGCTCAAAAGAAGGTTGCTGAATATCAATCATTAAACCAGCTTCAAACCGTGATCTTAGTCTTGATTCAAGTAAATTGATCTCATGAGGTGGCCTATCTGAGGTTAAGATAATTTGGGAAGCTTGTTTGGTTAAAGCATTAAAAGTATGAAAAAACTCTTCCTGAACAGCATTTTTACCAGCAATAAACTGGACATCATCGATTAGTAAAACTTGAGTATTGCGGTACTTTTGTTTAAAGTCAAAAGCTTTTTTCTTTTGAATAGCATTAACAATTTCATTAGTAAATTCTTCACCAGTACAGTAGATAATGTTTGTCTCAGGATTTTGTTTAAGAATGTTATTACCAATAGCTTGCATTAAATGAGTTTTACCTACGCCCACGCCACCATATAAAAATAGTGGGTTATAAGCCACCCCAGGGTTGTTAGAAACGGCGGTGGCCGCAGCGTGGGCCATCTCATTGGTAGTTGAAACAGCAAAGGTTTTAAAAGTGTAATCTTCTCTAAGACCAACTCTTCTGGCCGCTGTTTTAGCTCGGTCTTGAAAACTTGCTTGCAATGTATGTGCTGAAAATAATTCATCAACTGTTGGTGAGTTGATATTGCCATTGTTATATCCGAGTAAATTTTTTTGAGGAGAAGTTTTTTTAGTTTCTTTAGCTGGCTCTTGCTTGGCTAGATCAATTGGATTACCAATTACGAACTCAATCTCAACCGGCCGATTTAGTTCTTTTTCCAAAGTTTCCTTGAGTTGAGTGTATAAATTCTTTTTCAAGTTTGTTGCATGGAAAGCGGTCGGACAAGTAATAGTTGCTAGAGCCATGTTTTGTTGATCAACCTCAACCTTGGTTAGCGGATTAGAAACAATCCAAGTATTAAAAACAGCTGGAGTGAGCTGGGTTTTAAGGCTTTCTTGACTAGCTTGCCAGACCTTTACCACCTCACTTGAATCAAGTGCTTGAGTAAACATTTTTCCTTTTTGGACAGTTTTATTGACAGTTAAAATCTTAGAGGACAGGTCAGATTTAATTGTTTAGTTATACACCTAGTTTTCCACAATGTGTCAAGAGGAATTTTAGAGAAACTAGCTTTCTGGTGGGGAATAGTCATCAATCGTGTAGTAACCAGCATAGTCTGGACGGTCATTTTGTTGTACTGGTTTAGTAACTGGTTTTACTTGATCTACTGAAGATTGAGTCGCTTTAGCATTAGGAGCTTCAGTTGGTTCTTTTTCAAGACTATCAGTTTTCTGCGTTTGTTCCGGGACTATGCCTGGCTGTGAAAGAGTTGCAGTAGCTGGTTTGTTTTTTTGGCTAGTTGGTACGCCAAAAGAAAATTTAGGTTTTTTTTCTTTAGCTTTTTCTAATTCAGCCATCTTTTCTAACTTAAGTCTTTGTTCTTCTTCTTTCTTTTTAAGAATTTCTTCTGGGTTGGTGGTAATAACTTCATGTTCTTCGTCACTAGCCACCACTCTTAGAGCGACGTGGTTTTGGCCAGCAAAAAAGATACCCTCACCGACATCAGATGAAACCAATAATTGTCTTTCTCCCTCTGAAAGGTAAAAAGTTTCTGCTAAGACTGGAATGGAAGCAGTTGATTGCTTCATTAAAAATTGAATTGAAGCATTACTAACAATCGCTTTACCGTAATCATTATGGATAAAATCTTCAACATCTTGAGTAATGGTAGTAATGCCTAAATAGTATTTTCTAGCACGTTTTACCATTGAATGAATAAATGAAGCACTGTCTTTATGTTTCATAAAGTACCAAGCCTCATCAATGACCAAAATTCTACGTTTAAGGTCTTTTTTTACTCTTGTCCAGATAAAATCAAGAATAATAAACATCGCAATTGGTCGAAGTTCTTCTTCCATTTCTTTAACCGAAAAAACTGTGAAAGGATTGGTGATATCTAAGTTGGATGGTTTATCAAAAATACCTCTAAAAGAACCCGTAATGAATTTTTCTAGTCTAGCTGCCACATCATTAGCTTCTTCATTTTCCATACCAATTAAAGCCTTGTATAAATCTTCCATCAGAGGTGGTTCATTGGTTTGGGTGACCGGGTCTGGTGTAATACCCTTAGCTTTATAAGCAGCAATCAAAGCTCGGTCAAGCAGAGCTTCTTGCTGAGAGGTCATGTCTCCTAGCATTACTTTTAATAAACCATGCAAAGTTAAGATTTTTTGGCCTAATTCATTTTCACCTTCTTCGTACATCGCAGAAAGGTCAAATGGGTTGATTTTAGTTTTGGAACCAAAAGTAAAGTTAATGTATTCACCACCAACTTTTTTTGCCAATTCTTCATACTCGTGTTCAGGATCAAGTACAATTACTTCAGCATCAAACATTAGCTGACGAATAATCTCAAGTTTCACCGTGTAAGATTTACCAGCACCAGATTTGGCAAAAATAACCATGTTGGCGTTTTCCATCTTAAAACGATCAAAAATAACCAATGAATCATTGTGTTCATTAATACCATAGAGGATACCTGTTTCCATGGTAAGTTCTGAAGAAGTAAAAGGAAAAGTTGTTGCCAGAGAAGTAGTATCCATGTTTCTAGTAATCATTAATTTATCTTTACCCATTGGTAAGGTAGTTTTAAAACCCTCGTCCATTTGTAAAGTGGCTTTTTTAGAAACAATTAACAAAGACCCAAGCATTGATTGAATGTTTTTAGTGACTTTATCTAAATACTCCATGCTTGGAGCAGTAAGCGTGACATATAAACCAAATTGGAAAAATCTTTCTGAACCAGCTGCCAACTGTTCACGGATTGTTCGAGCGTCACTGAGCTTAATTTCGGTGTTAATGTTACTGATCTTACCAGATCTAATATCTGATTGAATTTCAGCCTCCATTTCTGTAATTTTCCTTTTCAAATTATCCAAAACTTCAGCAGAATCTACTGGATAAATAAACATGGCGATATTGGCTTGATTAGGAAAGTTGATTAAAGGAGATAGCCAGTTAGCTGGGACAGTTCTTGGATAACCAGCCACAAATAATGTACGCGTATAAGTTGAGTTAATTTGTTGATAAGTAAAATCAACCTCGATCGCTTCTGGAGCAATAATGTCTTGAATAGTGACTAAACCCTGAGAAAATTCTCTCACTTTTTCCATTTGTTTTTGCTCAGGAGTTAATTTTGCTGGCTGATCGTTTTGCTTTTGTTTAAAAAAAGGCAGTTGTAAAGGCATTGTTTTTTATTTTACTCCATCAAATTTATTTAAAGCTCAGCTACTGGTGGTAATGGTTTGTCAGTAGGTTGAGGATTATTTATTGGTACTTCACTAATTGTTTTTTCTAAAGTTAGTTGTGGTTGACTCTGGATACTTGGTTGAGCTAGAGGTTGGTTCATTGGTGGTTGTTGATCAGTGGTGTCTAAAACTGGTTTATTTGCTTGAAAAACAGTTTGTTGGGCTGGTTTTGGTAAAGGCTTACTTGGAAGTTGAGTCGGTTGAGGCTGAGTAACTGTTGGTTCAATTTTGGGTTCATTAACAGGTGTTTGAGCTTGTTGACTAGCCGGTTGGTTTATCACTATTCCAGAATTATTTTCTGGTAGTTCTCTAGGTACCACTGCTGATTCACTAATTTCAGCTACTCCTGCAGGTGGCAATTCAGCCAAGGTAGTTGGATTGTCTTGGCTAGCTGTATTTGCTTCAGTTAAGCTTTTTAAAGAACTTAAATCTGGAGCTGTTTTGGCTTGAACCACCATAGTGGTATAGTTACTGCTATCAGTAATTTGTTGGCCTTCATAAGCCTCTGGATTATAGTTATTATAGAAAATCTCAATAATCTCTTGGGTATGGAGTTGTCTAGCGTAAAGACCAATTCTGTTAAATTGAGCAATTAAATGATCTCTTCTTGGTTCTAAAACCCCCAGTCCTTTTTCAATGACTGCAGTTTTTTGGTCTCTAGTTAGTTTGGTTTCACTATTGCCCGGTAAAACTGATTGAGGAGTAATCATGCCAACTTCTGCTGGTGAAGCTGGAATTGAAACATAAAACTTTTTATCAAGAACATTTCTTTCTCTGATTAGTTGACCGACAAAAGTTTGATATCTCTTGATTAAGTCTTCTTTCTCTTGAGTTGATGCTTTTTCTGCTTGTTCATCTAATAATCTCAAGTAGGCTGTAGCATCTTTGGTTTTTGAACTAATAATAATTTGGATTGGGAAGTTTAGAGAGTTGAGTAAAGCAGCATAAGCATAAATGACTGCATCTTGTTCTTGTTCAGCTAGCAATCCAAAGTTCATGGCACTGATGACCATAATTAAAGAGATAGTGCCATCTTTTAAGACAACCACATCATTAGTAATATCAAAAATATCCAAAAATTTTTGAGTGGTAGAAGAAATTTCATTAACGTCAGGCATACCTTCCTCTATGGTACTAGAAGTTAAGCCCTAATCGCAATGAGAAAATCCTAGGCAGATCTAATTTCTAGTGGTGAAACAATTTTGCCACTTAGTGTAATTGTTTGATCATTAAAGTTAAAACCAGTTTTTTGAGTAGTTAAAACATAAGTACCATTGGGCAGAGCAGAACTAAGAGAAAATTGTCCCAACAAGTTCGTTTTTAGTGCGTAAATCACTTGACCATTGTTATTTTTTATTTGTACTGTTGCTTGATCAACCAACTTATTCTCTGGAGTTAGCACCATCCCCACCAAGGTGTTGGGTGTGGTAGGTTGTTGTGGAAAAGGAAGTTCTTTGTTGGTTGCAACAGCTTCATCTGGCAAAGTAAAGGCTTGTTTGTCTATTTTAAGCTCTTCATTAGCTACTGCAGGCGTGGTGAGCTGAGGAGCTGTGGTTAAACCTTGTTGATTTTGTTGATCTTCTTGCTTAAGTTGTTGGTTTGTTTTTTGTTGTTGTTGAAAAATAATTTTTTCTGAATTTTCGGTAGAAATTGTTGATTTTTTAGCTAGGTTTCTGACTTTAGTGGTAAGGTTAGGCTTAATTTGTTGAGGTGTGGCAGTAATATTTTTGACTTCAACTTTACTATACTCCTCAAGAATACTAGTCATTCTTTGTTGTTCTTCTGTATCCAATGGATCGATTGCCTTTTTTTCACCTACAGAACTTAGATATTCTTTGATTCTTTGTCTTCTGGCAGGAGTAAGATCAATCTCAAAGTCTTCCTCTTCTTTAGTTTTTTCTCGTTTGACGTGCATAAAAGCAAATGGAATCTCAGTTTCTTTTTTCCAGTAAAACTTAGTTGGGTTATAAATTCTTTTGAAAAAAGTAGTAATCCAGTGATCCAGTGGTCTTTCTTCAATTGGTACAAATGCGACTAAAACACCAATACCAGCAGACAAAATAATTAATGGCCATTTAACCAGATCAACTAAGTTTGTATTGTAAAGAATTACACCAATAACCACACCAATTGCGACCTCGGCAAACTGCTTTAAGGTCATGTTACCAACAATATGGAATTTGTAACCCACAACGTCTTGTGGGATTGGATGTTCACGCATTCATTACTATCTTAGCGTGTATAGAAACGTGTTGCTAGACCTACTCAACAACTTTTACGGCCGGAGTAATGATCTCTGCCTTAAATTGTTTGTTGTTATTATTTACTAAGTTACCGTAGAAGTGGTAGAAGGGATAAGCAATGTTAGTATCTAGATCAGCTCGGTATTCAAGTTTAACGGTTTCTAGATCTCCATAAGCAATGTCACTAATTGAGTAGGGTAAACCATCTTCACTATAAGAGTTAAGTAATAAAGCCTCGCTTTGATTAATATTTTCGATCGCTTCAGTTAGGCTAATAATTGAAATGGTTTTTTCGGTAGGGATAAAACTAATAATATCTTCTTTAAAAGTTATTTTTTTAATTTCATCTCTAGCATTAACAATTAACTCTAAAAGGTTGCCTCGGTTTTTATCAACGAATAAAGGAACACCTTGATACATATAGTTAAATGGAATCATGACTGAGTTAGCATGGTTTTTTTCACCTGGATGCATCTCTACCAGACCTTCTAAATAAACTAAATTATTTTTATCAACTTCGATTGTTAACTCTGGGAATAGCCTCTTAACAAAATCTGTAGAAACACTAATGGCTTTATTAACACTATTTAAGTATAAGTTAGCATCTTCTGGACGATATGTTTTATCAAAGAAGATATAAGCTTTATCTAGAGAATTATATGAAAGTGAGTATAAGTCGCTTAGCCAAAGACCACTTAAATTGGGGTGTTTTATAAGTTTATATTGATCGATTAAACTATTTTTTATAGTGTCAGCAGCATCATGTTCTGTTTTAATAGCTAGAATAGGCAGTTTTTGGGGAGTCTCAATGGGAGTGCCAACAAAGGCAATACCAGAAAAGTTAGTTTTTTGTTGGTCTTTATTGGTAGTAATAAAGTCAGTTTTTTGAATAACTGTTTCTCTGGGAGTGATGATCCAGAATAAGATGGCTATTACTAATGAAACGAATACAAAAATTCCTAAATATAAAAGCCAAGCAAATTCTTTTTTCTTATTAGCCACCATCATAGCAACTCCTTACTGGGTCTCCTGGTTTAATGCTTAAACCATCAGGCATCATGGGGGCCAAATCTGATGGAGCAGAACCACGACCAATTTTAGCCCAATCCAAGTGTACTCCACCCATACCAGTCGTGCCCATGTAGCCTACTACATCTCCTGGTTGAAGATCTTTACACCCATTATCAAGGCCGTTGGTCGCGTGCATATGGGAAAACTGGAAAGTGCCTTTGTCTGATTGTAGCGTTACATGAATACCATAGATTGAGGCATCTCTGGTTCCTGGACAAGCTTTTCCAGCAAATGGAGTATAAATTGGGGTACCTTCAACATTAACGATATCAAAAGCATCCCAGCGACTGTGGGTTGAATCTGGGCCCTGATTAAATGGTAGCTGGAGCATGGTGCCACTAGTTGGCCAGCAACCTTCTCCTTGAGAATAATCACCAATATAGACAATCTCTCCAGTAATGGCCGTATCTGTTCCTTCTTTACCAGTTGCTGGATCTTTGGCAAAAACTTTGAGCTCAAATCTATTAGTAATAGAAGCATCATTGTATTTTTCGTCAAGTGACTCAGAATAAACAAGCGTAACTGAATCTCCAGGTTCAATTATAATTTCTTCATATAACTCTGGAAAGTCAGCTAATTTTTTAATTCTTTCTGGAATTGTAGGAGGAGTTTTACCTTTTTCTTCCCAAGCTTTTTTACTATGATTAACTTTCAAAGTATCAGTAGCGTCTAGAATTTGAATTGTATAGTTACCCTTGGGAGCAATGGTGACAGTATATTCAACTTTAATTGGGAAAGAAGGACTTTCACATTTGTTTTCTGGACAGCCAGCAATAAAAGCTCTTTTTTCGATTGAAACAAACTCAGAAACCTTGCCGTCAACTCCATCAATAGAAAAGGCACCGAGTGGTTCAACAACTGGAAAGTTCGCTGTCAAAGCACCAAGCACTGTTGATTGAAACATTAATTCTGAAGCAGTGATAAGGCCCACCGTCCCTAGAACTGCTTGGCCAGCAACATGGGTGATGGTTTGACCAACAAAAGTGGTTGAAGCAGTATTAAGGGCTGCTGCTTGAGTGGCTGTGGTGGTTGTTGCTGAATTTAGAGCTGATTGGGCCAGTGGGGAAGCGGTTGCCTGACTGGTTAAAGGGTTAATTAAGTTACTGCTAGGGCTTTTTGAAAATAATCCTCCGAACCACTTTTGGATGCCATAACCTGTCCAGCTTCCACTAATTCCACCCAAGACTGCTCCACCAGGGCCACCAAAAATTCCTCCAACAAGACTACCAAGAGCTGCCCCAATTTGACCTCCAAGCGTGGTTAATGGTACAACAAGTGAACCAACTCCAACAGCTCCTCCAATTAGTAAGGCCCGACGACCTTTTTTGGTGCTGGCTAATTTAGTCAAAAAGCCCAAAGCTGGGTTAATAGCTCCAGTAGCTGTAGAGGCCACAGTGCTTAAACCAGCTTCAGCCGCTTTATCAGCAGCTTTTTGAGCAGCTTTTTTACTAAATCTGGAACCAATTCCCTTAATTCCACCTCTAAGTTTGTTAGTTAAATTTTTTGTTTTTTGAGCAAATTGACCAACATTAGCTAGGGGGTTTTGAATTATTCCTTGATTAGGAATGTAGTTTGATTGGTAGTTATTTATTTGACTTTGATCATAGAAAGCAGCTCCACCTAGCAATGGAGCCATATCATGTAGACCAATTTCTTTTGGATAAAAATCTGCATTCTCTGCCAAGTTTTGGATGGCTTTACTGCCGGGATCACCATAGCCCAAAACGATCAGAATTTCTTGTTTAACATTAGTATCTTTGGTTGACCAAACTTGTTTGAGAAAAACTTCTCTTTTTTCTGAGTTAGTAGCTGATTTTTTGCCATTAGTTAGTTCAATTATTTCTGCAGGATCTTTAACAGCAGTCCCTTTACTACCAACCAAAATTTGTCTTGTTGGGGCAGCAATCCCTCTTTCAAAAACTTGGTTAGCTTCTTTTTTAGTTAAAAGTTTTTTGCTTTCATCAAACAGAGCCAAAGCTTCTTGAGTGGCGAACCTGGCTTCATTGTGGAGTAGTAGCTGACCAGTCCTTTTGCCAAGAATTGATCTTCTCGCAATCCAAACTTCTTCTAATGATTCAAGGAAAGTTGGGTTATAAGGGATTTCTTCACCAAAAATAAGTTTAAATTTCCCATCATCAACATATTTTAAAATATCTAAAGGTAAACCCTGAAGGATCCAGGCATCAACTACATTGACAACATTTTTTTCGGCCAGAGAAATTTTGTCCGTTTGAACACCAATTCTTTGAAGTTCTTGTTGTAATAGTTTGGTTGTTTCTTGAATTAAGTAGCCATTTCGATCTTCGATAAGTTGGTTATCACCTAGTTTTTCAAAGATGGTGTTTAGTTCTGTATTACCATTAATACCAGCAATAATTTTTTCGGCGATTGAAGCTGAAGCACCAGAAGCGTTACTAATAGCTTGGGTTACTTGTTCTTTGAGTGCTTTTTCTGATGAAATAGTTTTAGTAGTTCCATCTGGCAAAGTTACTTCTAGTTGGTTTGTTTGAGATGGTTGTAAGTCTTGAAGATTTTCTAATCGGTTAGAGATGATGGCTGTAGTTCTAAAATCATTTTGAACCAACCAAATATATTCTCTAATTAGAGTTAATCTAGTTTCAGGATCAATTAAGTCTTTAGCTCGGCCATCACCCAAAGTTGTCAAGAAAAAACCCATGGTTTTATCACTTAAAACTTTTTGAAGATCTGGAGAATTAGCTAATGATCCTGGAGGTAAACCGTTTTGTTGTTCTAGCTGAGCTATGGCGATTCCAGTAAATTTAGCAGCTTGTTCTCTTAAATCTTTACTGAATAACAAGTTTTTAGTGGCAATTGGATCATTGGTTGGTTGGTCTGTAGGTGGAACAACTGAACCATTTTCATTGCCAGTATTAACTAAGTCTGGGGCAACTGGTTGAGCATTATTGCGGTCATTTAGGGCGGCTGCTACTAGTTGTGGGTCAAGCTGATCTTCATTATTAGCTTCAGTTTCTTTGGGAACTGCTTCAGCTTCTTTTGGTTTGGAGTCTTCTAGTAGTGGCAAAATGAATCTAGTTGTCCGACCGACTAGATCGGTAAGTAGACCATTGAGATAAACATCGTTTTCTCCACTAATTTCAAGGTCACCATCATGATTTTCACAGTAAATATTTAAAGCTTTTAGACGGCTATAATCTTCAGTACCTTTGAAATCCTCCAAGTTGTTATCAAATCTTCTGATTAAATCAGAATACAAGTAAGCTAGATCACTTTTGTATAGAAAAAAACTTGGGTTTTCTCCATCAGCAATACTTTGTTGCCGATTTTTAGTATTAATCAATAAAGTACTTTGTTGGACATTTTGGAAAATACTAGCAAATGAATAATCAATTCTTTCACCATCTCTAAAGGTTGTTTGGCTGATTCTTTTTAAGAAATCAAGCACTTGATCCAAAGAAACACCATCCCTTAACCTTTTTAGAGTATAAACACCAGCACCGGCTACTTGGCTATGATCAGTCATCTATCAGCTATTATATCCTTTACCAGATGGAAACGCATTAGCTTTTCTTTAGACTAAATTGGCAATAAAAGAGCCAAGGTTTTCAGTAAAAATGCTAGTTTTTTTGGAAGGTAAGCTAGTTTTTGGTAAATTATTTTTTTGAGTTGAGCTATTGGTTTTTGGTGAGTTATAGTTTAGCTCACAGGTTAGACACCAATTACATTCTCCGACCCAAGTATTAAAAGCACCACATCTAACACAAGCACCCATTTTCCAGTCTTTAGATCTTTTTTCACCAATAAATTTACCTAAATCGACTCTAGTGAGTGAGTTGGGTGAAAAACCATTCAGTTTTGCAAGTTGTTGAACACTGGATAAAGGACTTAAAGCAACACATTCCAACAGAGAAGTATCAAAGGCTTTGACTGCAGAAGAAAAACCAATATTTTTTAGAGAAAGAGCAAAATCTCTTTCTGCTAAGTCACCGAACTTTTTAAAATGTCTAAAGAGAGTATTTCTTTTAGCACTCGAGATTTTTTTAACGTCTAAAATTCCGGCAAATACCACTCTGTTCATGAAATTAGTTAATTTATTTACCGTTGAAGAAAAAAGATTTTGGTCATTGGTTACTTCAGTACCAACAACATCAATTACCAACTCAGCATACTCTGCCAATGATTTTTCCATTCCCTTAATTTTTTGCCTGGTAATTTTTTGTCTTAATCGGTTTAAAAATTTTTTTTCTGGAAAAAGCTTAAAAAAAGCTTCACTAGCAGTGGCGGCTTGAAATTCTTTGGGTAGTTTGACTAATTTTTCCATAATCAGTTTTTCTTTTTCAGCAAACTCCAAGTTGGAAAAGTCTATTGGCAATTCAACTTTTAGTTTTTTGAAAAGTTGCTCATGGTCTGACCAGTTTTTGGGAGACATATGTTGGTCATGTAGAAGAATAAATCGGTTTAAACTTGGTATAAAGACTGGTTGAGCAAGTACAATAATACTTAAGTTTCCCTCATGAACAGCTGATTGAGGCATTATATACAAGTATTTTGGCCCAATAGTAATTTCTCCAGTAAGTTTTTCTAGTTTCATTTTTTCTTTTACTTCTGGTTGGATAAAGGAAAAAGCTTTAGGTGGCGGCAAGGTTTGCCAGCCAGTTAATTCCAAACTTTCTTTGGTTTTGTTAGTATCAACTAAGTTGGGAGTAGTTGTTTCTTGTTGGCTCAACAAACTTAAAATGGCATGTGGTGTTAGTTTAAAAAGACTTTCCAAAACAGCCAATAAGTTTTCAATTTGATCTTTTTCTAGGTTGTATCTATCCTTTTCTACATGACTAATGGCCAAAGACTCAATGGCTTCCTGACAAATTTGGAGTAAATCTGGTCTAAGTAAGTAAACATCATCGTGAAGTGCTAATTTTCCAGAATTTTTATGGACTATTTCATAAGCCAAGTGAGTAATTGGAAGTTTTTGAGTTTCTGACAAAATAGATTTAAAAAAATAAACTAAAAGTTCTTTTTGTTTGGTTCGGTCTTTAATGGGCAAAACTTCTTTAAGAATAAAGTTAAGAATAATAATGGTTTTATCTTGTTCAGGATTATTAATTGGTTTAATTTGTTCTAGCTCTAAGTTGCTGTCAAGTCTATCAGTTGGTTTTTGTCCTAAAAAACTAGGAATCAAATCGGTTAAAGTAAATGGTAAGGTTGGTATTTCAAATTGGTTGGTTAACACAAAAGCTCCTCTGTTGAGAGGAGCACCGGGAGGCAGTTAAAATTTAGCCCGATGCTCGTCGTAAAGAATTTTTAACAAATTCTTTCTTCACTCCAGATATGAAGTGGCTTACTCCGACCGGACTAGTTTATAAAAAACATCACCGTTGCGGCACAGTCTCCGAATCTCACGGAACTTCCGAGTAATAGTTATGTTATAGCATGTTTATGTTGGTTTTTGTTGATTTAATTTTTAGGTTCTCAACTAAAAGTTATAAGATATTTTTTTAAAGCTTTTTTTGAGAAAAAATGGTATAATTTTCCCATAAGATGTCGGGATCACGAGAATCAGGACCAGCTAATCTAAAAGAGGCAATGAAGTTTGTTGTCTCTGATCGTGAAAAAAAAGTTACAGTTGGGACTGTTTTGGATTTAGAAAAAATAATGATTGAGTTAGAGGAACTTGGAGTTAGTGGCTCACTAAACCGGGTTTTAAGTAGAGTGGAAGATGTTATCTATGGAGGTGATTTTCAAGATGAATTTAAAAAAGATCCAGACCTACAAGACATAATTATTTCCTCATTAGAAAAATCTCTAGAAGAACTAGCAAAACTTGCCAAAAAACTAAAAGCTGTTTCTAGACTTGGTGGTGTATATCCAGATGTTTTAAAAATAAAAGAAAAAGATTTTGCCAAAAAACTAAACTCACCAGAAGATATTCTTAACTCTGTACAAACAATAATGAACCTGATTGGTAACTATATTGCAGAGATTGAACCACTTTTATCTAAAGAACAAAAAAAGATTTTAGGTCTAACTTCTTCAGAAGAATCTAAAGAAGAGGCAGAGACTGAAATTCCTGAAGATCTATTAGTTTTTGAAGAAAAATATCGTGAGATTAACGACGCTTTTACTGGTGATGCAACTGGGCTTGATCCAAGAGCTCTGGTACCAGGATTTATTCCACCAACTAGTTATCTTCAGTTTCTCCAAACTAATATTGAAGAGTTGGAAGAAGTTTATGACTACAAGAGTATTCAAACAACTACTTTAAGAAAAGAAAGAATTGAACTAATTAAGCGTTTTATTATTCCAGCTAAAGCACTTTTAGAAAAAATGCAGGCTTATGTTGACAACCTTTCTACAGAAGAGGCTTACCAACAAGCTTTTGCTGACAGTGAAGACTTGACTAATTTGAAAGATCTATTGTCTCAGACTTTGCCTAGAAAAAATTCTTGGAACAACCTAGAAACTAGAAGAAGTGAGTTGAGTGACTTATTAGTTAAGTCTAGAAAATTTGTAGGTTCCAGAAAAAACAGTGCTTTGTTAGCCAGGATTGATGCTGAGCTCTTTGATCAAGCAGAAAAAGTTATTCATCAAATAGAACTGATGTTAGATGAAAAGCCAAGAGCCAAAGATTTTAAGGATAAAGGTACTAAAGAAAATCTTAGAGAAATTGAAAGTTTCTTTAACCTAAACAGAGTTAGTATTGGTGATGGACTTAGTTTATCAACAGAAAGAGGAGAGGCAGATACAACCAACATTCTGGTAGTTGATGCTTTGAGATTAGCAGAAAAATTTGCTAGAGAACTAACAGCCAAAGGTGGTGCTAAGCTTACTGATAAAGAAAGAGAAAAACTAGAAAAGCTTTTGTTTTATTTATCTAAGTCTGCCAAGAGAGTTCAATCGATTAGCTCTGATGTGATGGAAAAAGAAGTTAAGGGTATTCCTATTGGTTACAGAAATAAACCAGCAGACCTTGATGATGGTGAATATGCTGCCTACTTAAAAGAAATGTCATTGGTCAAAGATCCAGACTCAGTAGACTATGAAAAAGCCAATGAGTTATTATCTTTGCTTCATTTAGAGATTAGAAAACAAATTGACAGCCTTGGGAAATTTACTTCTGAGAGATATTTGAAATCATTGGGCTTGGTTGAAAAGCAAAAAGACCCTTATGAAATGGATATTGAAGAAGTAATTGATGAAATTGCTGAAGCTATTGTTCCAACTGATCGTTTAAGAGACTTAAATGCACGTTATTTTGAATTAATTGGCAGTGTTGAAGATAAACAACTTGAATCTTGGTATCGGGTTAGAAGAGGTTTACAGGCTGTGATGACAGCTGGAGATACTGGTGTCAAAGGTTTTGATATTGGTTTTGACTCAATTATGGTGGAGCTAGCAGATAAAGGTGTTGACTTTAATAATATTGCTAGAGCCCTTTTCTTAAAAAGACCAGAGAAAAAAGGCCCATTAACTGCTGAAGATATGGATAAAGCAGAAATTAATATGCGGGCAATTGAGGTTTATGAGTACATTGTTCAAAGAATTAAGGGTAAACCAGAGTGGGGTGGCTTAAATTATGACCCAGAAAATCCTAGTGATCCACTCGGTCGAAAAGATTACTCTTATAACAACTTACTTAATGATCGTCTGAGTGACTTTATCAAGCATTTAAAACAAAAATTTGCCGATATTGATCCTAAATTACTTGGAGAACTGATTAAGTATTCTCAAGCTATGGCTGCAAAATCTGCTGGTTATGTGCCTTGGTTAATGCATGCTACTACCAGAGCTCACGGACTGGCTTTAACTGGGCTTAGAAAACAAGAATTTTCTGATGAATTATTTGTGGCAGCTCCGTTTGCAGCTGGCCAATACTCCAGAAATAGATATGGAGATAACTTACCTAAAGCCAACTCAGAAGAACTTTTGTATATTCATGAAAAAGATCTGGTAGGAATGGTCGAGTATGATGGTAGTGGTCATCCTAAACATAATAAAATGCATAGTATCAAAGAGCTATGGCATATTATTGATAAATATAGACAAGCCGTTTGGGACAATATTCCAAAATGGGTTAAGGACACTAGAGACTTAATGGGTTTCTCGACTGCTAGAGATCCTTTGCCAGAAACTAGGTTGGATTTGAATTCCAACTTTTTCCCTTTGCCAGGAGAAGTCACAATTAATATTTTGAAAATGGAACAAAGAAAACGAGACTTGATGGCCATGGATGATGGGCCAGCCAAAGATAGAGCTATTGCTGCTTTCACTGAAGAAGCCAACTTACTTGGTTATGGTAAAAGTTTGAATGATATTGGTATTCCACAGCTTACTAGGTTAACTGTTGATCAATATATGACCGTGAGTTTTAAAGCTTTAGAGAAATTTAACAAAGCCTTTATGCAAGAACAAAAGGAGATAAGTTTTGATGAGGTTGAACACAAATTTATTGAATGGTTAGACAAAATTATTGGTAAAGCAAAACTTGTACCAGGAAGACATCATTTATTATTTGGACCATTTACCGTCAGAATGATGCATCGCTTAAGTCATATGTATTCAAATGCAACCAATGTTGATGAGGTTGATATGCTCAGACATATTATGCTTAAACAACTGGATGCTGCGGGTGGTGTGCCTCAAGCCACCAAAGACTTTGTCCATAAATATATGGATGGTTACCACGTTAAAGAGATGGTTGAATACCAATATGATCTTAAGGTTTTAAATTACTTAAGAGCTTTATGGCAATATAAAGTTGAGTTTAAATTTGGTTTAAAGAACTTCTTGGGCAAGCTTTTACCATTTAATTGGTCTAAAGAGTTACCTAATGGTGAGCCACTTTTATTTGAAGCCCCTTGGGAGAGTGAGGCTGTCAGCGAAGATACTAGAGCTTAATTCTTTGTAAATATCAATTAACCACAATGTTGATTTGATTTATTTGTCTATAAAAAAATCTTACTTTTAGTGAATAGTGGACAAACAAAATTGTTGTCGCGTGTTTAATATTTATAATTAAACTTATTGATGACTAGCCGTTTGGTCTTGGTCTTCTAACTTTTTGTCTGCGTCGTTCTTTTTCTTCTTTTCTACGTTTTTCTTGTTCTTCTAGTTGGTTTCTGAGCATTAAGTTCTCCCAACTGTTTGGATCTTTAAACTTACCTTCTAACACATTTTCAATACTAGCGGCGGCCTGGTTACCTCTTCTAAGGTTGTCTCCAACATTTTGAGTAACGTTTCTATAAACATTGCCAGGAATAGTCTTAAGATTCTTTCTACCAGCCCAGATACCTTTGGCTGTATCACCAATAGCGCCACCAGCCACGTAGGCACCTGGTACACCGTATCTAAGACCTTCTTTGGTTTGATCAACAGCTTTGAAGGCCAAGGTTTCCCAAATACCACCATCGATTTTGAGGGCTTTTTTCATTTCTTTAATTAATTCTGGAATGATCATGATAATACCGATTCCCACCAAGGTCATCATCACACTACCAGATCCACGACCAATCAAGTAAGGAGGCATAAAGCCACCGGCAGAAAGGTCACCACTAGTAAACATCTCATAAAGAATTAAAGAAAATAGAACCATTGGAAAAGCTAGTAGGTTACCAAAGACTAGTTTAACCCAATATCCAAAGTTACTTTTACCTGGGATAGCTCCCATCATTAATAAAACTGGACTGACCACAATAGCAATAATAATAGTAATGTAAATCTTGAGTAGTTCAAAAAAGAGTTTGAAAACACCAATCAAAATAGCAATCGAAACAATTAAGCCCATGGTCACACCACCAATCCACCCCAAGACTTCACCAATGGCACTAGTATCGATTGAAGAAGCAAAGGTTTTAACAGCTTCGTTCATACTAGAAAAGGCCCCATTAGTGTTAACCCCAGTAACTACATCAAAACCAATTTGTAAAAAGTTTTTACTGATGATTTCTGTACCAGATTGAGGACTAAATAAACCAATCATTAAGTACATAATTAAGTACATTAAATCGATCAAAAATCCAGCAATAGCATAAGAGAAGGTAACGGTAATTAAAGAGACAATAATGCCTGGTATAGCTTGTTGAGCAGTAACCACAGTTTGGCCACCAATTTTTTGACGGAACATAATCATTAAGCCTATTGCCAAAAATACGACTACAAAAAATAGGTAGGCAATGTTTCTAAAGACTTTCCAAGTTTCTAAAACTGGGTCTAAGGCAGAAAAACCTAACCCTTGGGCATGGGCTTGAGGAATAATGTGAGCAGATCTAAGCAGTTCTGCAACATAGACTGTACCAGAAGCTGGAGGAGTATAAAGCATTGCTACAGCATTAACTGAGTCACCAATTAAGCCTCGACCGTATCTTTCATAAACAATTTTTCTTTGTTCTTCAGTCATACTTTGTAGTGCTGGACTGTTTTCAACCTTAGGTACACCAGCAGCAACCAAAAGTAGGTCATTTCTAGTTTCACCACCAACATTGGGTACCAGAGAAGTTAAAGTAACATCACCTTCTTCTGAAGCTCTAACTTGAGCATTAATCGAATCATCGAGGTTTTTCTGAATATTAAAAGTTTCTTGAAACCATTCAACCAAATCAAAAGCTTGAACTGGTTTGGCAACAACAACAGAACCTAGTAGTAGGAAAACGGCAAAAATAGCAAGCTTAGTGATTTGCCTCATTTGTTTAATATTGTACGTCAAGAAATTAAAAAGCAAAACCCCAAAAACAAACTTTAAATACTACAAAAGTAATCAAAAATGTACTATACTACTCATAATGATAGCACTAGAACAAGTCAATTCACTCAAAGAGTACTTTCAATCAGCAGAGTCAATTGCGATTATTTTAGGCCCAAAACCAACAGTTGACCAATTAGCTGTAGCAAGTAGTTTGTTTCATGGTTGTGTGTCGGTTGGTAAAGAAGTTGGTTTTTATGCCCCCCAAAAAATTAGTGATGATTATTTCTCGGCTTTAAAAGAGTTGCAAACCAACCTAGGTAAACAAAACTTGGTTATTTCTTTTGATTACGATGAACAAGCAGTCGACAAAGTTAGTTACCACATTGCTGAGGAAAGTAAAAAATTCTATTTAACAATTAAACCCAAAAAAGGTATCAAACCACTTGATCCAAAATCAGTTGAGTTTGGTTATGCGGGCACAGATATTGATTTAGTTTTTTTAGTGGGCGTTCATGATTTAGAAAGTTTGGAACAATTATATTTTGGTTATGAAAGTCTTTACCAAAATAGTTATGTGGTGACTTTACATAACTTTAAGCCAGAAATTGGTACCACTCAGTTTGATCTGTCTGGCTCTAGTAGCATGAGTGAAAATATTATTGATTTGTTTGACAATTTGGAGTTAGTAATAAATGAGCCAATGGCAACAGCTTTGTTAATGGGAATTGAACACACTACTAATTATCTGCAATCTTTTACTACCACTGCTGAGACTTTTGAAAAAGTTGCTCGACTTTTGAGAATGGGGGCGAGAAGAACCAAGCGAGTTGATGCTACAGAAATTTCTTTAGTAGTCAAGAAAAAACGAGGTAGAAAAAAGAAAATTACTATTGAGCCTGAAATTGTTACTGAAAAGTAAGTTTTTTTGAAAATACTTATTTAATATTTCCACAATCCAACTTGAATGTATCCATAGTACAAACACAGTAGTTGGCTCCACCACAGCCTTGAACTTCTTCATAGCCAGCACAAGCAGGTGTTGTCAAATATTCAGTGGGAACACCATAATTACGTCCAGCCATCATATAATAAAGTTGTTGAGTGGATGGGGTTGTTCCATTTTTAGCTTTGTATTGTTCTACTAACCAACCTCTTTCTGAAAGTCTTTTCCTTAGAATATATTCCAGTGATGTTTTGATATCGCAAGCAATATCAGGGTTGTTTCTCGCTTCTTGAATCCATGGGTCATCTTTATCATCAGCAATATAAGCAGCTTGAGGACAACCTTCCTTATCGATACATTGAGGGATTAAAACCCCCACAATGCCTGAAGCGCCACAAGCATTAGTGACGATTTCACCACAACTCATTTCTTTTGCTCCTTCTCTAATTTTTCTGAGCATTGGACTGGCTTCAATTTGTAAAAAGCCCCATAACATCTGAGCATTGTTCGGATCATTACCAGCTACACTACAAGTCATTTTCATCAGTTCATTCATAGTTGGTAATTTAGTGGTTCTAGTTTTGATTTCTTCACAGGCTAATTCTTCACCATCAGTAGGATCAGTCCCGCTATCATAACCTTCACATCGTCCCAAGAATAAATCTTCAGTACGTTTACAGTTATGAATATATTCCCAAGCTCTTGAGCCATAATCTCTTAAATTTTCTTGAATTTTTCTAATCATAAACCCTAGCTCGCCACCTAGAATTCTCATTGGTTCTATTGGGTTCTCTACAACAACTCCAGCCATTTTCTTTCTTTCGCACTCAATACAGTATTTATCATCCTCTGGACATTTCTCAACACAGCCTGGTGGCTGATGGTAAATAAAGGAAAAAACATCTGGCTTGGTTTTTAGTTCTGCGGTAGTGTTAACAAAAGTTAAGTTTTCAGGAATAATTCCACACTTACCATCAAAGTCTTCAACACAGTTTTTTTCTACAATTTTTTTGAATTCATCTTCAGTAAACATTTGACGTAAAACCTTGTTGATGTATTCCATATCACTACCATAAGGTGTAACTAAATGTGCTCTGGCTACAATTGGATCGCCATCTAAGTCGCCATTTACCACTTCATCTTTGACAATAATGTTCCAGTCAAAAGTATAGGATGCGTCAGAAGTAAAGACTTTGGAAAAGTAGGGGTCTCTTAGCTCTCTAGTATTATCTGGAGTATTAGCACTAGAACCCAACTCAGATACCAATTCATAAGAACCTTCGAAGCCACCACAATCTAGACCACTACCATTAATTTGGTCAATTAAAGATCTAAGCAAAATTTTATTAGGATCATCACCCACACATTGAGGTAGAGCACCACAGTTGATGACTGGATCGGTGCCAGGTAAGCCTTTTTTTACAGCTAGAATATTCCCCAAGTATTCTTTTCTTTGGTCTTTCATTTCATCAATATGTTTGGCAATACTTTCTGGTTCACTAAAGAGATATGAAGTTAGTCTGGCTGAATCAGTTAAACCAGGCAAAGAAAAGATCATGTTGGTAGCAGTCATTGGGACTTTGAAACCAATCACAATGGGAGCTTCTTTTTTAATGGGCATTCTTTCGAAAGTTCCACCCCAGACTGGTTCTGGTGTTGAGATTTCCAAAAAGTCAAAGATATCTTCATTACTAGGGAAAAGAGCTGGGTCAACTTCTTCGTTGCCTTCCATCACATTCTGTTTAATTGAGACAACCAAAAACGCCAAGCGATATAAAGCTTCCATATTGAGAGGGGCTAGACTGATATCTTCAGCAAATGGCTTAATGTCATTTTCAAACTTTGATTGGCTAATGCCGAACTCTTCTTCGATGTCTGGAGACCACTCATGCATTAATTCATAACAACTGAAATTTTTGTCTGGATCTGTTTTACTTTTAATGGCAAAAATATCTCTTAGTGCTTCGAAAAGAATCCAGCCACCATAATCTCTGCCTGGAATGTCAATTTGGTTAAGTTTACAAGGAGAACCTTCCTTAAATTTATCACAGAAAAGTTTGTTATAGACTTCGTACAAATTGTTATACTTAACTACACATTGTTCTTCTCTGGTTAAAAGGGTGGTAGCTACACCGGCCGAATTTAACTCAGCTGGTTGTTTGGTTAGGTTTTTTGCTCCAAAGTAACCCTCATAAGAAGAGATTTTAGTAGTATCTTTGAAGTCTTCATCTCCTTGAAAGAGAGGAATTTTTCCTTCAGCAAACTGACCCTCATAAACTGAAGTTGAAGTTAGTCTAACTGGTTTTTCATATTCCTCAAAATATTCTTTAATATCACCATGCACTTGTCCCCAAAGCCACCACTTTGGTTTGGCACACTGGACTTCGTAACCTTGGTTGTAGGCCATTTGGTAGGTAATAATATCTTGAAGTTCACCGGTATTACCCAATGAATAACCATCATCGATCACGAGTGGTAGATAGTTATACATTTCTGGATCACGACGAGTATAGTTGACGTAATCATCACTAGAAGCAGCTTTAACCTCAAAAACTCGACTCATTAACAAAAAAAACAAAGAAAACACTAACAGTAGTTTATAACTTAATTTCACACATCTATTATACCTTGAAAATTTGTTCAGTGGTTGGTGATTGAACACAAAAATTTAGTTGTTTTAAACAATATTAACCCCAAAAATCACCTCAAGAATTTGAGCTATCCAGTAAGAAGCAAATAAAATCAAAAACCCAACTATAGCCATAGTGACTCTTTTTTTACCTTCTTCTAAGCCTTTGGCATTAGTAGCTCCAGCTAAAATCTGTAAGCCTCCAGCTAAAATCATGATAAAGAGACCAAATCCAGCTAAAGGAAAGATAAATTCTAATAAGCGACTAATGATTCCACCTGGAGTAGATAAAGTTGAAGCTTGAGGTGAGCCGGCAACCTTGAGTGGGTCAAAAGAATCCAAAACATCAGACGTAACCTCATAAGAGTTTTCGGCACCTGATAAGCCGGTCGCTGCCAAGACATTTGAAGCAGTTAATAGCATGACCAATAAACCGGTTGAAGTGATAGCTAGTCTTTTGATTATTTTTTTAGTCATTGTTTTAGCCTCCAAAACCAGGAATCTGGAATAAGTTGACCCCTATAAATCTCAACATGGTAATTGAAAAAATAATGAAAACTAAGCCAATTATAGCCGAAGAAATTTGTTCTTTAGCATCTTTGGTGGCTTGAGGATCTCCTTGTGAGACCGAAAGTCTAAAGGCACCAGCTAGAATTAATAAAAATGTTGCTCCACCGCCAATACTTAGACCAATGGTAATAAAAGTCTTGATAATACTATCTGGTTTAGCTGGAATACAACCGATCGCTGTCCAAACTCCAGCTTGGCCATTGTAACTTTCTCCACCAAAACAAGCTTGGCATTTACCGATATCATCTGGGGTTACTTGTTCACATAGTTCAAAGTTTTTAACTAGGGCGTTACCAGAAACATCAGTTCTAATTTCATCACAAGTATCATCTGAACACTTGTCTACAGCTGTAAAAGAAGTTGAACAACCAGCAAAGTCAAAGTTATTACCAGTTCGTTCAATTTCAACCTTAATTTCATAGTTAGTTTCATTATCTGCAGCAAAAACCGTTGAGGCTTTACCGTTACTAGCATTAACAATTTTATCTGGAGTACTACCACCCTTAATCACGAATCTGACTTTACCATTAAAAGGTTTACCTTCATTATCTTCTAATTTTTCTACTTCTATCTTGGTATCAGTCGTAGCAGTATCTAAACAACCACTAGAATAACAAGTTGCACTTTGACCACCAACAGTTCTACTCTGAGACACATAAAGGGCACATTTTCCACCAGTGGTATTTTTGGTGGTTTCGTAGGTACCAACATCACATAAAACATTACTGCCAGCCCCGTGGTCATAAAGTTTAATAAAATGAGTGTCATTTTCTCCAGATAGAGGAGCGCTTTCTAGAGCTTCTTTGTCAGTAATTACCCAGGTAACAACGCCATTTCTGACGGTAACAGTCCCATCTCCATTTTGGTAAGTGCCATTTCTATCAATTTTGAAAGTTGGGGTCTGAGCTTCATCATCTGTGCCAGAGGTATTTTTAACTTTTAAGTAAAAAGATTGATTTTTGTCATAGCTGTTCATGTCGATTTTAACAGTGTGAGTATCTCCGTCTTGATAAGCAGGCAAGGTTGTGCCTGGCCCGGCCAAAACTCCTCGACAACTAGCAGCCATAACTGGGGCTGGGGTGGTAACAAAAACTAAACCTGATAAGACTAAACTCAATAAAGTTTTCCCAACTGAAACAAAAAATGATTGTTTAATTTTAATCATGACTAAGATTTATATCTGGTTTAAGTGATTTATATTCTAACATGTTTCGCTTTATTTGAGCTAGTCGTAGCTTATCAGTAAAGTCGCCGATATAATGAAGTTGTGTTTAGACAAAAAAGATCATTATCTTTAGTGTTTTTGTTGCTGTTGATTGGTGCTAGTTTGAGTTTTTCAAAGTTGTTTTCCCAACCGGTTTTTGCAGAAGATCCTGTCGAAACCTTACAACGACAAATTGATGAACTAGAACAACTCAAAAAACTGTCAGAAGATGCTACCAAACCACTTGAGCAAGAGCTTAGTTCTTTGGAGAAAAAAATTACTAATGCTCGACAAGGAATTATCAATGCCCAGAACCAAACTAAGGAGTTAGAAAAAACTATTGAGAATAGAGAAGATGATATCGCTGTTCAGTACATTATTTTTTCTAACAGAATTGCCCAACAGTACAAAAGATCTAGAACTTTTTCACCACTATTACTTTTCTTTAATAGTAGTAATGCCAGTAAACTAACTAAAAATTTAGCTTATAGCTCTTCAGTTCAAGCACAAGACAATCGGTTAATTAGATCTTTGACTGATGAAATCACAGCCCTTGAGTCAGATAAACAAAAACTAGAACAAGATCAATTAAAACTAGCAAGTTTAGAGAAACAACTGGATAGCCAGGCTAGTTTTTTTAAAGTCGAGATTGGTAAAGCCAAAAACTATCAAACCAATCTAGCTGGTCAAATTGCTTCGTTATCAGCTCAGCAGGAAGCAATTATTAATGCTCGTTCTGGAACTTATACGACTTCAGTGGGTGAGGTGCCTTTGGCAGATGACTTTAACGCTTCAATTGCTTATAAAGCTCAAGCTCCCAGTAATTCTTTTGCTGTGTTTAGTTTTGGAGCTTACACCCACCGCAATGGTATGAGTCAGTATGGAGCTAAAGCTAGAGCAGAGGCAGGTCAGTCAGTCGAAGAAATCCTGGCAGCTTATTATCCAGGAACGACGATTAAAAAAGATTACGCTGAAATGAGTTCAATTAATGTGGAGGGTTATGGAAGCCGGTCTTTTGAAGATCAATATTTACAAGGAATCTATGAAATGCCAGGCTCATGGCCACTTAATGCTCTCAAGGCTCAAGCTATTGCGGCCAGAACTTTTGCCATCAAATATACTGATAATGGTGCTAGATCAATTTGTACAACTGAAAGTTGCCAAGTTTATAAAGATTCACCCAAAGGTGGTAATTGGCAAACGGCTGTCAATGAAACCAAAAACTGGGTGTTAGTTGATGGCAGTGGAAATCCAGTTTCCACGCAATATGCTTCAACGCATGGTGGTTACAGCAATACTAGTAATTGGGACACGACCGATAAATCAAATTCTGGTGATTGGTCAACTAGGGCTTGGGAAAATAAAGCGGGCAGTCCTTGGTTTTACAAATCATGGTATCGCTCCGGTTACTCTTCTTCTGGGGCTAGCTGTGGTAGAGCTCATCCCTGGTTGTCACAAGAAGAGTTTGCTGACATCATCAATGCTTGGATTGTTAGAAAAAATCCCAATGGTGCTGATCTAAACAAAATTACTCCAACGACGATTAATGAGTGTAATATTGGTGGCCAAGGTGGTAGTCCTTACTCGATTTCAGAACTAAGAGATAAAGCCAATAACTCTGGTGGAGCTGTTACCAGTATTTCTAGTGTTTCAGTTAGCCATAATAGCAATGGTCAAACGGCAACTGTTACTTTGAATACTAATAAAGGCACAATCTCTATTTCTGGGAGTGAGTTTAAGGAAACTTTTAATTTGAGAGCTCCTGGTTATTTGCGAATTCCTCAAAGTAGCTTTGCATTTTTCAACATTGAACACAAAAACTAATCAGGAACTGAATTTAATTTGGGCTTAAAAAACTAAGCAAAAACTTTTTTGAGTTTAAATTTATCAAGAGGTTTACTAGTGTGAGTGGTTGCAGTTTTAGCAGTTAAAAGTTTTTCGTTAGTAGCAGGTAGTTGGGGGATATTTCTAGGTTCAATCGCAATATTTTTTGGTTCAGGTAATTTATTGAGTGGTTTTGCTGTTGGTAGCTGTGGCTTTTCTTCTTCTGGCACTAGCAGATGAATATCTTTATTGGCTTCGTATGGTCTAATTACAGCTAGTGGTTTTGACCTGTACATCAATAAAAAACTCTCACCACGATCCAGAGCTTTCCGCATGGAGGTGAATTTTTGTCTCAGCTGTTTCATTGAAATAATTTTCATCAGCTCTAACAGTGTACTGAAATAAACAGATACTAGTCAAACCAATCTTAAAAGTTCAAATTGATCACTTTTGGGTATTTTTAAGCTAAAAGACAGATTAATATGAGACACTTACCCACGGGGTAGAAGGGGTGTGGTTTTTTTGCAGTTAATATTTTTAAATTCCTTGCAGATACTTTGCTGCCCAAGGTCGATAATTAGAGTAGTAAGTTTTTTCTCTAATAATTTTACCGTTTTTATCTTTAACTGTATAAGTAAACTCTGCTTTAATCCCACTAGCTGACCAGTCAATTTGTTTTAATTTACCAGTAGGGAGAGATGGGTCTGGTACATAAACAGGAGGTAGGGGTGGGCTATAACCCCAAGATTTGTAATTAGATATCTCGGCTGTTCGTCCATCACTAGTGCCATAAAGTTCAACTTTCATATAAAGGTTATTACTATCAGTTTCAGTGTAAATTAAAATATAGTTGGGCGTATCATTGATAAACCTGAGATCTACATTACCATCATAAACGGTTGCATCAAATCCTGGTTGGTTATCAAGTTCATAGTAACTGACCCGATAGCTATGAGGTAACCTAAGAGTAATATCTAAGCCCCCATTAAGCAGGGCTCTAAATAAAGTAGTACTAACCTGACACACACCACCACCATCGCCCAAGACAGTCTGGCCATCTTTAATCACATAAGCTGATTGAAAACCTGTTTGAGCTGAAACATCGCCAATGGCTTTATTAAAGGAGAATTCTTTGCCAGGCGCGATGATTGAATAATTAATTCTTTTGGCTGCTAAAGCAACGTTATGAATTCTGCTTGGAATTGAATGAGCATAATAACTTTCCCCAAAACCAATTCTTTGGTTAATACCCAAGTTATTGGTTTTTTCCAAAGTTAAATCTGGAGTGGTAGTTACAAAAGGTAAAGTTAGTTCTTTGGTTTTTTCTTGGTTGTTGATCATCAAGTTATTAATAGTCTCTTTCAGCAAAGTTTTAAGTTGATCCTTATCAAGGGCAAGACCTTCTCTATCTGGAGAAAACTTGGTAACGATAAAACTTTGTTTATCAAACTCAAATTCTGCATTTTTGGCTGGCCGATCAAGTTCTTTTTTCCATGAATCAATTAGTTCATCAAGTTTTTCATCAATAAAACCAGTTGGAAAAGTTAAAAATGAGACTAATTGCTGGTCATTGATTTTTTTGGTAATGACATCGTATTTAAGGGTTAGTTCAGTTCCAACTAACTGTTGTGCAGTTTTTAAAGCTGTTACTTTTTCTTCAGGAGTTAAAGTTTTGCTAGCCCAAACTAATTCTGGTTCTAACGATAGGATTGGTCGTTTTTTAATATTAGTTAAATGGCTAGTTTCTCTTAGTTCTGTGGTTATTTTTTCCAAAGTTTTATCAAGTTCAATCGCTAAAGTATTACTACCTGGATTTAAAACTAAGCTCTGAGGTGAATTTGTGATCTCCAAACTAACCCTAGGTAAATCTAGAGGCTGGTCAAATTTATTTTTAAAGTTTTGTACAAAGAGTTTTAATTTGTCTGAGTCATATTTGATGGGTAAAACAAATAATTTTTGTTTATTTGGTTCAAAAATTAACTGTTTTAACCAATTTAATTTGTTTTTTTGTTGATTAGTTAATATGTCATTGACGGTTGTTTGGTAGTCATAACTAGCCGCTAATTCTGCCGAATTGGTAGTAACACTTAGAGACTCATTAGTAAAATTACTAAGTGTTTCTGGTTGCTGTTCTAAAAATGATTGGCTATCAAACCCAAGAGTGATGGTGTGTTCAGGTGGAGTGGGGTAATGATTGGTTATTTTTTGAATAGCTTCTTCTTTGGTTAGCCCACCGATCCTAACTTCTTCAACATAGGTTTCAGGTAAAAACTTGCTAGATGAGTAAACTATAAATAGGAGAGCAGTTGAAAGAACAGTGATAAGTGAAACTCCAGCTAAGTAGTTAGTTTTTGGGGGTTTTTGGTTGAATGGATTTAGTTTTTCCTCAATAAATACAGCTTGAGAACTCTTTTTTTTAGAGTTCTGAGAAAAAACGAACTTGATAGGCTGAAGAAAACGCTCCATAATAGACAGTTAATTGTAACTTATTTATGAATACACCACTACCGAAGCCTACCGATCCAAATAGTGCTAATAAGTCAGTTGGTCCTGGCTCTAGCCCTGTGCCAGCTAACCAGGTAATGCCTGATCCAGCTAAAATTGGCCGATCCGTTGCTCCAGCTGGTGTGCCTAAAATGGATGGGGTGAATCCAAATCTAGCTCCAAAGCTAGATCAGTCACCGCCACCACCATCTTTAAAGACTGATACTCCACCAAATTTGGGTCAAGCTGCGCCAACAATTAATATCCCTCAAGTCAAGAATCCAGTGGCTAATCCACCAACTCCGGTTGCTGGAGGAAGTTCAACTAGTTCTAAACCACCTGCTGGTCAGGCACCACCTCAAATGGCCAAAGCCAAAGATCCTAAAAAAATGATTTTGATTATTGCTTTGACTTTAATTGGTCTAGGTGTAGTGGGCAGTTTATTGGCTAATGTTTTTGGAGGGAGTAAAACTACTTCAGTCAATACTGCTAGTAATAATTCTGCCAACTCTAATAATACTCAACAGGTTAAACAGCCAACTGAACAAACTATTTTAACTTATTGGGGGTTATGGGAACCAAATGGGGTTTTGGATGAGGTGATTCAAGAATACCAAAACAAAAATCCAGGTGTTAAGATTGATTATCGGGTCCAATCACATAAAGATTATCGAGAAAGACTCCAAACAGCCATTGCTTCTGGTAATGGTCCAGATATTTTTCGCTACCATGCTTCTTGGGTACCAATGTTAAGTACAGAGTTAGCAGTTTTACCTGCCAGTGTGATGAGTGCGACTGAGTTTAAAGAGAGTTTTTATCCATCAGCTTCACAAATGTTGCAAATAGATGGCAAGATTGTTGGTTTACCTATGATGTATGAAGGTTTGGGCCTTTACTATAATAAAGACATTTTACAAACAGCGGGTGTTCAACCACCAGCCACCTGGGCAGAATTGAAAAAGTTGGCTTCAGATTTAAGTGTGCCTGCAGATAAAAATGCTCGTAAAGGGGGGAATATTACCAGAGGTGGTTTGGCAATTGGTAACACGGATAATGTTGATCACTTTTCTGATATTTTAGGTTTATTAATTTTACAAAATGGAGGTGATCCAGCTGAACCAGCCTTTACCGAAGTGAGAGATGCTTTAATTTTTTATAGCAACTTTGTGACAGAAGATGCTGTTTGGGATACTTCTTTACCAACCTCAACAGTTGCTTTTGCCAAAGGTGATGCAGCGATGATGTTTGCGCCTACTTGGAGAGCCCACGAAGTAAAGGAACTTAACCCAAGTTTAGATTTTGCTATTGCTCCTGTTCCTCAATTATCAGATGAACATATTGCTTGGGCCAACTATTGGGCAGAAGGGGTTAACGAAAAGAGTAAGGCTAAGGAAGAAGCTTGGAAATTCTTAAAATATTTGACTAGTGCCGATGTCATGAAAAAACTTTACTCAGCTCAAAGCAATATCCGTACTTTTGGCGAACCCTACTCTAGGGTTGATTTAGCTCAAGAGTTAGCTAGCGACCCTTATGTTGCTGGTATTCTCAAAGATGCACCAATTGCTACTGGTTGGTATATGAGTTCTGCGACTCATGATAATGGAATTAACGATCAAATTATTGAGTACTATGAAACAGCAATTAATGATTTAGTGGGTGGAGAAGATGAAGAAGAAGTATTGCTTAATTTAGAAACTGGAGTAAAACAAGTTCTTCGTCAGTATGGAGCAGATAATTAGTTGTTAGTTAAATTAATTTAGCAAAGATCTCAGTGACCTTTTTAGCATCATGACGCAATAAACTACGAGCAATTTGGTCGTTTGAGCTTTGTTTTTCTATCACTTTAGAAACTAATTCAGCTCTCACGATTTGAGAAGTTTCGGCCAAGTCATCAACTACAGGATATTCTTTCTCTTGTTTATAAGAAGCTAAAATTTTGGGTGAAATTTTTTCGGTATTAACGATTACCAAGTCTGGTGATTTACCAAAATAGTTAGTAATGATCTTAACATGATCACTAGCTGTTAAATTATGAGTTTGAGAAAAATGGGTCATCAGGTTGGTAAAGTAAATAAATTTAGCTGAGGATTTTTTAAATACATCTTTAAATCCGGTTACGAGCGTATTTGGAAGTAAACTACCATAGAGGTCTCCAGGTCCAACCACAATAATATTAGCTTCTAGAATAGCTTGACCGGCTGGTTGATAAAGATTTGCTGGTTTAGTTAGTTCAATTTTGGTAATTTTCTTACCACCTCGACCATGGTCATCCAAGAAGTGTTCACCCACAAGTTGCTGGCCATCTTCATAGGTAATTAGTAAGTGAGTATTATCTTGAGTTACTGGTAAAACTTTACCTTTAATTCTAAAGATTTTACTAGCAGTTTCGATGGCTTTACCTGGTTCAAGTTTTAAGTCTTCTAAAGCCGTCAAAATTAGATTGCCCAGATTATGACCTTTGAGACCGGTGCCTTTGGCAAAACGATAAAGTAAAAGTTCTTTGATATCTTGTTGAGTTTGGTCGTCAGCCATCGCAGCTAGACATTGTCTAACATCGCCTACTGGTAAAAACCCAAACTCATCTCTTAGTCTGCCGGTAGAACCACCAGAATCAGTGACAACTGGTAACGCAGTTAAATCAACTCCAGGTAAGTTTTTCAAACTGGAGAGCACTACGGATGAGCCCGTACCACCTCCGATTACAACAACCTTAGTCATGATACTAAGGTTAACCTGATTGGACTTATTTCGCAAGTTATCTTTTAAACTTAAGGGCTATAATAACCACTATGGATTTTTCTGTTACAGAAAGAACTATTGTGGCTGTTTTGGCATATAGTGCCCAGTTTAATTATCCTTTAACTGAAGCAGAATTAATTGCTAGAATTTTTCAACCCAAGTTTTTAACTTTATTAGAACCTAATTTCAAAGTTAGCCAAAAAAGACCAACCAAATCAGAGGTGCTTACTGCTTTAAAAAAACTAGTAGCCACCAATATTATTTTACAGAAAAATAACTTTTTTTATTTAAAAACTTCACCAGTAAAAACTAGAACTACCAGTAAAAAACTCCAGCAGTCAAAAGAAGCGGTCATTAGTGAATTAGTTATCTTTGCCAAAAAAATTCCCTGGGTGTTAGGAGTAGTGTTGACTGGTTCTTATGCAGCTGGAGTAGTTGAGAAAAAACATGATTTAGATTTTTTAATTATCACCAAGAAAAACAGGTTGTGGTCGACCAGGTTGATTTTTTTGATTATTTCTTGGCTAAATGGCCGAAGACCCAAGTTACCAGCTGGTGATTTGAGTTATAGCTGGGATTTTAATTTTTGGCTTGATGAAACTACTTTAGCATTACCCCCAGCCAAGCGAGGAATTTATGAAGCTTATGAAATATTACAGACTCGTTGGGTAGTTAATAAAAACCAGATTAAAGAAAGGTTTTTTCAGCAAAATAATTGGGTTAATGATTACTTTATGTTTAGCAAGTTTCCAACTACTGTTAGGTTGGCTAAAACTAATCCAGCCACTTTTGATCTAGGTTTATTGTTAGAACAGGGATTGTTTTTTATTCAGGATCGTTATCGTCAGTTCAGACATGGTAAACAAAACACCACTTTGCACAGTGCTTTTTTGCATGCCAAAACGACTAAAATGGATATTATTGCTAATTGGAAAAACCATTATTTCAGACTAGTAAAGCCCAAAAAAGTTTTGGTAACTGGTGTATTTGATGTTTTACACCAAGAACATACTAAGTTTCTTCAAGCAGCCAAAGCGGTGGGTGATTACTTAATAGTTGGCTTGGAATCAGATAAACGAGTCAAACAAATCAAGGGCTCTGATCGACCTATTTTTGACCAAAAAACCAGAAAAAATAATTTAGAAAAATTACAACTAGCTGATGAAGTTTTTATTTTGCCAGAAAAATTTCAAACTAAAGCAGATCACATCAAGTTAATTCGTCAGTTAAAACCTGATGTTTTGGCTGTTTCAGCTCACACCGCCCACCAGTCAGAAAAAGCCAAGATTATGCAAGAGTGTGGTGGCCAGCTCAAAGTTGTTTACCAACATAATCCTAGATTTTCCACAACTAAGCTAATTAGTAAAAAAGCTAGGCTTTGAAAGTTTGTTCGTTTATCTTTATACTTTTAGCTAATTATTAGCTAGGTAAAGGTTAGTTATGAAAAAAGTATTTCTCTCAGTTGTTTTATTGGGTTCGGCTATTCTATTTGCTGGCTGTGGTAAACAAAACTTGACCAAACAAGAAGTTCAACGAGCCGCTAATGAAAAAGTAGGGGACACTACCAAAACTGGGACAATTAGCACTGTTGATGGTAAATATTTTTTAACTGAAGCCGGCCAAGTTCCCAAAGAGATTGATAGTTATGCAATCGACCTTTCTGCTTATGTTGGTCAAAAAGTAACGGTGACTGGGCAATATAGTGGTGATACTTTGTTTGTTGGCAACATAGAGTAAGATATCATTAGTGCCTAAAAGACATTCTCAATTTACCTGTCAGCAGTGTGGGGCCTCTTTTCCGAAATGGCAAGGTCAGTGTGGTGGTTGTGGGGCTTGGAATACTTTAGTTGAGGAAGTTGCCAACGAAAAAGCTCAAAACCAACAGGTTTTTAAAGATCCAGAAGAGATTATTACTTTTTTCCCAGATGTCGAGCTTGTAGAAACGACTAAAAACCGGTTTTCGACAACGATTAGCGAGTTAGATCGGGTTTTAGGCGGTGGTTTAGTCCCAGGAATGGTGACTTTATTGGGTGGTGAGCCGGGGATTGGTAAATCTACTCTGTTAACACAAGTGGTGGTAGGTTTATTAATGAATACCGAAAATAAGCACTTTGCTGAAAAAGAGATTCTTTATATTTCTGGTGAAGAAAGTCCTGCTCAAATTTCTATTAGAATCAATCGTTTTTTAGAAAAAGAACATAAAAATAGTTCAAAAAAATCAAGCAGCTTTGACCCGAAAGATCAACTCAAAAAACTAGTGTTTGTTAGCAGTGTTCAAGCAGAAGAAATTGTTAACTTGATTGCTAAACGGAAACCAAGGTTGGTAATAATTGACAGTATCCAGACTATCTCTAGTGTTGAGTTAACTGGAGCTAGTGGCAGTATTGGCCAGATTAGAGAATCAACTGAGAAAATAACCCAAATCGCTAAGGCATTTCATATTCCAGTTTTTTTTATTGGCCATGTGACTAAGGAAGGCACGATTGCTGGACCAAAAGTTTTAGAACATATTGTTGATGCAGTTATTGAAATTAGTGGTGAAAGATCAAGCCAATTGAGGCTGGTTCGTGCTTTAAAAAATCGGTTCGGGGCAACCGATGAGGTTGGGGTTTTTCAGCATGATGAGTATGGTTTAGCCGAGGTCAAGAATCCTAGTGAGTTATTTTTAGAAGAAGTAGAAGCTGGTATACCTGGAAATGCTACTAGTTGTGTGATGGAAGGTACTAGACCTCTACTAATTGAAGTTCAAGCTTTGGTTAACTTTTCACAACTAGCTATGCCCCGAAGAGTGGGGCGTGGAGTAGAGCTGTCAAGAATTCAAGTCTTAGCAGCAGTTTTGCAAAAACACGCCAAACTACCTCTAGACTCAAATGATGTTTTTTTGAATGTTGCGGGTGGTTTTACGGTTAAAGAACCAGCTGTTGATTTGGGTTTGGCAGTGGCGATTGCCAGCTCATTAAAGAACAAAAAAATACCACAGAAAGCTATTTTTATTGGTGAAATCGGTTTACTTGGAGAGATTAGAAAAGTACCTTTTTTGGAAAAAAGAAAGAAAGAAGCCAAAAGATTGGGTTTTAGTAAGATCTACTCACGTGAATCTCATCGCTTTGTTAAAGATGTTTTAGCAGAATTAGGTTTGCTTTAGATTTTGAGTTAGGTTTTAACAGTATTAAAATTTTTTTGAGTGACAAGCAAACATATCGTTTGGTTATATTTTTGTTTCAAATTTGTTGTCAGAAAAACATGAGACACTTACCCACGGGGGAGAGGGGAGTGAGTTGTGAGTTAATTTTAAATTAGTCCCAACCACTAACTACGTTTTTTAGCGTAACGTTCTTTGCTCACTTTAATCACTTTATCTTTATTCATATTACTGCTTTTGGCTAAGGCCAAGGTTCGAGCTGGGAATGGTTTACTTAAGACATTATCAATTGAGATTCGATTAATAATTTGGTGCTTTTCTAGTGAAACCAGCTCGTCAGGAGTGTAATGTTCACCATACTCTTTACTGAAGACTTCAGCATCCTCCGAACCCATGACAAAACTAGCCACACTACCACAGTTACCAAAGATCGCTTTTTGGACTTCTTCTGGGATTTGAGCAATATACTGGTTAGCCAGAGTTAAATTTAGTCGATATTTACGAGCTTCAGACAAAATTTTAATAAAGGCCTCAGTGGCAAAGTTTTGGAACTCGTCGACATAAAGATAAAAATCTCTTCTTTTTTCTTCTTCAATGTGAACTCTGGTCATGGCAGCAAGTTGAATTTTAGTAATCATCATCGCACCTAGTAAGGTGGCATTGTCTTCACCGAGTTTTCCCTGAGAAAGATTAACCAGTAAAATCTTGCCTTCATTCATAATATCTTCGATGTTAAAGGAACTTTTATGAGCATTCACCACGTTACGAATTAGTGGTGAAGAGGTAAATTGGCCCACTTTATTTAAAATAGAAGCAATTGACTCAGTCCTTAATCGGTCTTGCATCTTGTTATATTCTTCCACCCAATAGCTTTTCAAGATTGGGTCTTCAAGATTTTCGACATATTTATCTCTAAATTTTTTATTAGTCAAAAGCTCCAAGATATCAGACAACCTGGCATTATCACTCGTCAAAAGGGTTAACAAAGCATTTCTCAAAATATATTCAAGTCTTGGACCCCAGGAGTAACCATAAAGTTTTTGGAAAATAGAGATAATACCAGAAGCAATCAATTCTCGGTGAACGACATTTTTACCTTCAAATAAGTTAATCTGGACAGTTCTTTCAGGGTCACTGGGGTCAAAGTAAATTACATCATTAATTCTGCGAGAAGGAATATAGTTAAGGAGAGTTTCTACTAGATCACCATGAGGATCGATGACACACATGCCCTCGTTATTTTTTAAGTCATTAATGGCCATGTTAGCCAGGAGAGTAGACTTACCAGTACCAGTTTTACCAATGACATACATGTGGCGACGACGATCGGCTCGTTTTAAACCATATTTCACTGCTTTATTTTTATAAGTAGTCTCGGCAAAAACGTTGGTATGAACTTTTTCTTCTGGGTTGGTGTCACGAGTGATGATTGGTAAATTTTCTGGTGGTTCACCAAGTAGATTTTTACCCCAAGCAATATTAGGAATAACCTCCAAATCTTTATTGGGCAAGTGATAAACGGTGGCCAACTCATCTAGAGCCAAGTGCATTTTAGGAGACATAAAGAAATCTCGTTTCTTCATCATCTTCATAAAATGAGTTTTGAAAAGGTAATTTCTACGCAAAACCAGCAAGTTACCTTCACTCTTAGAGATAGAATTATAAGTAGCTGCAAGAGTTTCAATAATTAGGTCACTGCGTTGGGCAGAGTCTGTTCTAACTGCAATTTTAATCCCTACTTTTAAAGCTTCCTTTTTGAGTTTCTCCTCAATCATGGCTTTTTGACGGTGGTAACCAGCCGAAGCATCGTCAACTGATTTACCACTAATTTCATGCCAACCTTTATTTTTCCACCAGTCTCTATCTTGTGAAACCAAATATTGGATATGAATGATATCTGTGGGTTGGCTCTTAGAAAGAAAAGCAAGGAGTGAGGCTAGTGGATCAACTTCTTTAAAATCTAAATAGGTTTTTAAGGGTAAATATTCTGCATTTGATAAAGCTAAATTACCAGTTTTAACAAAAGTTGGTGCAATAAGTTTTCCTTCTGGGTCAAAAAAGTCAAGAATAGGGTCATCAAGTCTTTCAGTTACTAAGGACTCTGGATAGCTAGCAGTGATTGCCCCTCGAACATATTCCACTAAACGGTTGGGGACGTACATCAAGAACTTAATGGTTTGATCTCTGACGACAATCTCCAAACTAAAGTATTCATGTTGGCCAATTAGTTGGTAAAAAATATTGTTGTAAAGTTTAGGTAGAGTAGAGTAAAACTGGACGGCAGTTTCTGGAGTATGTTCAGCATCACGGCCAGTTCTAATTTCTAAAATAGTATGTGAAGTCATAAGGATGTTTCCATTATATACAGATATCTGTTTCTAGGGGAGAGAGGTCTTTATTCAAAGAGTTTATCTGGAATTATGCCAGGCAAACCATAGAGTTCGCTTAAAACTTTGTTAGTGATTAGTTGCCAAAGGGTATTTGGGCCAATGCTAATTAAGCTAAGTTTAATTATTTCGTTAAAAATTTTTTCAGCTACTACCTTGTCGTTATTGATTTCAATCGGTTGTTTTTCTTCAGGATTTTCTCCAGTTATTCTCAGGATTAAAAAGTAAATGCTGTTCTCTAAAATTAAATCAACCTCTAATGAGTCAGCAATTTTTTGGGTTTTAACGACTTCTTTTGTCATTTGGTTATTAAATTATAGCTTATTTTTGGTTTTTCACCAGTTATCCTCATCTTTACTAATCTTGTTGATAACTTTTTAAATAAACCTGGTTTTGTTTTAAATATAATTATATAAGATAGTCAAAATATAGAGTATTTATTATTATAAGACCTAAAAATTTGACAAAATAACTAAAAATGAGTTATAGTGAATTTGTTTTAAAATCAATTGAAAAATAAAGGCTGATTACCTCCAGGAAGCCTAATTAATCTTAGGGGAGGCAATCAGCATGGAAGACTTTATTAAAAGCTGGTTTTGAAGCATTTAGAGTGGAAGAATTAAAAATCAACGGTTCTCTAAAGATGGGAACTTGAGATAAAAAAATCCACCGCAATTTGTAGATTCCAGAACATGGCAGGCAGAACTACAAATACGGTGGATCAAGGCGCAAGATTACCGCTGGAAGACCACGAATAATATTGCTCTGTATTTCTCACGAAAACACTGTGGTTTGTGAGAGATGAACTGAACATAGCATTTTCATCGGGTCCGGTAAACTGGATATTAATATCTTTTAATATTTATTACTATATATTAATGTTCAGACTTGTTGTATACTACGGGTTAGATTCGTGAAAGCGTTAGGTTGAAGTTCGGTCGGTTGGGCAGGCTACCGAACTTCAGCTTAGCGCTTTTTTTGTTTAAACCAAAATATTTCCCAAAATTATCCTATAACATTGACAAAATAGCTATTTTTTGTTATAATTAACGATCTTTATGAAAATGAAGAACCAGGCTAAACCAGCTAAGTTTTCCAACTCAATAAAACAAGTTTTTAATGGGGGTTTTCGTCGTAGTGAGGCAAAAACTGCTCATCAGCTTTTTCAACAAAAAACTCAAAAAAAACAGCAGCAGCTCAAGCCAGTCAAACAACCTAGTTTTTTGAGAGAAGTGTTAAAGAATTTTCTCAACTTATTAATTATTTTAAGTTTTGGTGGCCTGCTTTTTTGGCAGGGGCCAAAGCTTTTACACGCTATTTTTCCTCAACAACCTGGTAATCAAATTGCTCAAGCAGAAGAGCTTAAAGGCAATTTTGAACTAGAACTCAACTTGCTAGACGAAGCTGCCACTAAAAGAAAGGTTTTACCTTCTCAACGAAGTTACAAACCAGCTTACAATCCAGATTTGCCAGAAGGTGATTGGTTAGTGATCCCTAGAATTGGAGTGAGATCAGAGTTAAATCAAAACGAGAACTATGAAGAAGCTCTCCAAGTTGGTTTGTGGTGGGTACCAGATTTTGGTAAAGCTGGTGATCGTTCTAAGCCAATGATTGTGGCTGGTCACCGTTATGGTTTTGATTGGTGGTGGAAAGATGACTATTGGAAATACCACTCATTTTATTCATTACCTGATTTAGAACCGGGAGATAGAGTGGAAGTAATCTCTGGTCAACGTAAGTGGATTTATGAAATTTATGCTGGTGAAGAAGGTGAACAGATCACTGATTACCAAGCTGATTTAATTCTTTACACTTGTAAACATTTGGACTCGCCAATCAGAATCTTTCGCTATGCCAAGATTGTTGAAGTCAAAGAAAATAGTGCTTTAGGAATTCTTAGTAACTAAAGTAAGGTCTTACACAGTTTCAAATTCAGATTATGAGTTATAATATGCCATCTTTTTAGTTTAAATTTTAAAAAAATGTTACAAACAAATGATATAAAACTAGCTGCTTTTGATATTGATGGAACGCTAAGTACTGGCGTGCTATCTTTGGCTTTACTTGAAAAACTAGTAGAAAGAGGTTTGTTTAGTCATGCGATGTTTCAGAAACTTCATGATTTGGAAGTGGACTACGCTAATGGTAAATTGGGTCGTGAAGAAATGTCCGGTTTGTGGCTGGCCAATTACTTGCAAGCCATGAAAGGCAATGATCCGGAAAAATATATTGAGACTGGTAGGGAAGTTTGGGCTGAATCAAGAAAAAATACTTTTGCTTTTGTCCAACCATTATTATCAAAACTCACTGAAAGTGGTTATACCACTTTGGTAATTAGTGCTAGTCCAGACGAAATTGTCCGTTATTTCTGTGAAGCAAATAGTTTTACTCCAGATAGATTTAGAGCCACTAAAGTTCAAGTAGATGAGTTTGGTAAGTACACCGATCAAGCAGCAGTAAACTTGTCTTTAGCCAAACACAAACGTGAACAACTTAATAATTTAGCTAGTAATTTATTTCCTAATCAGGAAGTGAATTGGCAAGCTTCTTTGGGGATGGGCGATTCCTATTCAGATATCGAAATGTTAAAGGCAATTGGTAAACCAGTTGTAATGAAAGAGTCCAACCGAGACCCCAACGATTTGGTGAAGATCGCTGAAGAGAACAACTGGACAATCGTTGATGAAACCAATGCCCTTGAGAAAATTTTGGCTTTAATTTAAATTTTTTGACAAATTTAGCTTTATTTGCCATAATATCTTAGTTCTCATTAAGTTTTATCTTTTAGGTAACTCGGTAAGAATTTCCCGAATAAGTAGATTTTTTAAGCATGATTTTTTTATCATTCATCATCAGTAAGTAAGAAAGGAACCAGAAGTTATATGCCAGCAAAAGCTGATATTTCTGCAGACGAGCTAGTTGGAAAAGCTCAGGTTGAAGTTCAACCAAAAGCTGTTAAAGCTATTCCAAAAATTACTCCTAAAACAGTCGCTCCTAGTGCGGTTGATGATCAGTCGGAGGTTAACAAAAAACCAAGAATCACTGCGATGCGCAGTAGTCGGATTAAACTTGGCTTTTCTAAACCACAAACAGAAGATGTCATTGAAACCATTACTGGTTCTTTAGATAATTCCAGAGATGGCCATGGTGTGTTGCGAGTTTCTTTTACAGAAGATGATCGAGATACCTACATTTCTAATTCCCAAGTCAGACGTTTTAAATTAAGACCTGGTGATGTAGTGACTGGTCCAGCCAGAAAACCCAAAGAGAATGAGCGTTATTGGGGGTTACTTCAAGTCGATCAAGTTAATGGTATGCCTGTAGAAGAGTTTTTGAAAAAGGATCGCCCTGTTTTTAAAAACTTGACTCCAGTTTACCCAGATGAGCAAATCATTTTGGAAACTGGTGCTGAACCATTATCACTAAGAATGATTGATATGATTGCTCCAATTGGTAAAGGTCAAAGAAGTTTGATTGTTTCTCCACCAAAAGCTGGAAAAACAACTTTGCTAAAGAACATCGCTACTGGTGTAGCGGCTAATAATCCAGAGATTCACTTGATGGCAGTGTTAGTCGGTGAGAGACCAGAAGAAGTGACGGATATTAGACGTCACATCGAAACCTTAACCAAAGGTAAGGGTGAGGTGGCTGCCAGTAACTTTGATGAATCTGCTCAGGATCAAGTGAGAGTAGCCGAGTTAGCTTTGGAAAGAGCTAAAAGATTAGTTGAATCAGGTAAAGATGTGGTTATTCTCTTAGACTCGATTACTAGATTGGCTAGAGCTTACAACTTAGCGATGCCAACTTCCGGTAGAACTTTATCTGGTGGTTTTGATCCAGCAGCTTTATTCCCACCAAAGAAATTCTTTGGTGCTGCTAGAAACTTTGAGATTCCAGGTTCTTTAACCATTGTTGGCACTGCTCTGGTTGATACTGGTTCCAGAATGGATGACTTGGTTTACGAAGAATTTAAAGGTACTGGTAACCAAGAAGTACATTTGGACAGAACTTTAGCTGAGAGAAGAATTCACCCAGCGATTGATGTGCAAAAATCTGGTACTAGAAGAGACGACTTAATGATGGACCCAATGGTTTATCAATCAGTCATTACCTTGCATCGTATGCTTG